>JBDTAE010000120.1:0-33995 GCA_039924785.1 Gemmatimonadaceae bacterium | reverse complement strand
TTGCCGGCACGAGCATTGGATTTCTCTCAGCGAGCGACGATCCGAGCCTCTCATTCAACGGAAACTATTCCGCGATCTACAACATCGTACGCGCGCAGCGCGACTTGGGAGACAAGTCCCGACTCGGCATTGCGTACACCGACCGCGTCCTCGGTGGGGACTACAATCGCGTCGCGGATGTCGACGGCCGCATCGTGTTCGGCGACATCTACAGCGGTTCGTTCCAATACGCCGAGAGCTATAACAAGGCGCGTGGCGTCGTGGCAAACGCGCCGTTGTGGGAGGGGATTCTCGCGCGGAACGGAAAGCGGTTCGGCTTTCGCTATACGATGACCGGCATCGACGAAAAGTTCACGGCGGCGAGCGGTTTCATCTCACGGCCCGGTATCGTGCATGGCGCGGCCGACCATCAAGGCACTTGGTTTGGCACGCCGGGTGACGCGCTGCAGACGCTCACCGGTGACATCCTGTTCGACGATACCTGGCAGTATTCGCATTTCGTCCATCAGGGTGATGCGCAGGATAAGAAGTTTCACATCAGCACGAGCGCCGGCCTTCGCGGCGGATGGACGCTCGGCACGGGTGTGTACTGGGAGACATTCGGTTACGACCAGGGGCTCTACGCCAACTATCGCATCGAGCGGACGGTCGGCACAAAGGTCGACACGATCCCGTTCGTCGGTGTCGGGCGCATACCGAACCGCGACTACGTGGCGACCTTTGCGACGCCGCAGTGGTCGCTGTTCGACGCGAATGTGTTGTACGTCGGCGGCCAGGACGAGAATTTCTTCGAGTGGGCGCAGGCCAATATCAACTACATCTCGCTCACCACGAATTTCCGGCCAAGCGATCATGCCCGGGTTTCGGGAATTCTGAACTATCAGGACTATTGGCGTCGTACCGATGGATCGCTCGCCGGTCGCAACGTGATTCCGCGCGTCAAACTCGAGTATCAATTCACGCGGTCGATCTTTTTCCGAGCGGTCGGCGAGTACGACCTCAGCGAGCATGACGATCTCCGCGACGAAACACGGACGTTCTATCCGCTCATCATCAATGGCGTGAAGGCGTACGCTACGCGTAGTGCGCAGATTCACGGGGACTGGCTGTTCTCATACCAACCGAGTCCGGGAACGGTGCTTTTTCTCGGATACGGTACCGAGGGCGACGCGAATCCATCGCTCGACCTCACCCAGCGGTTCAACTGGCAACCGTTGCGACGCGCGTCGGACTACTTCTTCGTCAAGTACAGCTATCTTTTTCGAATGTGAGAAGTCGAACGGCGGCGCGCGTAACGCGGGTTACCCTCGAGCGTGCCAGTCCGCAAGCGCCTTCGCTTCCATCTCCGGCGTGATCGTGAACCGCGGCTTGAGTCGACGAGCCTCGGGAACGGTTGGCCACCAGGCGAGCGTGTCGCGCACGGTTTGGTCGAGCGGACGAAACGTGAGTCCCGCTTTGATCGCGCGACCGTGCTTGATGCTCATCATGCCGTCGTCGTTTCCGCGAAGCATTGCCCACGGAATGGCTTCGTCGATCTTGTGGTCGGCGAGAAAGTCATAGTCGTCGACGAAGGTGAACTTCACGTCAGTTTTGAGCGCGGCGCGCGCGGCTTGATAGAACTCTCGCGCGGTCATCGGCTTTGCCGGTCCGACTGCGTTGAACACGCCGGACTCTCGCTGCTCGAGCAGCCGCACCATGAACTCGGCGAGATCGCGCACATCGATGAACTGGGAAGGATCATCCCGCTTGCCCGGTGCGAGGACTTCGCCCCCGCGCGCGAGACGCACCGGCCAGTACGGGAATCGATCGCTTGGGTCATTCGGTCCGACGATGTACGTCGGTCGTACCACCAGGCCGCGGTTCCCGAATGCGTCGAGGACGTATCGCTCGCCCTGCGCCTTCGCGACGCCGAACGTTTCCGACCCGTCCTTTGGGTCGCGCACGTCGTAGTGCACGGGCGTGGATTCGTCGGCGCCGCGTGGATGATACGGGTAGTACACGCCGGTCGACGACGTGAACATGTAGCGCTTCACAGAGTTCTTTAACAGCTCGGTCGATTGGCGAACCCAATCAGCGGTGTTGGCGGAATCGTCGACGACGGCGTCCCAGGTTTTGCCGTCGAGCGATTGGAGCTTTCCGTTCCGATCGCCTTCGAGATGAACCACCGACTCGGGAAGATCTGCCGTGTGGCGGCCGCGCGTGAAGGTCGTGACGCGATGTCCGCGGGCGACGGCGTACCGGACCAGATATGGACCGATGAATCCCGTGCCGCCGAGCACGAGGATGTCGAGCGGCTCCGGAGCGGCGGCGAACGGTGAGCCGGCTCGCGCGCTCAGAGATCGCGTACCCGTGGCAAATGCGCCGGCGCCCAGCGCGCTCGAAATCACGAACTCACGTCTCGTTTGCACGATACTTCCTCTCCCGCGTGAAAGAGTTTCGGGGTAGCAACGGCGGGTGCGGTGGTTGAGTGTAGAGTTGCCGCGCGAGATCATCCATGGTCCCGCAGAAACCTTACGATCGGCAAACGACCGAGAAACCTTACGCGCGCGGATGGTCCGCCGCATCTTAGCGCATGCTTACCTGCCTCAGCTTGGCATTCCTTGCGGCGCTGGGCGGGCCGCCCGACCCGGTTCCCGTCTCGACGTACGTCGGTCGCGAACGCCAGCTTCATATTCACATTCCGCGCATCGTTGGCGATTCGGCGCGAATTGTCATCGACGGCAATCTCGACGAGGACGCGTGGAGTCGCGCGGCGGTGCTTGCGGGCTTCTCGCAGTTCTCGCCGCAAGACGGAATTCCGGCCGCCGATTCGACGCGCGTGCTGATGTGGTATTCCGCGAATGCGTTGTACGTCGGCGTTCGCGCGTACGAGAGCCATGGTGCGGTGCACGTCACGCTTGCCGATCGCGACAAAATCGCCGCGGACGACAACGTGCAATTGATCCTCGGCACGTTTCACGATCATCGGCAGGCGTATGTCTTCGCGGTGAATCCGATCGGCGTACAGATGGACGGAACGATCGTCGAGACCGGACGGCCGAACAGCGGCGGCTTTGCGCCGACCCTCGCCGGCCGCACGGCGCCGGATCTGAATCAGGATTTCGTCTTTCAATCGAAAGGCCATCTCACCGACTACGGGTACGAAGTCGAGATTCGAATTCCATTCAAGAGCCTCAAATATCAGTCTGCTGATGTTCAGTCGTGGGACGTCAACGTCGTGCGGGAAGTACAGCACTCGGGATATGAGGACTCGTGGGCGCCTGCGAAGCGCTCCGGCGCATCGTTCCTCGCGCAATCAGGGTCGATCGACGGGCTGACCGGCTTCGACCGGGGCGTCGTCCTCGACATGAATCCCGTCGTGACCCGCAAGGCGACTGGCGCTCCCGGACCGACCGGTTGGGGCTACACGCATCCCACGCCGCAATTCGGACTGACGTCGCGGTGGGGGCTGACGAACAACCTCACGATGAGTGGGACGGTGCGGCCTGACTTCGCCGAGGTGGAATCGGACGCGGGGCAGATCGTGCTCGATCCGCGTCGCGCGATTCGCTTTGCCGAGAAGCGGCCGTTCTTTCTGGACGGTCTCGAGCAGTTCAGCGTTCCGAACAGTCTCATCTACACGCGTCGAATTGCGTCGCCGAACGAAGCGCTCAAGCTCACAGGCAAGGTTGCGGGGACGAGCGTCGGCTTTCTTTCGGCAAGTGACAATGCCTCATTGTCGCCGACCGGCCGCGATGCGACGTACTACAACGTCATGCGCGCGCAGCGGGACGTTGGCGGCGAATCGCGGATCGGCATGGCGTATACGGATCGCGTCGTGGGCACCGACTACAACCGGGTCGCCGACGTCGACGGTCGTCTCCTGTTCGGCGGCGTGTATACGGAGCAGTTTCAATACGCGAGAAGCTTCGATCATACGTCGGGCACGTATCGGGCTGCTCCGTTGTGGGAAGATATTTTCTCCCGTAACGGGAAACGTTATCAGTTCCGCTATGCCCTCACCGGCATCGATGACAACTTCCGCGCTCCCACCGGGTTCATCTCCCGCGGAGCGATCGTCCACGGAGCGGCGGACAACCGAGTGTCGTGGTTCTACAACCGCGGCAATGCGATCGAGTCTGTCACGGAAGACATCCTGTACGACGACATCTGGGAATACTCGCATTTCGGTCACGGTGATGCGCAGGACAAGAAGTTTCACGTGTCGACGAGCGCCGCGTTACGGGGCGGATGGCAAGTGCTCGGCGCGATCTACTGGGAGTCGTTCGGCTGGGACAAGACATTGTATAGCAACTACCAGATCGAGCGGACCGTTGGCACGAAGGTCGACACGATTCCGTTCACGGGCGTGGGGCGCATTCCGAATCGTGACTACGTTGCGACCGTTACAACGCCGCAGTGGGCGCGCTTCAGCGCATCGGTGACGTACATCGGCGGTCAGGATGAGAATTTCTTCGAGTGGGCCCAGGCCGACATCCACTATGTGTCGGCGACGCTGAACGTGCGTCCCTCGGATCAGTTGCGCGTGACCGGGACGCTCGCTTACGAGGACTACTATCGCCGCACGGACGGTTCGGTCGCGGGGCGTACATCGATTCCGCGACTCAAGCTCGAGTACCAGCTCACGCGGTCCATCTTCATTCGCGCGGTGGGCGAATACGATCTCGCGGAGCACGACGATCTGCGGGATGAAACACGCACGTTTTATCCGCTCATCATCAGCGGGCAAAAAGCGGTGGCGTCGCGAAGCGCGCAGCTTCACGGCGATTATCTGTTCTCCTACCAGCCGCTGCCCGGCACCGTGCTGTTCTTTGGATACGGGAGCGAGGCTGACGCGAACGCGAATCCCATCGACCGTTTCACATGGCAGCCGCTCCGACGCGCCAATGACTACTTCTTCGTGAAGTACAGCTACCTGTTTCGACTCTAGTGGCAGGCGCTTCACTGCAAGGACGGTCGCGGGTCGAATTCGCGCGGGCACCGACGCTCGTGCACGAGCTCTCCCGGTTGCGCGATGCGCTCGGCGGCGGCCCTCGTTTGCTCATCAAGCGCGACGACACGATCCCGTTCGGCTTCGGCGGCAACAAAGTTAGAAAACTCGAATTCGTGATGCGCGATGCGCTCGACGCAGGTGCCGACACCGTGGTCACGCTCGGCGGCATTCAATCGAACCACGCGCGCGCAACGGCCGCGGCGGCGGCCAGTCTCGGATTGCGGTGCGTCATCATCGCGAACGGCGTTCCGCAGGAAAAGCCGACCGCCAACGCGCTGTTGAACCGTTTGCTCGGCGCGGAGATGGTCTACATCCCGTCTCGCAACGAGCGCGCAGCCGCTTTGGGTGACACGCTCGCGCGCTTGGAGCGCGAAGGCCGGCGACCGTTTGCCATTCCCCTTGGCGCATCGACACCGGCGGGCGCGTTGGGCTTTGTCGCGGCGATCGACGAGCTCGCGGGGCAAGGGCCGCTGCCCGATGTGATCCTACACGCGACGTCGTCTGGCGGAACACAGGCCGGCCTCATCGCCGGTCTCGCGCTGCGCGGCGAGGTTACGAGAGTCATCGGTGTGAGTGCCGATGATCCCGCGGACGCCGTTGCCGACACAGTGCGGACGATCATTCGTGGGATCGATGGGCTCGCCGAGTATGACGGAGCGATCGAGGTCGATAGCGCGTGGGTGGGAGACGGCTACGGCGTTCCGACCGACGCGTCGCGCGAGGCAAGCGAACTTCTGGCGCGCACCGAGGGCATCTTCGTCGATCACACCTACACCGCGAAGGCGATGGCGGCGTTGATGGCGCGCGTTCGCGCTCGAGAATTCGCCACCGGCCAGACGCTCCTTTTCTGGCACACCGGCGGGCAGGTAGGTTTGTTCGCGTAGCGTTGTCGCGCAGCCTCTGTCAACGATCACGCGCCGAAATCCGCGACACTGAAAGCTTCGCCCGTGGCAACGACTCATCGCGACGTTCGGCGGCGGGGCCGTTGTCGTCGTGCTCGGCGTCGACAGCGACATCGGAGTCTTCGTACGCTGACGAGCGACCAATTCCGCGCAGCAAGCTCGGCTTGACTCACTGTCGTCCTGATCGCGGCGAAGACTGAACGGTCGCCGCCTGTCAACTCCTGACTGCGCGTGGGCGAAGCACGCTAGATTGAACGCGTTCGTCGTAGCTGTCGCGCCGACCTGCTGGAGGAATACCATGCGTCACGTCTCGCGTTTGGCGGTTCGTTGTTTCGCGCTTGCGGTGGTCGTCGGTTCTGTGTTCGCGCATCCGGCGCAGGCGCAGCGTGGCGCACCTCGCGACACCGCACTCGCGCACCGCCGGGACTCACTCGAGAAGGTGCTCGAGTCCATCGCGGTTGTTGATAGAAAACTCATGATCCCGATGCGCGACGGGACGCGCATGCAGTTTGACGTCTACCGGCCGAAGAGCGCTCCCAAAGCGCCGGCAGTGTTCGTTCGCACGCCGTACCAGATGAACTACTGGGACATCGCGCTTGGCGCGCCGGCGGATATGACGCAGCAGATCGAAGCGGTAAAGCGCGGCTATGCGTGGGTCGGCGCCAATGAGCGCGGACACTTCTTTTCCGAAGGCAACTACGACATTCTCGGCCCGCCGACCACCGACGGGTACGACGAGATCCAGTGGATCTCCACGCGGCCGTGGTCGAATGGCAAGGTCGGATTGATTGGCTGCTCGTCGACCGCCGAGTGGCAGATGGCCGTCGCGGCAACGGCGCCGAAAGGACTCGCCACAATCATTCCGCAGGGATTTGGCGCCGGCGTGGGTCGTGTGGGTCCGTACTACGAGCAGGGCAATTGGTATCGCGGCGGCGCCGTGCAGATGCTCTTCATCGACTGGTTGATGGGCGAGCAGAATCAAGTTCGTCCGCAAATGCCGAAGAACGCGACGCAGGCAGATCTCATTCGCGCGGCGAAGTCGTTCGATCTCGCGGAGCACGCACCGCCCGCGGATTGGGCCGAGAACTTCTCGCATCTGCCCGAGCAGGATCTCATTCAAAACCTCGGCGGACCGCACGGCATCTTCGCCGACTCAATGCCTGGCATCGCGACCGGCGGCGCAATGATCAAGCGCGCACCCAACGATCCGGCGTGGTACAAGGGCGGCCTGTTTGACGATAACATGCGCATCAACGTGCCGGGGTTGTGGTTCATGTCGTGGTACGACGTGTCGGTCGGACCGAACCTCGCGACGTACAACCATGTGCGGAACACCGCGCGGAAGGACATTGCCGACAAGCAGTACGCGGTCATTGCTCCGACGCTGCACTGCTCGTACACGCGCGCAACTGAGAACACGGTCGTGGGCGAACGCAACGTGGGTGACGCGCGGCTCGACTACAACGCGCTCACGTGGGGCTGGTTCGACATGTTCCTCAAGGGCGACAACAACCATCTGCTCGACACGCTGCCCAAGGTGCGGTACTACCTGATGGGCGCGAACAAGTGGATGACGTCGGACACGTGGCCGCCAAAGGGCGCGCAGTCGCTCACGTATTTCCTTTCGAGCGACGGCCATGCCAATACTCTAAACGGCGATGGCAAGCTGACGTTGTCTGCGCCGACGACCGACAAGCCCGATGGCTTCGAATACGATCCAATGCATCCCGTGCCGAGTCACGGCGGGAACGTCTGCTGCCAGGCGAATGCGTTGACGGGCGGAGCGCTCGATCAGCGGGAGATGGAAGTGCGTCCCGATATTCTCGTGTACACGTCCGATCCGCTCACCGAGCCGATGGAGCTCAGCGGACCGATGGAATTCACCGCGTATGTGTCGTCCGATCGAAAAGACACGGACATCACGGTGAAGGTCATCGACGTCTATCCCGACGGCCGCGCGTACAACCTGGACGAAACGATTCAGCGTTTGCGCTATCGCAACGGCTACGACAAACCGCTCGCGTGGCTCACGCCCGGCCAGACGGTGAAGGTCCCGCTCCAGCCGATGACGACCAGCAACCTGTTCGATAAAGGCCACCGGATTCGCATCGAGGTATCGAGCAGCAACTTTCCGCGGTTCGATCGCAACATGAACACCGGGGGAAAGAACTACGACGAAACAACCGGCCTGATCGCGCACAATTCCGTGCACCATTCGAGTCTCTACCCGTCGCAGCTCAAGGTCTCAGTCGTGAAGAAGGGTACCGTCACGCCCTGAGCGACTCCCGATCGGTCGAGCTACGGTTTCGGCACCGGTACGGCGCGGCCGACGTCGAGTGTCGAGGCGTCGGGCATCCAGACTTCCAATCCAAGCGAGGCCGTCGTCTTCGACCGCCCGGCGACGAGCTGCTTCTGATAGTTCGGATTGTCGAAATCGAACGGCGTGTTCTGGTCCGCGTCGACAACGAGCATGTCGGCGTCGGTCATGTACAGTCTGCCAAAATGCAGCGTGCCGCCCGTGTAGTGCATGTAGTTCAGGGCAGCCTTGTCGATCGTCATCGCGGGCAACGCCGAATCCGCCGCGGGGCCGATCGTCTGGACCATGCGATCGCCTTCGATGCGCACGCTCGAGATCGTTCCGCGGATTTGCGGCGGCGGAAACACCGCGAGCGCGTCGAGAAAGAGGTCGTTGCCCTTGACCGAGATACCCTTCGCCTTCGAGAGATCCATCAGCTTCTCGAGCGTGATGCCGAGGGCGCCCATGAGCGTGCCTCCGCTGACGTCAAAGATCTTCATCTTCGTCGGGTGGAGTTTGAGGCGGCCGTCGGGTGCCAGCGACACCGAGGCGGTCATGTCGAACGGAATATCGACGCCTTTGTGCAGGGTTCCTCGCTGGCGAATTCCCTCCGGCGTGACGTCGACCCGAAGGTGCGACAGCGGCGCACCCGGATAGTTGAACACATATTTATTCATCAGGTTCGTCAGGTCGTCGCCGGTGAGCGCCACCTCCGCCGTTCCGATGTCCAGCAAATAGCTGTTCACATCGTCGAAGTCGACGACGCCGTGCGTCAGTGGATGCATCTCGCCGCGCAGGCGGCGGATTCGCAGTACGACGCCGGTCCCGATGTGAAAGTCCACGTTTCGCATCGTGACCGATGTCAGCGATGTGCTCGCCACGTTGGGCGCCGCCCCGAGCCGCGGCGGGTTCACCGGATTGCGCTGCGCGGATGCGCGATGTGTAAACGCTAATGCCAGGAATGAAACGACCACGCCGCCGAGGAAACGCGATCGGCGCGCGACGACACTACTGATACTGGACGTACATCGGTCGCGGCCTGAGCGCCAAGACTTCGCGCGGGGAGAGCAGTGCATCGCCCTTCTTGGTGTCGTTGTGAAAGAACAGCTTGAATCCCGTGAACTGCACGGGCTCGTCGACCTCGCACGATTTGTACGTGTCGAACTTGTGCCACGGCTGTCCCCACCCGTCCATGTCGATGACAACCTGCACCCGCGGATCGAGCACGATCTTCTCCGCGTGCTGCAGCATGTTGGTCGTGAAGCGATGGACGATCAGCACTTTTGGAGGCAAATGATACGCCGTGACGAGGCGAGCTAGTGCATTGATCGCGCCATTGATATCGGCGGCGTTCATCGCGCCGATCTTCGTGCCTGGAACGCGCCCCTCCCGGTTGTGATGCATGTAAAACTCGGGATCGAGGCCAAGGTGCACATCGGCCCGCTGAAGGAAGGGCACGAGACGCGGAAGCTCAGAGTCGATCGTGCTTTGTCCCGCCTGAATGTCGAGAATGAGAATGCCGCCCTTGGAATGCGCCCAGCCGTACGCGCGCTCGATGAGACCGGTGTCGGATCGCTGTCGGTATTTTCCGTCCTTTCCCGGATCAGGCTTCGCGACGGACACGACCATGTGAATGGCCGGAACCACAGGAGTCCCCGGATCAGCGGCCTTCCACTGTGCGACGATCGTATCGAGCCGCGCCAGCATCTGGTCCGGCGGAAGCTCGCCGAGGATTCCCATCTTCTTCGCGATGGGATTGCCGTAGAAGGCAACGACGCGCTTCGCGGGAAAGAGGGATCCAGGAAGCGGTGCGGCGGTCCTGACGGGCCAATCAGGATTCTTGAAACCCGCGCGGATCGCGGCCACCAGCGAAATACTGTCGGCCTGCGTGCGACTCTTCGGCTGGGTCGCCTCCGCAAGCATGATCGCGGAGTCCGGTGGTGGCCGTTTTACGGGCGACGCGACGGGCTTCTTCGCCGCGGAGGTCGACGACCGCTTGGGTTTCTGCGCCAGCGCCTGAGTCGAGAACGCGATCGCGCAGAGAAGCGCGATCGCGATGCGTACTGTTGGTCTCGACGTCAACGGCAGTTCATGGCAGGCGGGTTGTGGGAAGGCACCCGCCAATGATAAGCACGAGGAACGACAGTTCCCCAGATGGTTTGCGCACTTAGCCGCGGGGTGTTACAAAATGTACCACACACTCGAGCGAGTTCCGTCTGGCCGGACGTCAGCGAAAACCGTAAGGTTCCGCACTTCAGTCTCCCACGACCGCCATGGCTACCGTTTCAGCGACGCCGCTGGACAGCTCTACGCCAGGTCAACCGGGGCGCATGCCCCACGCCGTGGTGATGATGCTGTTGATCATCATCGCAGCCGTTGCTCTGACCTACATCATCCCGTCCGGCGAATACCAGCGAACTCCGAAAGGCGTCGTGGTAGCCGGCAGCTACCACACGGTGCCGAAGGACTTCGCCGCGCTCGCCCCGAAAACCGTCAAGGTGGCCGGCGCGGCAGTGCCGGCAAGCCCGGTGGCGATCGTGGGCTCGATTCCGACGGGGATGACGCGTTCCGCGACGCTCATCTTCATGATTCTCTTCATTGGCGGAATGTTTGGCGTGCTCCAGGAAACCGGGGCGCTCGACACCGGGGTGGACCGCCTGCTCGCGGTCACGGGCGGCAACGCGGTGATCGTCGTCCCCGTCTTCATGATTCTCTTAGCGGCGGGCAGCACGTTCCTCGGCCTCATCTCCGAGTATCTCGTCATCATTCCGCTGGCTCTCGTCCTGTCCGACCGGCTCGGGTACGACGCGTTGTTCGGAACGGCGATGGTGACCGTCGCGGCCAAAATCGGATATCTCACATCGGTGACGAATCCGCTCGCGCTGGCCATAGCGCAACCGATCGTTGGCGTGCCCGTGTTCAGCGGCGCGCTGTTTCGCGCAGTGACGTTCGCGATTTTTCTTCCGATCGGCATCTGGTACGTGCTCCGGAGCCGAAGAGACAAGGCGCCTGAAATCGGCACGCTGGTGTACGAGGGGATTCCCCGCGCCCGGTCGATCGGTCCGATGTCCGCGGAATCGCGTCACGTGGCAATGCTCGCCCCGCCGCGTCGGCCGGGCAGCGGTGCCGTCGCCCGGCAGCGACGCAGCCGCCTCTCGGCGCGGCAGATCGGTGTGCTGTTCGTGCTCTTCGCGTCGATCGTCGTGATGGTGCTCGGCGTTCAGCAGCTGAAATGGTCGAATCCCGAGCTCGCCGCGATGTACATCGTGGTCGCGATCGTGATCGCGTTGGTCGGCGGGGTTGGCTCGCGCGAGGCGTCGCAGGCGTTCGTTCGCGGCATGCAGGGAATGATGCTCGCCGGCTTGCTCGTCGGGCTCGCGTCGGCCGTTGAGGTAATTCTCAAGGATGGAATGATTCTCGATTCGATCGTGGCGTTCCTGACGCGGTCCATCGAAGGAAAGCCGCCCGTGATCGTGGCGAACCTCATGATGATGATGCAGATGGTCATCGACGTCTTTATCCCGTCGACGTCGGGCAAGGCCGCGGTGACGATGCCGATTCTCGGCCCGATTGGTCAGCTCGCGGGCGTGTCGGGTCAGGTGACGGTGCAGGCGTTCCTCTTCGGGAACGGCCTTATGAATACGCTCACGCCGACGTCGGGTATGCTGCTCGCGTATCTCGCGACGGGCAAGGTTTCGTTTGGCCGCTGGATCCGCTTCATCCTGCCGTTGGCGACGGGGCTATTGGTGCTGTGCAGTGTCGCGCTCACGATTGCGGTGTTTACGGGACTGTGATCGACGCATTCCACGTCTCGCGGCCGGCGAAATCGTCGCCGTTGCTATACGATTCGCCGCACAGCGGCCGGTATTATCCGCCCGATTTCGCGAGCAACGCGACGCGCGTCGACCTTCGCCGCGGCGAGGACGCATACGTCGACGATCTTCTCGCGGGCGCGCCGGAGCACGGCGCGACGCTGCTGATTGCGGTGTATCCGCGCTGCTACATCGACGTCAACCGCGAGGAAACGGACATCGATGAGAGCCTCCTCTCCGAGCCGTGGCCAACGCCGCTCCAGCCGACTGACAAGACGCGTCGCGGACTCGGCTTGATCAGACGACTCGTCGTTCCGGGCGTAGAAGCGCAAGCGGTGCCGTTGACCGTGGCGCAGGTTCGCGAGCGCATCGCCCTGGCCTACACGCCGTACCACGAGGCGCTGTCGTCGCTCGTGGAAGAAGTACGCGCCGTGCACGGCGTGGTTCGTCATGTGAACTGGCACTCGATGAAATCCCTCGGCAACGCGATGACGCCCGACGGACCGGGCGCGCGCCGACCCGATTTCGTGGTATCGGACGTTCGCGGCGCGAGCGCGGCGCCGAGCTTCACGGCGCAGATCGTGGATTCGTTGCGCGGGATGGGATACACCGTCGCGCTGAACGACCCGTACACCGGCGGCACCATCGTTCAGAGAATTGGAAAGCCCGCCGACGGAATCCACAGCGTGCAGGTGGAGATCAATCGCGCCCTCTACCTCGACGAAACCCTCGTCGAAAAAGCGAACGGCTTCCGCGCGCTCGCGGCCAACCTCGATCGACTGACGACAGTGCTGGCCGACGCGGCGTAGGTCTGACTTGACACGACGTGCGGTCAGACCCGCGTCGTAGTTTATTTCGCGATATCCCCGGCGCACTCCGAGCCGCTGAAGAAACCCTTCCGCAGCACTGTGGATGCCGGACCGGCGTCGATCTGCACGATCACCTTTGCGCCGCTGCCGTTTGGAAGTTGCGCGCGTTGCGCGTGCGTGCTGAGCTCCCAGCCAACACGGAATCCACTCGCCGCCGGCTTCCATTCGTCAGCGACCGCGAAGAGTTGGAAGACCGCCCACGGACCGGTGTACGGACCGACGAGCGTGGCTTCTGTCGTGCCGAGTTGCGCGGCGAGCTTGGCCTCGTGCCCGGCGCCTGGCCAGTCGACGCGCGCGCTGGCGACGTTGCCCGATGCGCTCGATCGCAGCACTTCGCCGTCGAGACTCAGCGTGACCGACGTGAATGCCTCCGACGGCATTGGCTGCACGGTGAACGACAGATGTGGCTCCGGGCTATCGTCTTTGAACATGATGTCAGCCCACGTCGCGGCCCTATTCATGAACGTCACGAATCCCGGCGTGAGCTTCACGCTACCCGTTCCCGACGGGACGAATTGATTGCCCTGCTTCGGCAATGCGGCCTGCAATGCTTCGTCGTAGAAGCGCCACAGGCTTCCGGATCCAGGCTTCAACACCGCGGCGACTTCGGCGAGTGACGCCTGCGCGGTCGCATCAGGCGAGAAGGGAAACTTCGCGAGCAGCGGTCGCGCGATCGAGCAGAACGCACGCGCGCGAACGTTGATTTCCGCCGACCCGAAGTTGCGAAGCATCGGCTCGGCGTATGTGATCGGCGCCTCCATGAGCGTTTGCACAAGTGTGTGGACGCCCGGTTCGTCGATCGTGAAGTTCGAGGCGATCTGCAGTGCCGCGGCCTTGGCGGCGGTCGCGTTGCCAGCCGCTTGTCCCGCCGCGGCGTCGGCGGCCGGCCCCTGTGCGTTCGCGGTTTGATCCAGGGACGATTGCAACGCGCGCAGCGCCGCGACGTATGGCTCGTTGCCTGGGCCCACGAGCTTATCGGTGATCGTGCCGGGCGTCACAGTCTGCACTGGCTGGAATGTCTTGGCGACGTCCGGCAGGGGCACCGCGGTGTTCTGCGCCGCAATGCTGAACAGCGCGAGCAGTGGCGACTGGTTGCCGCTCAACGCCGCGAGCTTGGTAGCTGCATCCTTAACCCCGGAGTATCGAACCACCTGCGCCGACTGGAGGAAGCGCCTCCACTGCGCGATGTAGTCGTTCGAGTATCGCGTCTGCAATTCCGCCGCGAGTTTGGCCTGATCGACCTGTCCCGCATCCTCGCCGACGACCCAGCTTTCGCCTTTTAGATATTTGTTAACGGTCTTGAAGGCGTCGAGCATAAAGACGGCGCCGCCTTTCGTGAACGCGCCCGGCACCTCGTACGCGTCGACCACGAACTGCGCGGAGCCCGGCACGTTCTTGTTGAACTGCACGCCTGGATTCTTCTTGGCCGCTTCGGCGAGCATGAACTGATAGATGCGCTCCGAGCCGGCGAACTGTCGCAAGAAGCTTCGCGCGCGCGAGACCGCCGCGGCGTCCGCGGTATCGGGGAATGGATTCGCGTACGGCAGCTCTGTGGCGTACGTCTCGAACTGCTTCCTCGCGAGCTGCGCCCGCACGCTGTCGACGGGACGGCCGGCGAGCCAGCGCGTCATCAGCACGGGCGACAAGAACTCCGGCGTGCTCTTCTCCGGATGCGACGTCGTGATGATGTATGCTTTGAGTAGACTGTAAATGTCGCCGTAGTCGTCGGTCGGACGCGGAGCGTCCGGCAAGCCGCGCAAGGAGCTCAGCATCGCCGCACGTGTATTGCCGAACATCAACTTGTTGAAGCCCGCGAAATACGCCGCGCGAGTTTCATCATAGAGTCGGCCGCCCGCATACAGACCCCACCGCAGACTCAGCGGCGCACCGGAATGTTCGTAGCGGCTCAGCGTGTCGACCTGAATGCGCAGCCCGTCGAGACGACGCAGCGGATCGACGGGCGGAAGGTCGACCGGATTCGGCGGCAGTGCGGCAATGCCGCGCGTGGCGTCGAGCGCCTGCTGCTCGAGATGGCTATTGCCGACGAACGAAAACGTGAACAGGAGGCCGAGGATCAACGCGACGGCAGACAGCGTTCCAAGGCCGACGCGTCGCCAAAAACCCACGCGCGCGCCTGCCGCAGTGACCTGAACCGCCGCCGCATCGCCGAACACGACCTCGCGGAACAGTCGCGGCAAGAAATCCCAACGGGGCACGCGACGCATGCCGCCGGCCACCGGCGGTGTCGGGGCGTTGCGCTGCGCACCAGGAATCGCGAATACACCCGTGGCGGAGCGAACCGCTTCGTCGAGCTCCGATTTGACCGTGGTCGCGGCCACGGCCTCAGGGACCAGAATCGCCTGCACGCCGGTGAAGTAGAATCCACGCAACACCGGGCTCATTTCCAGCTCGCTCGGCCGGCCTACTTCGCGCAGAAAGTCAACGACGAGCGGGACGAGCTTCCTGAACTCGCGAGGAAACTCATATGCCGCCGGCTTCCACTCCGGCGCCACTTCGCGGCCCAGCACGTCCAGCCGTCGCTCGGCGAGCGACATGAATAGATCGTTGAGCGACTGCGTCAGCAACGGCGTGATGCGATCCGAGTAGGTTCCGGCCCCGCCCGAGTCTGGCTCGACGGACGCGCCGAGCGCCTCGTGCGCTTCGTCGTCCGTGAGGTTCCGCGTGTACCCGTCGAAGTAGGGAACGGCGTCGGCCTTCGTGAAGACGACGTACGTCGGTAGCGACACGCCGAACTGCGCGGCCGCTTCGCCGAGCCGCGCGCGAACGATCTTCGCAATGCCGGGCACCGACTCGTTGCTGCCGGGACGATAGAACTCATCGCAGCCGACGCATACGACGGCGAGGCGCGGCGGCTGTGGCTTTCCGGTGAGCGCCGCGCTCAAACTCCGCGGGCGCAGCTGGCGTACGAGACGCAGCCAACCGGGCGCGTCGTTCAGCAACCGACCGCCGGCTTCGACCATCACCGTCTTATTCGCGAACCAGAGATTCACACCGTTCGTCGGCGCAATTGCGCCTTCGCGATAGACGTCGCCGGCAAGCAGCTCCGGTCCGAGTCCCGAATACGAAACCGTCGTCGTCTTGGCGCCGCCGTCCGGTCCAAGCACGAGAAGAATCGGAAGGGCACCGAGCTTGGACGCGGCGCCTTTGCCGGACTTCGCCAGTTGCGCTTGTGCCGCGGTGAGCGTTGCGTCAACGCCGCTCGCCGGCGTGCCGGGCTTCGGCGTGCGCAGTTGGTCGCGCAAGAACCAGAGGACAATCCCGGCGCTGATGAACCCGAGCACCGACAGCGCCACGACCATTTGCCACAGCGACTTGCCGTGCAACTTGAGCGCGAACGCCAGGAACACGGCAACGACGACGTACGCGAGAAAGACGCATAACGCGGTCAGCCAGGCTTTTGTCGGGCGGGTCATCGCGCCCACGGTGTTGGGGACACGCTAAATGCGGAAATACTCATTGCGCCAGCCGCGCCGTTTCCGTGCGCAAGTCCGACGTTCCAGAGCGAAGTTTGACGGAGTAAAACACGAAGAGCGCGACCGCGATGACGGTGAACGAAACGGCCACCACCGCAAGCCGCGGGACCCAACGGTCCTTGCGCTTGCCGATGTCGGCCTTGGACGGACGCCAGCGCGGCGACAGCTCGGCCGGTTTGCCGCGCGCCTTGTCGATGCGCAACGTAAGCTGCTTCGACAGCGCGTGAAGGTCGCCGCCCTGCGAGGCCGCGTACCGTCCCTTGAACCCGAGCAGCAGGCAAAGATTGTAGACCTCGAGCAGGTCGGCGAGATCCGGCGTGTCGGGCAACGTGAGAAGCTGTTGCAGGTATTGAAAGAACAGCTCGCCGGCCATGTGGACGCCGAACACTTCCTGTTGCAGCGGCTTGAGCGACCAGTTGGCGAACATCGCCTGGCCGCAGTTGAGAATTGTCTCATCGAGGAGGGCGATGAGCGCGAACAGCGCGTACCGCGCGTAATCGCTGCTATAGCCCGCGGTCTTCGCTTCCTGCTCCGCGGTCGACAGCACCTGTTTGATCCTGGTGCGAAACGACTCGGCATCGGTGGCGATCTGTTTGTTGGCCCGCAACCGCGTGACGCTCGTGAACGCCTCCTGCAGCGCGATCGCGAGCTTACCGCGGTGTTCGACTGGTGTAGGTACCGTCACGTCAGCCTTCTCCTTCCATTACCACCGACAGTTCCAATTCGGGGTTGAGGACGCCATCGGGAACGTACACGCCGATCTGCTGTGTGCTCATGATCGTGTCCCAGCACGGTCCGGCGCGCGTCACCTCGAAGTACTGCATGTCCGACTGTGGCGCGATGCTCGGCGGCGGATATGGAACGTGTGTGACCGTGAGCCCGGGGAATCCACGTTTCACGAGCTCCATCACGAACTTCGCCGAGCACACGCGTGCGAGAACCGGAAAGTGCGCCGCGAGCTCCGATGCCGGTAGCGACGAGCGAATGCCGATGATCCAGCGCGCCGGCCCGAAGCTTCGAGGATCTTTGATTGACGCGGAGTACAATGATTGACCCGACGGCACGAGCGGCATGGCGGTTCGCGCCGGGGGCGCAACGACGTCGAAGTGCGATCGGATATGCCGGTCGAGCGCGTCGAAGGATGCCTGCGGTTGATCGTGATCGTAGAGCGGGAGCGTGCGCGGATGCGTGTCGAGGGCAAACGTGCACAGCGAACCCGCGAGTCGAGCGAGCTCCACGTACAATCGCTCGGGATGAATGTGTTTTGCCTGTGCATAGTGGCGAAGCGTCGGCACGCTGGCCTGGATGGCGTGCAGCAGCCAGAACGAGGCCACCTCACGTTGCGCGAATTCGTCCGAAGAGCCGCGCCGGCCGTGCGTCAGCGTCTCGGCTTTCGCGTCGAGCATTTCCGTCAATCGTGTCACGAGCGACATCAGCCGCGAGCTCGCGCCAATCTGTAGCGACGGCGGGATGTACTCCGAGTCGAGCATGAAGTGGCCCGCGCCGTCGCGCTTCACGCGGGCGATCGGCAGCGTGACGAGACCGCTCAGGTCCGCGCCGGTTGCGTCGCCGTCCAGCACCAGCCGAAAATTCTTGCGGGCGACGCCGAGGGGTCGTTCGTCGCGGCCGGTGATCGCGTCGCGAACGATGACGGAATCCGCCGTATACCGCGCGGGCGACATCGAGGATTCGAATGTCGCGACCGCACCACTCATCGCCACATTCGACGCATCAGGGCGATAGGCAGGAACAGCGAGCAAAATCAGGTGGCCGTCCGCGGTCGGCGAGAATCGATCGCGAATGGCCATGGTCGACAGGGCGGGGTCGCCGCCCGGAATGTCGAACGGAAGACCGTCGGGCATGATGCCGCGCGCATGGACGAGCGCGACTGTATCGTTCTGCAGGGCTTCAGCGTTCAGCTCGCACGCCACCAGTCCATATGGCTTGAAGAACAGGCTCGTGAGCGCGAACTGCACGCTGTCCTCAAAAAATCGGCTCTGCGCCTGGAAATGATGCTGGGCCAGGTGCATTCCTTCGTTCCACACGACGTGCGTTAGCTGCTTCATTGCACCCTTGGCTTCATTTCGATGCGCTGAACCTGTCCTTCGGCGACTTGCGTACAACCCAGAAGCTTCCAAGCGTTGCGAGAGCAGTGCGCTAACGTCTATCATACCGGTATACCGCCAACCGATTTGCGATCGATGACTCGATGCGGTCCCGATGAGGAACAAAGGCGGGTCGCGTCGGTTAACGTACCCGTTCGCCCTAGGTGATGACAAGCGCTGAATTCGCAGAAAAATACCGCGTTCGAAGGACGCTCTCGACGACGGGCGCGCGCAGTCAGGCCGTACAGGACGTTGTGCACGGGCGAATGGTGATGGCGCATCATCTCGACGTCGGAACGGTTGCCGAGCGCGATTGGCTGTTGGCTCGGGTTCGTTCATTGGACGAGGTGAACGAATCACAGTTGATCGCGATCTTCGACGTCGACGGCGTCAAAGTCGTGTTGACGCATTACCTCGTCCCCTTCGAGGACCTTCCGAGCTGGCTGGATCATCCGGCGGCATCGGTCGCGCAAGCACGCGCGGTCACACCGGTCGCGGAAACGCCTGTCGTTCCGCCGGTTCAGCCGCCACCCTCTGCGCCGGCTGCGCCGCCGAAGGCCCCAGCCGCGCCGCCGCCTGTCCAAAAGGGCGGAAGTTTTACGACTGTGTTCGGCTCGATGCGGACGCCGTCGGCTCCGCCGCCGGTAGTCCCAACGCCGCCTGAGCCGACGCCCTCGAAAGCTGCGCCGGCCGAGAGCTTTACGCGGATGTTCGGTTCAATCTCCATTCCGGAGACGCCAGCGGCGCAACCTCCGGCCCCGGTCGCGCCGCCCGTGACGCCACCGCAAGTCGTGAACGCCGCCTCATCGCCGGCCGTGCCTTCGGTCGAGCCTCCCCGTCCGGCCCCCGCACCTCCGCCGCCATCGGCCGGCGGTGAGTTCACGCGGGTGTTCCAAAGGATCAGCGACCCGGCAATCGCCCCATATGCGGAGCCTCTTCCGCCGGTTCCGGCTGCGGCAGCGCCGGCGACACCACCGGTGACAAAGCCAGAGATGTCCCCTCCGGCGGCTCCGGCCCTCGCGTCGGAGATTCCGAGCACACCGGGGCCGCTGGCACCGCCAAAGTTCGACGCAGTTTCACCAACGCCGCCGCCCACCGCTCCGCCTCCGCCGCGCAATGCGTCGCCGTCGCCCGGAACGCCCGGGAAAGGGTTCACTGCTTTGTTTGGTGCCGTCGCCGGTCCGACCGACGCGCCCGCGCAACCGCGATCGCCGCTTCCGGCGCCGCCTGCCGCACCTCGGGTCGCTCCACCGCAGTTCGCTCCCCCGGCAGCGCAATCGCCGTCGCAATCGCCGTCGCAATTCGATTCGATCATTCCGCCGGTTGATCCGGCTCCTCCGCCGCCGCCTCAGGCCGCGCCATCGCCAGCCAGGCGGCCGACCGGTGACTTCACGAAGTTGTTCCGCCGCCTCGACGTTCCGGCAGCGCCGCCTTCGGCGCCGCCGCCGGCCGGCGGGTTTGGAATGCCGTCGATGCCGAGTGTCGCCGCGGCTTCGCTGCCGCCGCTGCCAGGTCTCGCAATGCCGTCACCACAGGCACCAGCGTCTCCGCAAATGCCGTCATCGCCGCAAATGCCGCCCGCCCCACAAATGCCCGCGTCGCCTTTACCCAACGCGGCGGCGTTTGCTGTACCGGCATTCGCTGTACCGGCGTTGCCCACGCTCCCCGCGGCACCGACTCCCGCCGCCGCGCTGCCCTTTGCCGCCGCGCCAGCAGCCCAAGCCGAGCCGAGCGCGAAGAAATCGAATCTGGCGTTGATCATCGCGCTCAACGTGGTGGCGATCGCGGCGATCGGTGTCATCATCTACTTCGTGATGAAACACTAAGCGCCGAAAACAGCGACTCGAATTCAGGTTCTTGGAAGAACGATGATCAGCTCGAGCTGCGGATTGACTAACTCTGCGGGCACGTACGCTGCGACGTTGCGCGCGCGCGCGATGCCGTCCCACTCATTCCCGGACTTCTGGAGCAGGAAGTAGTAGTAGTTGAGCTTCATCGCGACCGCGCTCGGCGGGTTTGGCACGTACGTGAGCCCGACGCCGGGAAGTGCTTGCCTGATCAACGTCTCGAGCTGGCTCGCGGCGCTGATCTTGAGCAAACTCGCACCGCGCGCCGGAACGTCGCCCGACCGTCCTTCGACGGAAATCGCAAGATAGATCTGTGGTGCGGCGAGATATCTGTCCTGGTCGAGAGCCGTCGCATAGATCGACGGGCGGACGAGCTTGAGCGGAAGCGAAACCGTGCTGGCCGGCACGACTGTCTCGAGGAGATCGCGAACTTGCGCGTCGAGTCTTGCGAAGCAGACCGACAGGTTGTCGTGCTCATACGCGGGAAGATCGCGCGGATGAATCGTTCCAGAAAACGTCGTCAGCGCGCCGGTGAGCGCGAGCATCGTGCGATACAGTGATTCGGGATGGCCGCGACGCGTCTCGAAGATGTGCCGCAGGTCCGGGAAATAGGTGTTGATCGTATAGAGCAGCCAGAAGTTGGCGACGTCGGAAATGCCAAACTCCGCAAGACTTTGATTCTTCTGCCGGCGAGTCGACGACAGTGCGGTGCTCTTCGCCGAGAGAATTTCGACGAGACGGCGCGCGATCGCCATGAGATAGTCGCTCGCCCCGATGTCGAGAAGCGGCGGCACGAACTGCGTGTCGAGCTGAAATTCGCCTGACGCGCTCTTGGTCAGGCGACCCATGCGAAGGGTCGAGCTGCCCTCGAGGGACTCGCCGCCTAAGAGAATTCTAAAGTTGCGTCGCGCGACCTGAATCGGGCGTTCCGCTTGTCCGGTTGTTTCATCGCGTAACAACAGCTCTTCGGCCCGGTAACGAGAGTCGCGCTCTCGGTTGAGGCCCGAGATGTTGTGTCCGCCGAACCGGTATTCCGGGATGCCCAGGTAGACGTCGAGGGAGGCTTGATCCTGCTGAAACGCGCCTTCGAGCGATTTCGGGGGCGGCGCCGATTCCGAGCCGGGCATGTCGAACAACAGTCCGTCGGGCATCGCGCCGGACGCCGACGTGATCTTAAGCGTCCCGGCGGCCAATGCTTCGCGATCGATCTCGAGCCGCTGAAAGCCCCACGGACAGAACGTGGACGACGACAGCTGAAACTCGAGGAGATCCTCGAGAAAACGATCCTGCGTTTGGAAGTGCTGCGGGGTGAGCAGAACTCCCTTCGTCCAAAGAACGGGCTGCATTTGCCTCATGCGCGTCGAAGCTAGCCCCGGAGACTCGCAAGTCCAGTGGTGACCGCTGGCAGTATCGACGCATATGATGCAGAATTCCGCCGTGCAAGACTCCCTTCGCGACTCCTACGAAGCCGCTCCCTACGAGAGCAACACGATTCCGACGACGCAGATCGGATCTCTGCAGGCCGTAGCCATGCTGCATGGAATGCGTGCGACGCCCGCGGATCGCTCCCGGGTGCTCGAGCTCGGATGCGCGTCCGGCGGAAACCTGATCCCGATGGCATATCGCTATCCGCACTCCGAATTCCTCGGCGTCGATTTCGCGGACAACCAGATTCAGGACGGGCTCCGAGAGATTCAGAATCTCGGGGCGACGAACATCGAGCTGAAGACGATGAGCATTACCGACATCGACGACAGCTACGGCCAGTTCGATTACATCATTTGCCACGGCGTCTACTCATGGGTCCCGCCTGACGTCCAGGACGCGATTCTCCGCGTGTGTTCGCGAAACCTGTCGCCCAATGGCGTGGCGTACATCAGCTACAACGTGTATCCGGGCTGGCGGCAGCGTGAGCTGCTGCGCGACGCGCTGATGTTTCATGACGATCGGTCGCTGCCGCCGATAGCGCGCGTGGCTCGGGCCCGAGATTTTGCCAAGGGTTTGGCATTGGCGGCCCCGAGGCCGACCACGGTGTACGAGGCAATTCTCGCGGACGAGAGCCGAGCCGCTGTCGCGCAGGGCGCCGCGCATCTGTTCCATGAACAACTCGAGCCGTACAACGCCCCGGTTTATTTCGCGGAGTTCGCCGCGCGCGCGGCGGGTCATGGGCTGCGCTTCGTTTCCGAGTCGAAAGTGTGGCTGTCGGGGTGGCAATCGGAGCCGTTCGTGCGCGAGACGCTTGGAGATTCAGGAGCGGATCCGATTCGAACGCAGCAGTACATCGATTTCGTTCGCGGACGCACGTTCCGCATGACCCTGCTCTGCCACGATACGATTCCTGTGCACAGCGCGCCGAGTGCCGCGGCAATCCCGGAGCTGTTCTTCGTCGGTACGTGCACGCAGGAGACGCCGAGTGCCGAGGACGCGGCAAAAGGCGACGATGTGGTCGCGTTTCGGTCGCGCGAAGTCACCGTTACGACCACGAACAATCCCATCATGATCGGCGCGATGCGTGCACTGGCGCGCGTGACGCCGCGAACCCTGTCGTACCGCGAGTTGGAGTCACAGGTCAAACAGCGCGTGGCCGTCAGCGACGTACCGGGACTGCCGGGTGGTGCCCAGGGCGACGACGAAGTTTCGCGCACGCTTCCAGAGATCCTGCTCGAGTGTGCTCGCGGCGCGTTGATCGACGTCGAGGCCATTCCGTCGCCGATCGTCACGAAGGTTTCGGCGCGTCCACGTGCCAGTGCCGCGGGCCGCGTTCGCGCCGCCGGACGCCTGACGATCCCGACGCTGATCCATGGACGCGTCACCATCGGCGCGCCCGAGCGCTTCGTTCTGTCGCGGCTCGACGGTTCTCGAACCGTCGCCGACTTGGCAGCCGAGTTGTTGTCGGCGACGGAGCGCGGCGAGGTCACATTCGAGGGCCCATCGGTCACTGCCGAAACTGCGGCGAAGGCGGTTTCCGATATGCTCAACTTTTTTGCATCCTGCGCCCTTCTGGAGGCGTGACGTGAGCTCAGCACCATTTAGAATTCTCATACTCGGCGATTTCGGCGGGCGCGAGCACCGCGGGTTGTCCGACGCGGCCTCGCTCAAAACACGGCGCGTGCGTCAGGTCGATCGCGACGACGTCGATGCCGCGATCGCGGCGATCGCTCCCGTGATGCACCTCGCGCTCGCGCCGGGAGCCGCACCGATCGCGGTGCCCGTGAGCCAACTCGATGATTTTCACCCGGATCGGATCATCGAACGAGTCGCCGATTTCGTTCGCCTGCGAGCGTTGCGCGACGGCGCCTCGAGCCAGAATGCCACGGCCCCGCGTCCGGCGGCGTCGCGAGCGCAGCCGGTCGACGATGCCGCGGTCTCGCTGGCGGAAGGCAGCGTTCTCGACATGATCCTCGACGCCGATTCCAGTCCGACGCGACCGGTCGTGGCCCCGCGCGATGACCTGGCGAAGTTCGTCGCGCAGGCGGTGGACAAGCACGTGGTGGCGCCGCGTTCGGTCGATCAGGAAACGCTCATCGCGCAAATCGACGACGTGATCACCGCCACGATGCGGATCGTGCTGCATCACCCGAATTTTCAGTCGACAGAAGCGCTCTGGCGCGGGCTTTGGTTTCTTCTGACGCGTCTCGACACCGACGAAAACCTGCAGGTCTATATCGCCGATGTGTCGCAAGGGGAGGTCGCCGAGGCGGCCCGTGCGCCGGCCGACGCCGCGGGGCGGGGCTTGCTTTCGATTCTTCGAGGCGAAGGGCCCGGCGCGCACGGCGCTTGGTCGCTCGTCGTCGGTGCGTATACGTTCGCGCCCGATGAAATTCCGTTGGTCGCCTCGGTCGCGGGCGTCGCTCAGACCGCGGGCGTTCCGTGGATGTCGGCGGCGGACTCCCGCTTTGCCGGCGCACACTCGTTCGGTAACAACGCCGACCCCGACGATTGGGACGCGGCGCCACTCGTCGGGTGGGAAGCCTTTCGCCGAACCGCAGCCGCGCGCTGGATTGGGTTGGCGCTTCCGCGCTTTTTGCTGCGAGTGCCCTATGGCGCGCGAACCGATGAATGCGAAACGATGGCATTCGAGGAAGCCGAAGACGGCGCGCTCGCGCACGACCAATATCTCTGGGGCAACTCGGCGTTGCTTGCGGCGTTGCTGTTTGGTGAGGCGGCATCCAACGACGACGATTTGCCCACGCACGGCACGCTCGACGGATTTCCGTTATTCGTCGCGAAGGTCGACGGACTTCCCGAGGTGCTCCCGGTCGCCGAAGCATTCTTCGGAGGACGCGCAGTGACGCGTCTCCTCGATGGCGGTCTCACCGCGATTGCCTCGGAGCGCGACGGCGATTCGTTGCGCGTTCCGCGGCTGCAAGCCGTGTCGCGACCCGCCGCGCCGCTGGCGGCGGCAACAGGAGGCGAGGCGTGACGGCAACTGACACACCCGTCGAACAGACCGCGGCTCACTGGACCGTCGACCCGTTCAGGGTAGGCAGTCGAGAAGAGTTTGCGAAATTGCGCACGGCGCTCGAGGCGATCGGATTTACTGGCGCGCAGATCTGCAATCGCGCCGGAATCTCCGTGATTTACGATCTCGTGACGCTCCCGCTCGAGAACTCGCTGCTGAACGACAACGACAGCCTGGCCATCGCGATCCGCCTCCTGATCGCCGGGCAGTTCATCGCGTGGGAGATCGTGCGGGCAGCGTTCGCCGGCCCGCTGCTCGAAGCCATGGAGCCGTTCGGCCTGCTCGTATCGACAGCGGCAACGGCGGACATGCCGCCGCAATGCGCCGCGACGATCTCGCTGTACCCGATCGCGGGAGTGCTGCTTGCCGCGGACCGCCATTCGGAGCTTGCGCCAGTCGCGAGTGGTGGCGTGCCTGAGGACATCGTGTACACCGCGATCGCCGACAGTGCGCAGCAGTTCGTGACGATGATGCCCGATATCGCGTGCGACGACTATCTCGAGCTCTGCTCGGGTACAGGTGTGGCAGCGCTGCTCTCCGCCGGCCGAAACGCCAAACGGGCGACGGCGGTCGACATCGCGGATCGGTCGACGCGGTTCGCGACGTTCAACGCTGCGCTGAATGGATTTGACAACGTCACGGCGGTGACCGGAGATTTGTATGCGCCTGTGGAGGGACAAACGTTCGATGTCATTTCCGCCCATCCGCCATACATGCCGGCGATGGAGCGGAAGATGGTCTACCGCGACGCGGGGGAGGATGGCGAGCAGATCACGCGCGCTATATTGGGGGGTCTGCCCCGTTTTCTGCGGCGGGGTGGGTCGTTTTACGGGCGCTGTCTGATGACCGACCGGAAAAACGGTTTGATCGAAGCCAGGATTCGCGAGATGATCGGTGCGGAAGAATCCGAGTTCGATCTGGTGTTGGGGCAGGGAGACCGGTTCGACATCAACGCGCATTTCGAAGGCGGTTTTGCCCGCGGGACCGTGACGCGCGGCGAAGCCGACGCGCTGCGCCACCGGTTTGAGGAACTTGGCGTGGAGCGGTTCTTCTCGGTGGTGTTTCTGCTGCGCCGGCGGGTTGACCCGTCCCAGCGCGCGCCGATCACCGCGCGACGAGTGCTGTCGCCCGCGACGCGTGGAGCGCACCTGTTGTGGTATTTGCAGTGGCTGGAGTTCGCACGGTCCGCGGAAGGGGACATCGCCAGATTCTTGGATGCGCGGCCGGACAAGGTCACGGGCGCCGAGTTTCGGTCGCGTTCGTTGATGGTCGCCGGCAAATGGTCGATGGTCAACGCGGCGCTGGTGACGCGCGTTCCATTTATCGCGGAGGGAGAATGCCCGCCTTGGTTCGGAACATTGCTGAATTGGTGTGACGGCCGAGTCACAGCGAGAGAACATCTGGAACGGATTCGCGATCTCGAGTTCGTGGGGCCCGTGTTCTCGGACGAGGACTTCGGCGCGATCATCCAGAAGCTGGCCGATGGCGGTTTGGTGAGTCTCGATATTTGTGCGTTGCCGGTTGTGTCAGGTGCTTCTTCGTGATTCCTTGACGATCGTCGCGTGTTCGACCATGATTGCGAGGGCTGTTCCAACGCGCGGCTTCAACACGATTCCCCGGAGTTTGTCATGTCACCGAGTATTCAGAAAAAACTGGAGCGCGTTCGTCCGCCGCGCGTCAACATCAGCTACGACGTCGAGACGGGAGGCGCGGTAGAGACGAAAGATCTGCCGTTCTTGATGGGAGTGCTCGCCGATCTGAGCGGAACGCCGGCAGAGGCGCTGCCCAAGCTCAAGGATCGCAAGTTCGTCGAGGTGACGCCGGATAATTTCGACGCCGTCTTGAAGAGCATGAAGCCGCGCGTGCAGTTCACCGTGGCCAACAAACTTCAGGGCGACAATCCAGACGCGGGCAAGCTGGGCGTCGACATGACGTTCGAGAGCATGGACGATTTCTCCCCCGATGCCGTGGCGCAGAAGGTCGGTCCGCTCAAGGAACTGCTCGATCTTCGAACCAAACTCTCGGACCTGCGCGGCAGTCTGCAGGGCAACGACAAGCTCGAAGAGATTCTTCAGAATACGTTCAAGGACAAAGACGCGATGAAGAAGTTGGAGACCGAAATGGGTCCTGGAGGGAGCAATGGCTGAAGCACAATCAGCGGCGGCAGCGGGCGCGGAACTCACCACGTCGTCCGAACTGAGTCTTCTCGACAAGATCGTTGAAGAAGGCCGCATGGGCCGCGACGCGGCCGGCAAGGAGCGGGGCAAGGACCTCGTCAAGAATTTCGTCGCCGAGGTGCTCAAGGGCACGGTGACGATTGCGTCGGACACGGAAGCGATGATCAATGCGCGCATCGCGCAGATCGACGCGCTGATCTCGACGCAAGTGAATGAGGTCATGCATCACCCGGATTTTCAGAAGCTCGAAGGCACGTGGCGCGGTCTTCAGTATCTCATGAAGAACAGCGAAACGGGCGCGCAGTTGAAGATCAAGGTGTTCAACGTTTCCAAGAAGGATCTGCTCAAGGATCTCCAGAAGGCGCCCGAGTTCGATCAGAGCGTGCTCTTTAAGAAAGTGTACGAAGAGGAGTTCGGCGTATTCGGCGGAACGCCGTTTGGTGCACTGCTTGGCGACTACGAGTTCGGCAAGTCCGGTCAGGACATCGAGCTGCTCGAGAAGGTCTCGCAGGTCGCCGCGGCCGCGCACGCGCCGTTCATCAGCGCCGCGAGCCCCGAGATGTTCAACATGGAGAGCTATCAACAGCTCGACGCGCCGCGCGACATGGCCAAGGTCATGGACACGACGGAGTACGCGAAGTGGAAGGGCTTCCGCAACAGCGACGACGCGCGGTACGTCGCGCTGACGCTGCCGCGTATCCTGATTCGCGAGCCGTACGGTTCGGCGACGGTTCCGGTCGAGGCCTTCAACTATGAAGAGAACGTCGACGGCACCGACCATTCCAAGTATTGCTGGGCGAACGCCGCGTGGGCGCTGGGTGCACGTATCACGTCCGCGTTCGCGACGTACGGATGGTGCGCGACGATTCGCGGCGTGGAGAGCGGCGGACTCGTCGAGGGACTGCCGGTGCACAACTTCAAGACGGAGTCCGGTGACGTCGCCATGAAGTGCCCGACCGAAACGCCGATTTCGGATCGCCGCGAAAAGGAGCTCGCCGATCTCGGATTTGCGCCGCTCGTGCATTGCAAGGGCACCGACTACGCCGCGTTCTTCAGCGTGCAGTCGGCCCAAAAGCCGAAAGTCTACGATTCCGACGCGGCCTCGGCGAACGCCAGAATCTCGGCGCAGATCCCGTACATTTTCGCCGTGTCGCGCTTTGCGCACTACCTCAAGTCGATCATGCGCGACAAGATCGGCGGGTTCGCAACGAGGGACGAAATCAGCCAGTTCCTGAACAACTGGATCATGAACTACGCCGCGACGGGTGACAATCTGTCGTTCGCGCTCAAGGCGAGTCATCCGCTTGCCGAAGCGCGAATCGACGTGGTGGAGATTCCGGGAAAGCCCGGCGCCTATCGCGCCGTTGCGTTCTTGCGTCCGCACTTCCAGTTGGATGAGCTGTCGATGTCGATGCGTTTGGTCGCCGATCTGCCGGCTCCGGCCGCCTGATCTAGCGATGTCGTGGCGCCGTAGCAATTTTGTGCGGCGCTTGTGACGAGGAATACGGCGCGTTTCGCTGGGCACCTCTAGTTTTACTCGCGCTTGTTCTGAGTTAGCTCAAATCACCCTAAGGCCAGCGGCACGGAGAAAGTTGTTATGGCAATGGACATGTTCATCAAAATCGGCACGTTGAAGGGTGAGTCGCTCGACAAGACTCACACAGGAGATATCGACGTGTTGGCGTGGTCGTGGGGCGCGTCGAACAGCGGCAACGCGCACATCGGCGGCGGTGCCGGTGCCGGCAAAGTCAATGTGCAGGACCTGAGCTTCACGAAGTACGTCGACAAGTCCACGCCGTCGCTGCTTGCGGCCGTTTGCGACGGATCGCACTACGCCGACGCCACGCTCGTCGTGCGCAAAGCGGGTAAGAGCCCCATCGAGTACATCACGATCAAGCTCACCGAAGTGTTCGTGACGTCGGTTTCCTCCGGCGGTGCGGGCGGCGAAGACAAGCTCACCGAGAACGTGACGCTCAACTTCGCGAAATTCAATTACTCGTATAAGCCGCAGAAGGCTGATGGTACGGCCGATACGGCGATTCCGATGGGCTGGGACATTCAGAAGAACGTCAAGTTCTAAGACGCCGCCTCAGCGAATGAACGCTCGTCAACTGTATCAAGCAGGACGACTCGACGACGCGATCGAGGCGTTGGGCGCCGAGGTTCGGGACAACCCGACCGACGCCCATCGCCGTGCGTTCTTGTTCGAACTGTTGTGTTTCGCCGGTCAGTTCGACCGCGCCGAGAAACAACTGAGTGTGCTCGGTCGAGGTAGCCGCGAAGCGGAGATGGGCGCATTGCTCTATCATGCCGCGCTGCACGCCGAAGGACTTCGGCAGGAAATGTTCGCCAAGCAGAATTTTCCGATCTCGTCCGCGAAAACAGTCGGCGGAACGATCAACGGAAAACCATTCAAGACCATCAGCGACGCCGATCCGCGAATTGGCGCTCGGCTCGAGGTGTTCGCCGCCGGTCAGTACATGTGGCTGCCCTTCGAGCACATTCAATCGGTGCAGCTGGAAGCGCCAAAGCTTTTGCGCGATCTCCTGTGGGGCCGCGCGATCGTGCGCCCAGCCGAAACGTTTAAGGGACTCGAATTGGGTGAAGCCCTCATTCCGGCGATCGCGCCGCTCACTTGGCAGCACCCCGATTCGGAAATCCGGCTCGGTCGCGCGACTGAATGGGTGCAGTTCGAGGACGGCAGTCAGGGACCGGTTGGCCAGAAGATGCTGCTGATAGACGACGAGGAATTCCCCGTCTTGGAGCTGCGCGAACTGGAAATCGTCAGCGACGCCGAGCCGGCGTAGTTCGACATGCCGTTGCAAGACGAGCTGCTGAACCCCATCGCCGGCGACAATCCCGGCGGCGCAGACGTTCGCTACGAGCCGATTTTCGACAAGATCAAGGAAGCGCGTCGCGAGGACGAGGATATCCCGCAAGGCGACTGGGCGACCGAACGCAAGACCGCCGATTGGGCGCAAGTCGTCACTCTCGCCACCGACGTTCTCGCCAATAAATCCAAAGACGTGCAGGTCGCCGCGTGGCTGAGTGAAGCACTGCTGCGCCGGCAAGGGTTTCCCGGTCTCAAATCGGGACTCGACGTCACGGCGGGGCTGATCGAAAAATTCTGGGACGGGCTCTACCCGGAGATCGACGAAGGCGATCTCGAGATGCGCGCCGGTCCACTCGAGTGGATGGGTCGCAAGTTCACGATTCCAATCATGCGCGTGCCGCTCGACAAAGCGGGGAACGACGCGCTGCAGATCAAGGAAGCGCGGACGATTCCGAACGAGGAAGCCGCCGCCGAAACCCCGGAGAAAAAGGCGTCGCGTGATTCCGCCATCGCCGACGGCAAGCCGACGCCTGAAGCAATCGAAGCGGGTTTTGCCGCGACGCCAAAGACATGGTACAAGACACTCATCGCCGACATCGACGGCTGTCTCGCGTCGCTCAAGACGCTCGACACCGTCTGCGATGAAAAATTTGGAAATGATGCCCCAGGCTTGGCGCCGCTGCGTGACGCGCTCACCGAAGTGCATCGCATGGCGACGCAGTCGCTCAAGCGGAAGCTGGAGCTCGATCCCGATCCCGTTGAGATCGCGCCGGTCGTGGAGTCGGCAGCCGACGGCGGATCCGGTAACGGTGCGACGAGCGGTGCCGCTGCGTCCGGCGGAGCGCTCGCCGCGGAACCAGTGTCCCGCGACGACGCCGCCGCGCGGATCGCGAGCGCCGCGCGATTCATTCGCCAGTCCGATCCGTTCAATCCCGCGTCGTACATGCTGCTCCGCGGATTCCGGTGGGGCGAGCTTCGCGTTGGTGGAACGGGCGTCGATCCGAAATTGCTCGAAGCCCCGCCAACGAACGTTCGAACGCGGCTCAAGGGCCTGCTTCTCGACGGAAAGTGGCGCGATCTCCTCGAGGTGGCCGAAGGCGTGATGGGCACCGCGCAGGGGCGCGGTTGGATCGACCTTCAACGCTACGCGCTGACGGCCTGCGAGGCACTCGGCAACGAGTATGACGCGGTGGCCACGGCAATGCGCGGCGCATTGCGGTCGTTGCTCATCGATCTGCCGCATCTGGTCGACATGACGTTGATGGACGACACACCCACCGCCAACGCGGAGACTCGCGCGTGGTTGGAGTTGCGCATCGTGACCGCGCAAGAGACCACGCCGCGACAGCCGCGCGGCTCCGTGGAGATTTCCGCGCAGGATCTGCTGCCGGGGCGCGATCCGTTCTCGCTCGCGAGCGCCGAGGTGCGTGCCGGACACGCGGACAAGGCGATCAGCATGCTGATGAGGGAAGTCGCGCGGCAGAAGACGAACCGCGCGCGCTTTCTCTCGCAGGTGCAGCTCGCGCACGTGATGGTCGATTCGGGCCACGATGCCGTCGCGATGCCAGTTCTCGAACAACTGATCGCAGCGGTCGAGCAGCATAAGCTCGAGGAGTGGGAGGCGGGCGACGTCGTCGCCGCGCCGCTCGCCCTCATGTATCGCGCGCTGGAGCGATTGGCCGGCGATGAGACGCTGCGGCAATCGCTGTACCTTCGCATTTGCAGGCTCGACCCGCTTCAGGCGATCGGCTTCACGCAACAATGAGCCATGGCTAAACGGGAAATCGAGCGGACGGTGCAACCGTCGGTGCTCGACCGGCTCACCGATCTCGACCCGCGCGTCGGCGCCGATCCGCACACGACGTACGCAGATTCACTGCGCCAATTCAAAGCGACCGTGCAGCGCGACCTCGAGTGGTTGCTCAACACCCGTCGCAATCCCGAGCCCGCCGGCGACGAGTACGAAGAGCTCGCGCACTCGCTGTACAACTTCGGCGTTCCGGACATCACCTCGCTGAGCCGCGATTCAGCGGCCGACCGCGAGCGCCTGCTGCGGCAAGTCGAAGATGCGTTGGCTCGGTTCGAGCCGCGATTGGCGAACGTCAAGATTTCGGTGGTGGAGCTCGACGGAGAGCTCCACCGGCGCGAGCTCCGATTCATCGTCGAGGGCACGCTGCGGCTCGATCCGACGCCGGAGCAGGTCGTATTCGACACCGTGCTGCACTTCACGACCGGTGAGATTGACGTGGTCGGTGCGGCCGATGCGTGAGCAACTGCTGCACTACTACGAGCGCGAGCTGACGTACCTGCGCCGAATGGGCGCGGAGTTCGCCGAGCGGTATCCGAAGGTAGCGAGCCGGCTCATGCTGGAGCCGAACAAGTGCGAGGATCCGCACGTCGAGCGCATGCTGGAGGCGTTCGCCTTTCTCGCGGCTCGCGTTCATCTCAAGATCGACGACGATCTGCCGGAGATCAGCGAGACGCTGCTCAACGTCATCTACCCGCATTTCGTCCGCCCGATTCCCGCGATGTCGATCGTGCAGTTCCGGCTCGATCCTGAGCAGGGAAAGATGACGACCGGGTATCGCGCACCGCGTGGCACCATGTTGTACTCTCGTCCCGTGGATGGGGTGGCGTGCAAGTTCCGCACGTGCTACGACACGACGTTGTGGCCCGTGGACGTGAGCGCGGTGCAATGGACCGCGCCGGACCGGCTGCGGCCTCCCGTGCGCCTCGGCGACGCGATCGGCGTGCTTCGCATCGAGCTTCGCTGCCAAACCGACGTCTCCTTCGCGAAACTCGGCGCGAGACATCTGCGATTCTACCTCGACGGCTCCGGAAATCTCACGGCGGCGCTATATGAGTTGTTGAATACCGCCGGGCGAGACATCGTCGTGCGCGAAGTGGGCGGCGCCACGCCGCAGTCGCCCAAGACGATTACGCTGCCGGCGTCGGCCATTCAGCCCGCGGGTTTCGGTCCGGACGAGGGAATGCTGCCGTATCCCGGCCGTTCGTTCGAGGCATACCGCCTCGTGCAGGAGTACTTCGCGTTTCCCGAGAAGTATTTGTTCTTCGATCTGCACGGCATGGACGCGATCGCCGCCGCCGGTATGGGCCAGACGATCGAGATCCTCGTTCCCGTGGCGCAGTTCGAGCGGAGCGATTGGCGGGGAATGTTCGAGGCCGGCGTCAACGAGTCGACGCTGCGGCTCGGGTGCACGCCGATCGTCAACCTGTTCCGGCAAACCTCCGAGCCGCTGATCGTCACTCAGCGTAAGCCCGACTACCAGCTCGTGGCGGACGTGCGTCGCCGTCTCACGACGGAGATTTTCTCCGTCGACGACGTCACGGCGATCTCTCCGGATTCTGAACGTCCGCTGCGTTATCGACCGTTCTTCGCCCCGAAGACGGCGCCCGAGCCACTCGCGCGGCGATCGACGGATCGTGTGCCCGCCGACCTCGACGAAAGTTTGTTCTGGATGGCGAAGCGGCGCGAAAGCGCGTGGCGGAGCGACGAGGGCACCGACATTCTCCTCTCGTTCGTGGACCGTTCAGGACGCACCGCGAATCCCGATCATGACGCGATCACGGCGCGTTTGACCTGCTTCAACAGCGACCTTCCGAGCCGTTTGCCGTTTGGCGCGGGCGGGAGCGACTTCGAGCTCGATACGCCTGGACCGGTGCGCGAAATCGCGGCGCTCGTCAAGCCCACGCGCGTCATCCAGCCACCGCTTGGGGCGGGTCAAACGTGGCGCCTCATCTCGCAGCTCTCGCTGAACTATCTGTCGCTTGTCGATTCCGGCGAAGAATCCTTGCGTGAGACGTTGCGTCTCTACGATTTCGGCGAGACGCCGAGTGCGCGCAAACAGATTTCTGGAATTTCGTCGGTGCGCAGTGCGCCGACGTTCGCGCGCATCGTCACGGAACACGGGCTAACGTTTGCGCGGGGTCGAAAAGTCGAAATTGAATTCGACGAGGAGCAGTTTGCGGGTGGCGGCGTGTTCTTGTTTGGAACAGTGCTGGAGCGATTCCTTGGCCTGTACGCGTCGCTTAACAGCTTTTCGGTGCTCACGGCGACGACGCGTCAACGTCGCCGGCCTGTGCACGAATGGCCGGCACGATCGGGGTGGAAGGCGCTGTTATGACCGCCGATACCACGCTCCTGGACACGCTGCTCAGGGATCCGAACAGCTTCGATTTTTTTC
>JBDTAE010000119.1:0-50141 GCA_039924785.1 Gemmatimonadaceae bacterium | reverse complement strand
CCGCGACAAGTGCACATTGGGTGCTTTGGCGGACAGATGCAGTTTGCACTCCAATCGCGGAAGAAGTTCTTCACAATCCGATCTTCACCGGAATGATATGTGATCACGACGAGCGTCCCGCCGGGCGTCAGACGATCGCGCAGCGCCGGCAGCGCACGCGTGAGACCCGGAAGCTCGTCGTTCACCGCGATACGAACGGCTTGGAACAGACGCGCGAAATCCGGCGAGCCGCTCTTCTTTCCAAGCACCGCGCGAATCGCGCCGACCAATTCGTCGCTCGTCGCGAACGGAATGGTCTCGCGACGGCGAACGATCTCTCGCGCCAACCCTCTCGCCTTTGGTTCGTCTCCAAAGAGTTTGAACACCAACTCTAGGGACTCCTCGTCTTCGTCGTTGAGCAAATCGGCGGCGCTCGCGCCGGTGGACGACATCCGCATATCGAGGCGAGCGCCAGGCCGGAACGTGAAGCCGCGCTCAAACTTGTCCACCTGATGCGATGAGATCCCGAGATCGAGGAGGATTCCGTCGAACGTCATCCCGTCGAGTGCTGGTAGTTCGCTCAGCTCAGAGTAGTTCGACTCCAACGCCGAAAACCGGGCCGCCTCAGCAAACACATGCAGGCGTTCAACCGACGAGGCCAGCGCTTCTGGGTCGCGGTCAACGCCGACCACCGATTGCACGCCCGCCTCGAACAGCGCTACCGTGTGTCCACCTCCACCAAGCGTACAATCCAGCACCTGATTGGCGTTTCGGAGGAGCTCGGTGACCTCAGCGGCCAGAACAGGCGCGTGATATGCGCTATGCACAAGCATGCCATCCAAACACATCGTCCTGATCGTGCACGGGGCCCGCGCTGACCGCGAGGACGTCCGCCACCTCGTGAGCTGGGTGCGCGAGAAAGGCCACTTCGTCGAAACCCACGCGACCTTCGAGAGCGGCGCCGCGGCCGCGTTTGCGTCGGACGCCGCGCGGCGCGGAGCGGACGTCGTCGTTGCTGGCGGAGGCGACGGAACTCTCAACGAGGTGGTCAACGGGCTCGACGGATACGACGTGCCGCTTGGCATCATCCCGCTCGGTACCGCGAACGATTTTGCCCGTCAAGTTGGTATTCCGTCCGATGCCGATCATGCCATGGATGTTATCCTGCAACGCAAGCCCAGGCGACTCGATACGGCATCGCTCAACGGCCGTCGCTTTCTGAATGTGTCGACGGGTGGCATTGGCGCCGAAGCAACCGCGGATACTCCAGCCGATGTGAAGGCTTCGCTGGGGCCCGTCGCGTACGCGATCAGCGGTGTGCGGAAATTTGCCGAGTTGCGCGCGCAGTCCGCGACGTTCACCGGCGACGGCTTTTCATACTCCGGCGAGTTTCTCGTCTTTGCGGTTGGACTTACGCGATCGACCGGCGGCGGAGCGATGGTGACGCCGATGGCGTCGAACACCGACGGTCTCCTCGACTTGATGATCGTCGAAGGAATGTCGCGCGGCGACTTCGCGCGCACGATGCTCCGCGTCCGGAAGGGCGAGCACATTGGCGAAGCCGGCGTGCACTACGTGCAGTTGAAATCAGTCACGATCGAAGCGTCCGACGCCATTCCGGTCAACGTCGATGGAGAGATCTCTGATGCAAAGCGATTGACTTACCGGGCAAGAGCGCGCGACCTCTGGGTCCACGTCGCGCGATTGCCCGGTGAGCCGGAAGAGTAGCGAAGAGAGCCGCTATTTCGCGGTGCAGCACTGCTTCTTCATCTGCGGGATGTATTCGCCGTACTGCTGAATGTTTGTCATGATGCCGGCGGCGCCTTGAGGGTTATATGATCCTCCTGCCGTGATCGCGATCTGCGCCGTGGCCCACATGTCCTCGGCGACCTTTGCTTCGGCGCACGCCTTCACCTTGGATTCTTTTGCGTCCTTGCCCTTTTCGCCGCCGAGCTTTTGTGAAGTCTGCAGCGCGTCGAGGCCGACTTGGAAAGACGACAGACCGACGAAGAACTTCGTGGCGGGCGAGCCCGACGTCTTGTCAATCGATTCAGCAACCTGTAGCGCGCCTTCCCAGTCTCCGCGCTCCTTCGACTCCTGCGCCTTCTTGACCGCGACGCCGATTGGGCCGAGCAATACGGGCTCGAGAATCGTTTTGTCGGCGCCGGCCGCGATACCTCGCTGCGCGATCGCGATCGCGGAATCCGGCTGATTGCTGTCGCGCGCGATGTTGATCGCGATGACGACCGCGTCGGTGCTTTTTGGATCGAGCGCCATCGCTGTCTTCGCCGCAAATGCAAAAAACGCCCGCTTGTGTCAAGCGGGCGTTTTCATTTGGAACGAAACGGTGGAGCGATGCGGCGTTACTTCGGGCAGAAGGCCTTCTTGACTTGGCCGATGTACTCGCCGTACTGACCCACGGCGCCGAGAATCTGGCCGGCCACGTTCTTGTCGACGGCAGCACCGGCCGGCATCGCGATCGACGTGGTGGCAAAGATGTCTTCGGCAGCCTTCGCCTGCGTGCAGGCAGCGACCTTGTCGTCCTTCTTCGTGGGCGCAGTCTTGGCGAGCGCCTGAACATCTTCCATGATGCTCACGCCGATCTGGAACGACGACACGCCGATATAAAACTTGCTCTGCTGCGATGGAGCGAGCGCGTCAACGGCCTGCGCGGCCTTGAGCGCGGCTTCCCAATCCACGCGCGCCTTCGTCTGCTGCGCGTGGGCCACCGCAGGAGCGGCGGTCGCCAAGAGTGTCTGCGCGATCTGATCCTTGCTCGCGCCGGCCGCAATTGCCTTCTGCGCAGTGGCCATCGCGCTGTCGGGCTGGTTCATTGCGTTCTGCGCGAACATCGCGAGGAGCGCAGCATCGGTGTTCTTCGGATCGATCTCGAGCGCCTTGCGCGCAGCGGCAAGCGCTTGCTGCGACTGACCCGCCTTAGCGTAACCCTGAGCCTGGAGCAATTGCAGGCTGATGTCCTTCGGGAATTTTTGCCCGCCGCGTGCGGCCAACTCCAACACCTTCGTCGGATTGCTGTCGCTCTGCGCCGCGCCGATGTTGCGCGTGTAGAACTCGAGCGTTGCGGCACCAGTGTCGGCTTTCGCCAACTGATCGGCGGTCACGAGGGCTTCCTTATAACGCTTGGACGCAAGCTGCAGCTTCCACTTGGTGCTGAGCATGTTCGCGTCGCCGGGATTCTGCGCGAGCAACGAATCGATGATCGGCAGCGCCTTGTCCGGAGCGCCTGACTGCGCGAGGTCGTTCACGATCGACGACGCGACGCTGGTATTCGTCGGGTCGACGCGATAGATGCGGAGGTTCGTCTCGATCGCCTTGTCTTTGTTGCCCTTGGCAGAGTAGGCGCTGGCAAGGTTCGCCAGGGCGAGCATGTTCGCGGAGTCCTTGGCGAGAATCGCGTTCGCAACGCTGATGACCGAGTCGGTCTGCTTGAGCTGATCGTACGCCTGCAGCAGGCACACGCGCGCCAAGTTCGAGGGCGCGTACGCCGTGATCTCGGCACGGGCATCCGTCACCGCCTGGTCGTACTTCTGCGCGCGCAGGTCCGCGATGCAAAGCTTGTACGGCGGCATGGCCTTGAGCGCGTCGGAAATATTGCGTTCGATTGTCTTCGCGGCATCGCCAGCATCCTTTCCTTCGACGTCCGGCAGCGGCTGCGCGAGTGTCTGCTGACCCGTCTTCGTGAGCAGGCGCGTCGTGACGTGAATACCGTTGCCTGCCTTTTCGACTTTACCATCGATGACGTAGTCGCCATGCGTGATGCGGGCAAGCTCCATCAGGTCGGACGCGTTCAGCGCCGAGTCGGGACGGTAGCCCGACGCGACGAGCGCGTTGTTGATGTTGGTCTTGGTGACGGCGTAGAGATCCTTGGCGGAATGCTCGCCCTGAATTCTGCTACGGAGCTCATCGCCGGTTTCCACGCCGAGCTGCGGCGAGGAGCTCTGGAACGTGGCGATGAGAATCTGCGGCGTGTCCGGATTCGGCACGCCCCCACGCTGGGCCGGCGCGGCTCCGGGCCGCTGAGCGAACACCGAGCCCCCCATCATCCAGAGCGCGAGAATTGCCACGGCCGACGCCGTATGGCGGTGCGTTGACTTCACGGTCCTTACCTCCCAAACGTTGATCTTGAGTACCCGTGACGACCTTCCCGGGTCCGCAGCTTCGACCGCCTCACTCGTCTTCGGCCAGCTCTCGATGGGCGAAGAGGGACTCGAACCCCCGACCCCCTGCGTGTAAGGCAGGTGCTCTAACCAACTGAGCTATTCGCCCGGCCGTTCCTTTCGGGCGGTTCGAACGATGTCAGTGACTCCGCGAACGAACTAAACCGAATTCCCACAAAACTACTTCAATATCGCAATCGGGACGAGCACGCAGTAACCGACCGCGAGCAATATCGGTGCGATAGTTTCGCCTCCACGCGCGAGGTCAGCAAAACCACCCAGAATTACGAGCGCAGCAATTCCCCACCACATGATGCCCCGCGTACGAGACACCGCAGCACTGTCAGTCATAGAGTTATAGTGTAGACCTTGCCCGGAACACTGTCAAGCAATGTGCCGACGCGAAGTTACGCCGCGCTTGCTGCCACATTACGGAACGATTAGAACGTGATTAGAGTCCGATCCTAGCGATGTTCGGCCCCGAATTCACCCTCGTCGTCCCCGCGCAAAAGCGACTCGATCGCGCTCTCCCGCGCAGCCCGCTCCGCGACCTCATCCGCAGCCACCAGCGCCGCGAACCGGCGACGATCGCGCTGCCGCCGAACGAGATATAAGGGGAACACCAGCACCAGAAGAAACAGGCCGCCAACGGTGACGTCTCCGACGAGCGCGAGCGCCCCGTACCGCCGCCGCGTACTCGACCGCCACTGGTCTTCGAACCCGGAGAGCGTCAGCCCGTACGCCGATCGCATCGCCTTGTCCATGCTGCCGGTCTCCTTCCACTGCTGAAAGAAGTTCGTCAGGCCATGCTCTGGATCGAGCGATGCCAGTTCTGTGATGGCCCGGTACGCGAGCGCATACGCATTCTGCGCGGTCGACGCGCCGGCGCCCAACTGCGCGTCCAACTCATCGAACGTCGGCGTGCCGCGAATCGCGAGTGCGATGTTCGCCGACAACATGTCCTCGCGATTCCATTCCCGCGCGGCAAAGCTCGCGTACCCCTCATCGAACCAGCGCGGCGGCGAGTCGCCGAGAAACTCGTGCAACGCGAGATGCGCCAGCTCGTGACGAAGCACCTCGCGCGGATCGCCGGCGTCGGAGCCCGCCGACCGACCCTGCATCACGATTCTCTGAGATTCCGGGAACGCGATCGCTGCGCCCCACTCCGGCGCACCGGGACCAACCCATTCGCGAAACCGACGCTTGTCGGGCGCAATCGCGAGCAGAACCTGCTGCTTCGGCCGCGGCAATCCCGGAAAGGTGTCGTTTGCAACGGCGCGCTCGAGCAGCGAACCAGCAAGCGTTCGCTCCGACGGATAGAACACCGCGGTGAAGCGACCGCGGTCCAACCGCTCCGGCGCGAGCGCGGCCAATGGGGCGAAGCTCGTATCGGCGCCTGCCGTTTGTGCGCGAACGCGCGGCACCGCCATTATGAGGACTGCAATGAGAGAACACCAACAACGGAAGACGGCCCTGCGCGACACCCCTCGCGCTCGAGCAGCCGCCCACGACAATCTCAGGGTTCGCCTCCCTCCTCCACCGTCTTCAGCACTTCCGCGCACCGCTTGCCCCACGGGTTGAACTTGTTCGCGCCAAAGCCCGACTTCCACATGTCGACCGCCTCGTTCCGCTGGCCGTTGAACCAGAACGCGCGTCCCAGCTCATAGTACGCTTCGATCAGATTCGGGCCGAGGGCGATCGCCTTCTCCAGAAACGTCTGCGCATCCTCGAACATGTCTCGGTCGAGATACACGAGACCGAGATAGAAGTGCGCATAGAGCGTGGCCTTCTTGTCATTGTTGAGCCGGATCGCGCGCGACAAATGCTCGATCGCCTCCCCAAAAATTCCCTTCTTCAGGCAAATGTAGCCTACGTTCACCCGCGCCAGTGCGTTCTGCGGCTCGCGAACGAGGACCTTCTGAAAGTTGAGCAATGCGTCGTCGAACTTATCCTGGAGCATCAACGCCCAGCCGAGCAGCGACTCGGCCTGCGGATCATTCGGCGACAGCTCCAACGCCTTGTTCAGCGACTGCTCCGCGCCAGAATAGTCGCCAAGCGAGATCTTGCTCCACCCCTTTTCCATGAAGGTCGAGGCGCCGATGTGATCGGCATGAACCACGGGCTTTTCCGCGGTGAACGCCGGCGCGACGGACGGCACTCCGCTGCTCGTCACTTTCCACCGTTCCACCAGCGCGAGAATTTCGGTGCGAAGCGACGTCAGCTCGGTGATCTCGTGATCGACCTGCTTGAACAGCACGCCAATGTCCTGCTTGAGCGTGTCCAGATCGGCGCGGACCGGGCTGGCGTCCAGCCGCGTCGACAGCGCGTCACACTGCATGCGCAGCTCGCTCACATGCTTCTCAGCCATTTGACGCGGACTCCGCGCTCTGCAGCGCACGTTCGAGCACGATGCGGTCGGCGCTCGCCAGCACGCGATCCACCTCGAGAATGACGATCAGGCGATCCTTGACTTTCGCGATTCCTCGCAGGAACTCGGAGCCAAGTCCGCGGAACAACGTGGGGGGCGGTGTCACGCTCGTCACTGGAACGTTGACGACTTCGAGCACGGCATCGACGATCGTTCCGACCCATCCATCGGCTGACGATAACACGAGAATCCGCGTCGTCGGCGTGATGGCAGTGTTCTCCAGCTCGATGCGACGGCGCAAATCGACGACCGGAATCACCTTGCCGCGGTGTTCGATGACGCCGGCCACCCACGCGGGTGCATCGGGCACCGCGTTCGGCACCGCATAGCGCAGCACGCGCTCCACGGCAGTCACGTCGGCGGCAAAGAGATCGTCGCCAAGGCGAAACGTGACGAGCTTTACGACATCCGTCTTCATGAGTGTTTTCTCTCTCCAACTTCGGCATTGGCGGCGGTTGCCGCGTCGAGCAGCGCGCGACAATCCAGCACCGCGATCAAATCCGGCCCGCGACGAATCAGGCCGGTCACGAACCCGTCCGAGACGCCCGTCTTCGGCGCCGGACGCATTTCATCCTCACCCACCGTCAGCGCATCGAACACGTCGTCGACGGCGAGCGCAACTCGCTTGTTGTCTCTCATGAATAAGAGCGCCGCGCCGTCGTTTCGTCCACCCGCGTTCGCCAATGACGGCAAATGCAGCAGCGGACGCGGATCGTATACCACCATCCAGTCGCCGCGAATCGGGGCGATTCCAAGGACGACCGGCGCAGTGTCGGGCAATCGCTGCACGGCCGGCGCATCGATCACTTCGTCGACCTCGGCCAGCGGAACGCCAAAACGCTCCGCGCCAACCCGGAACACGAGGAGTCGGGCCGAGCCGTCAACGAACATACGCCGCCGCTTCGACCATCTCGGCGATCGCCGGACCAATCTCGTTGAGTGGCAGCAAACGGTCCGCCCCCGCGGTGCTCAGCGCGGCTTGCGGCATTCCGAAAATCGTCGACGTCGCCTTGTCTTGAATCAGGGTTCGGCCGCCGCCGAGTCGAACCAGCCTCGCACCGGCAGCGCCGTCGCGACCCATGCCGGTGAGAACCACTGCCAGACTCGCCGAGCCAAAGAGCCGCGCGGCTGACGTGAACAGAATGTCCGCGGCCGGCCGGACGCCCCACAGCGCCGCCGAGGCGTCCAGGGCAATCACCGCGCCCGCGCCATTGTCGCACACAGTCATATGGTAGCCGCCGGGCGCGACATACATTCGGCCATTCACCAGCGCGTCGCCCTCTTCCCCCTCGGTGACGTGGATGTCGGACATCCCGTCGAGTCGCGCGGCCAGGCTGCGTGTGAACCCGGGCGGCATGTGCTGAACGACGAGTACTGCGGCGGGAAGATTCTTGGGAAGACGAGGAACGATCGCGGCCAGCGCGCGCGGACCGCCGGTCGACGACGCGATCAGCACGACCTGCGTGGCCCGATCACCGTCAACGGGCAGCGCACTCAACCTGACTGTACCCGACCGTCGCGAATTAACGGAGGTCCACGTCGCCGTGGGGAGCATGCGTAATCCCGCGGGATTCGCGCTCGCTGCAGCTCGAACGGCGTCAACGATTCGCTCCGAGATGAGCCGCAAGTCGAGACTGATCGATCCCGACGGCTTGAGCAGAAAATCGACGGCGCCCAGTTCCAGCGCGCGCAACGCGGCATCCTTTCCGCCGGCGGTCGTGCCGGCACTCAACATCACGACGGGACGCGGCGTCTCGCTCATGATGTAGCCGAGTGCGTTCAGTCCGTCCATCTCCGGCATGTCGACGTCAAGGGTCACGACGTCCGGATTCAGTTCGTGGACTTGCGTGATCGCGTCGAACCCATTGCGCGCCGTGCCGCACACGACGAATTCGCCGGAGCCCTCGAGAATCTGCGTCGTCATCAGGCGCATGAAGGCGCTGTCGTCGACGACGAGGACGCGAGGTTTCACGTCGTTAGAGGACACGCGATCCTCCTCGCAGCGAACGCACTTCGACGCGGCCATCCTCGACGAACAGATAGACACTGCGGCCGTAGTTGCTGCCGGTGTCCTCACCCACGATCGGCACGCGCGCGTCGGCGAGCGCGTCGCGCACCGCCACGATGTTGCGCTCCCCGATGTTCACGCCGCTCGACACGAGCACGTTGCCGAACATGCTCGCGCCACCGGCGATCTTCGCGCGAATTCTCGAGAGGTTCGCGCCCAGCTCGCGCATCTCGCGGAGAAGAATCGGCAGTACGGTCGACGGGAATTTCGCCGGATTCGATTGGTCCCGGGACATCGACTGATTCGGCAGCAGCACGTGCGCAAGCGCCCCGACCTTTGCGGTCGGATCGTGCAACACGATGGCGACGCAGGAGCCGAGCCCGATCGTGCAGATGGTGCCTTCCGTCGCGACGGCGTAGTCGGCGACGCTCACGCGAATTTCGCAGGGCGGTCGGCTCATGGGCGCCTGAAGATGCGTTCGCGCGCGTCGATCGGAACGAACTTGCTTCTAACATCTCCAATGAGCGTTTCCACTTTGCCGAGCACGAGGAATCCGCCCGGCGCGAGCGCCTGGTAGAACGTCTCGAACAGGCGTTCCTGCGTGTCCCGGTCGAAGTAGATGAGGACGTTGCGACAGACGATCATGTCGTGCTGTCCCGGCGGCGGGCCATCGGACAGCATGTCGCGGCGCTCGAACCGCACGATCGACCGCACGGACGGAATCGCGGTGAACGGCGCGGTCGGCGTGAAATAGCGCGCGCGGAGATCGTCCGGCGTGTCGGTGAAGTCGGCTGCTTCGAATTGCCCTTTCACGGCGTCGGCGAGACACCGCCGGTCGATGTCGGTGCCGAGCACGTCGATGCGCTTCAAATGATTGAGTTGCCCGTTCGCCTCGGCATGGCGATGGAAGAGCACGGCGAGCGAATGCGGCTCCTCGCCCGAGGAACAGCCGGCGCTCCACACGCGAATCGGCGTCCCGCGGTCCCACAGCACGGGGATGACATTCGTCGACATCGATGCGTAGACGTCCCAGTTTCGAAAGAGCTTCGTGACGTTGATCGTCAGCGTGTCGAGCAGCCGGTCGTACTCGCCCTCATCCGATTCGAGTATTCTCGAATAGTCCTCGTAAGTGTGCACGCCGCGCGCGCGCATGCGCACCGCGATGCGGCGCCGCAGACATTTTTCCTTATAGCTCGCGCACCCGAAACCCCGCTCGGCCGAGATCTTGCGCGTCAATGCGTTGAAATCGCCGACGCCTGGGTCGGGCAGCGCGGCATTCGAAGGCTGCTCGGACATCAAAAAACCTGTCGGACCGACTCGAGATTCGTTCGCACGATCGCGTTGTTCGGCGCGAGCTCCAATGCTCGCTCCCAACACTTCACTGCCTCGTCGCGCTCGCGCCGGCGGAGACGAATATTCCCGAGCTTGAGGTAAACGTCTCCGCCCAGCTCCGAGTTGGACTTCACGGCGCGAACGTACGCCTCCAACGCTTCGTCGTATCGACCAGCGCGGTATTGGAGATCGCCGACGTTCTTGTGCAGGCACGCGATGGTGGAGTCCTCCTGAAGGCCGCGTTCCGCGGCTTCCAGCGCACGATCGTACTCCAGCGCGCGTTCGAGCGCAGCCGACAAATTGTTGTATAACGGTCCAGACCGCGGATGCGCAGCGACGCCTTCCGACAGTACTTCAATCGCGCGCCGGAAGTTGCCGGAGAGTCCTGCCGCCAACCCCGCGTAGTGATACCACGCTGCCGTCGCAGGTCGCGAGCCGAACAACGGTTTTGCCGCCGCGAGCGCCGCTTCCGCGGCCGGCAGGTCGCCGCAGAGCAGACTCACGACGCCGAGCGATGTTTGAACACGAGGGTCGGTGTCTCCGCCGCGGCGAATGGCTTCATCGAGAGCGCCGCGCGCCTCGTCGTACCGATACAGTTGCTCGAAGGCAAATGCGAGGTTGTGAAAGACGGCCACCTTCGCGCCGGGCTGCGCGGCGGCCTCCGTGAACGCGGCGACGGCGTCCGCCCACCGGCGCTGACGCGCCATCACAAGGCCGAGATAGAATCGCGCCGCAGGATCTGCCGACCGTAGCTCCAGGACACGACGGAACTCGCGCACCGCTTCATCGAGCATTCCCGTTTTATAGAATGCTATACCGAGGTTGCGGTGTTCCTCCGTGCGATTTTCGGGAACAGTCGGCGCCGGCGGAGCGGTCTTTCCGATGCGGTTCACGAAGCCCGCGACGAACAGACCGTAGAGCGCCTTGCCGACTTCGAACTCGACCATGCCCGACGCGTCGATGATCTCCTGCACGTCGCGCGAGCCATCGACGAGCTCGAGCACATGCCGTTGATCCGCCGTGAGATCAACCTCGTGCGAGAACATCCTGCTGCGATCGATCTCGAACACGATGTCGAACGTCGGAATCTTCTTCTCGACGAGCCCCCACTCGTCGACCCGACGCGCGCCTTCGAGCAACAGCGATTCCGGATTGATCGACACGACGACGTCCTGCTGATCCGGCGCGACGTCCGCTTCGAAGTTGAACGTTCCCAGATTCCAGGTAAACAGGAAATAGACGGCTTCCTGAATCTGGACAGCGATTGCGTCGTGCAACTGTCGCTGGGTCAGCGCGCGCTGTTCGACCAGTAGTTCGCCAAGCCGTTTATCGCGGCGTTTATCCTGCATTGCCACGCAGCCATCGAGCTGTGCCTGCGTGATCGTTCCGCTCTTCACGAGGACGTCACCGAGACGATCGCGACGATTGACGACCGACGCATAGCAAATGCGTCCCTTGTCGAAATAGATGTAGCCGAAGCTGTTCTTGTGCGCGACGCTAAGGCAGCCAGTCTTCTTCCCCATCGCGAGCAACTGCAGCACGTCGGGCAGGCTCGCCTCTTTCAGACTTCCGCGAATGGCCATTAGCGGAACTCCTCGATGAGACGCGCCGAGACGTCGGGCCATTGCCAGACGATCTTCTCACGGTCGAGAAACGCCGCGTCAGCGGTCGACGGCATCATGCTCGCGCGCTGCGAGTCCGCGTCGTCGGGCTCGAGCTCGGCGCGCATGAACCGCAGTGACACCGGCACTCGTTTGACTTCGGCCGACGCAACGATGCGGTTGGCCGTGCCAATGATCTCTCGAACGCTCGCGACCGGGCGCAACCCGAGATACGACACCATCTCGCCCGTTGCGTCGACGCCAAGATCTTTGAGGAATCTCGTAAAGAGGCGCTCGCGGAGCGCGCGGTCGGGAGACTGCATCGCAACGACGAGTCCGCCCTCGAACCGTGAGCGCAGCCGCTCTTCGAGGCCCGACAGTTCGCGAGGCGGACGGTCGCTCGCGAAAACAATCTGGCGTCCGTCGGCGTACAGCGCGTTGAAAACGTGAAACAACTCTTCTTGAGTGCGCTCCTTCCCGGCGACGAACTGCACATCGTCCAGCAGCAGTGCCGAGGCCGTGCGATACCGCGCGCGCCATCGGTCCACCGTTCCCTCTTGCAGCGCGGCGATCAACTCATCGACGAAGAGTTGCGCCGGAACGCACGCGACTCCGCCGTTCGAGCCCATCGCGATGCCGTGGCCGATCGCATTGAGCAAATGCGTCTTTCCCACACCGCTCGGCCCGTGAATGAAGAGCGGATTGTAGCGGCTCGCAGGGACGGCAACCACGGCGTCGGCGGCGCGCACGGCGAGCTGATTGCTCGAGCCGACTTCGAACCCCGCGCGCGTAAACGCCGCCGACGGACCCGGGGGCGGCGTCGCGGTGCGCATCGCGCGCTCCAGAAACTGTTCGGCGTCCGCGATGCGGTCGGGATCGCGGAACGCGTCGTGCTTGGCCAGTTGTCCGTCGAGCTTGGCAACTTGCTTTTCCAGATCGCGAAGGCGTGTCACGCTCGACTCGAACGCGCGAAGCAGTCCATCAACGCCGAGCGCGGGCGCGGCATCGTGCAGCGCACGATCGAGCGGGCCGGTGCGATATCCTTCGCTTCGCCAATACGCGATGGCTTCGGTCACGCGTGGCTTCCACTGATCGACATGCTGCGCGACGGCGCTCTGAATGCCGCTCAGAAAATCCTGAAACTCATCGACGTGTTTCGCCACGGCGCCGCTCGTGCGCGGACGCTGGTCGGCGAGGTCGCCAAGGATACTCATGACCGCAGACGGTTCGACCTGTTCTCCGCCGCCCAGCGTCTGGTGCGCGATGAGGCGATTGAGCGCGCCCTGGAGCTCACGGACGTTACGGAATTCGAGACGCCCCAACTCCTCGATGACGCCGCCGCGAAACCGCACACCGCGCTCGTCGCACTTGGCGTTCAGGATCGCCATTCGCGTTTCGTAATCGGGGGCGCCGATGTCGACGATCAGACCACCGGACAGTCGCGTCAGCAAACGCTCATCGACGTCCGCGATGTCCGCCGGCGGCCGATCGCTCGTCATGACGATCTGTTTTCCGCCCGCCTGCAACGCGTTGAAGATCCGCAGTAATTCGTTCTGGGTCTCGCGATGCCCGGTGAGAAACTGCATGTCGTCGATGAGGAGCACGCCGGTTTGCAAATGGCGCGTCTTGAAGCGTTCGCTTCGACCGTCGGCGATCGCCTGGTGCAGCTCCGCGACAAAGTCGTCGAGCGTCACGATTTCGACGTTGAGCGCCGGCATACGCTGCGCCACCTGGTTGCCGATGGCGCTCATCAAGTGCGTCTTGCCGAGACCGGAATTGCTGTAGATGAAGAGCGGGTTGTAGACGGACCCCGGGCTGTCGGACACGGCTCGAGCGGCGGCAACCGCGAGCCTGTTCGCCGAACCGACGACGAAATTGTCGAAGCGAAGCCGTGAATCGACTTGCATACTACCTCACCGCGTCGGCGGGGCCAGCGCTCAATCGTTTCAACACGAGCTCGGAGATGGCGCGCAACGTTTCGAAGACGCCTGGACCGTGAAGCGCGTCGGCAGCGAACTCCGGGACGCCGCGGAAGTTGAGCGCGTCCGACAACTCCGCGGGATCGAGTGCGAGCTCGCGCGGCAAATCCCGTTTGTTGTACTGCATGACCAGCGGAACAGCGCGCGGGTCGATGCCGTGTTCGGCGAGGTTCGCGTGGAGGTCCTGAAAACTTTCGATGTTCTCTTCGAGCTGACGCGTCTGGCTGTCCGCAACGAACACGACGCCGTCGGCGCCTTGCAGCACGAGCTTTCTCGTCGCCTGGTAGTAGACCTGGCCCGGAACCGTGTACAGCTGGAACTTCGTCGTGAATCCGGAAATCGTCCCCAGGTCGAGCGGCAGGAAATCGAAAAAGAGCGTTCGATCGGTTTGCGTCGCGAGCGACACCATCTTCCCTTTGCGATCGTCTGGCACCTGCCCGTAGATGTACTGCAAATTCGACGTCTTTCCGGACCGGCCTGGTCCGTAATAGACGATCTTGCAGGTAATCTCACGAGTAGCGTAGTTGACGAGTGACAACGGAAGCGTGGTTTAAAGTTTACGAATTACGAAGATCGAACATCGGTGGTTGCGACGGTCACGCTAGCTTCGGCCGAAGAGACCGGCAAGGTTGCGATTGAGATCGTGCTCGAAGTCGGCGGCGAGCGCCGGTGTCCGTTTCACGGCGAATCGCGGCGCCGCCGCGGCGAGTGCCGCACAGAGATCCGCGAAATACATCCTGACCAGCCCCAGCGAGCTCTCGGCGTCGAAGACCGTGAGGCAAATGTACGAACCGCCGCGCGTCTCGACCGGCGCCAGATGCAATTGCACTTGCTCCCCGCCGTGGTGAAGCCCGTCAAAGCTTTTTCCGCGGCGCGTCGTGTCTCCCTCCAATTGACGGCCGAGCTCGCGTGACGTCGCATGAACCGCTGCCGCCAGCGCGCACGCCGTCATCACGTCCACCGCGCGCGAGAAGCCGGCCTGCGCCACCACCTGCCCCGACGGATGCAGCAATAGCGCCATCCGGGCGCGCGCGTCGTCGACATATTGCTTGAGCGGCGGCTCGACCCACGGCTCGACGGTCGCGATGATCATTGAAACGCCTGCGTCGCCTTGAGCAAATCGACGCGGATCAGACCGACGTTCGCGCTCTGGTCAGCCACGACGACGATGACCAGATCGTTGCCGGCACCCGCGATGCACACGCGGCCGTTCTCGCCGTCGAGTTGAAGGAACGACACCGACCCGAACCGCGCCGACGCCGCGGACAACCGGGCCTTGCGATAGATCGACGCGGCGAGCGCGGCCACGCGTTCACCTTCCTGCCCGTAGCGGAGGTTCTCGTCCACCACCAAGCCGTCGCGCTCCGACACGATCAGGCTCGCGCGGACACCGCGGAGACGGATCAACGATTCGAGCGTCGCGCTGAATGGAGTGGTCATCTCGCGAGCGCTCCGTCGCGAAGATAGTGCGACGCGCGGATGACACATTGGTCAACCAACCAACGCAGGCGCCCAAGCGGCGTCGCGCGCGACGCGGCGACCACGAGCAAACTCTCATCCGCCGCCGGCGCCATTCCGATGACGGCCGCGTGCGTCTCGAACACCACCGACCGCCACTCTCCGATGTCGAGATGACGCATCGCGCGGCGCACTTCGTCGGAGATCGCCGCCAGCCGCGCGCCAGTCTCCTGCGATACGTCGTTGCCTTCGGGATCGACATACAAGCCGCCGAGCACCAGGCCCGCCGAATCCAGCAACAGCGCGGTCTGTCCCTCGTCGACGATAACATCAGCGAACAGCCGGCGCGGATCGAAGTGATGAGTGGTCTGCACCGCTTCGGCGGGAGCGGCGAAGCCGGGGTCCGACGTTCGACGGACGGTCGCGAGCGCGGTGAGCACACCGTTGTCGCCGGCGGCCGCAACATGCCCGAGATGATATTCCGCGCTTCCCAGATCGCCCTGGATGTAGCTCAAGTACCCAAGACCCTTTCGCGCACCGACATGATCCGGTTCGATGCCGAGCACCGTTTGCCATTCTTCACCGGCGCGTTCGAAGTCCCGGCGGTCGACGGCAATGCGCGCCACGAGGTCGTGAGCTTCAGCATTGTACGAATGCCGTTCGAGCCCGCGCAGAGCAATCTTGAGGGCGATCTCGAGCTGTCCCTGCTGGCGCATGGCTTCGCCGAGCTTCAGGAACACGAGGCTCGACGGCTCGCGCGCGAGCTCTTCGCTCCACCGACGAATCTCGTCAGGCGTTGACATGAGCCTCCAACACGCGCTCGAGATGTGCGATCGCGTTGAGCGCGTCCTGCGCACGTGCGGCGGAGCGCTCGTCGGGCGCAAGGCGCAATGCCTGCTCAAAGCTCGCGCGAGCGGACGCAAAATCGCCACGCTTTGTGGCCGCGAGCCCTGCGTCGACATGCGCCGTCGACAAACGGGCTTCGACGTCGGTGTTACTCGACGCGGCGTCCTGTCGCGCCGACGAGCGCAGCACGACGATCCCGGTCGTCGTCAGACCGAAGATGACTTTCGCGATCTCGAATTCGTCCCGGCTAAGCTCCGCGGCGAGCGTACGAACGTCGCGCGCTCCGTCGATGATCGACAGCACCTGCCACTCGTGCGGCAACAAGTCGAGCATCGGACCCTCGCGCTCCGCGTCGACCGGCGCGAGCTCCGGAACGGCCGCCACGCTGGGCACGACCTGCGCGATACGAGACCACTCATCGATTCGGCGCGCGCCTTCCATCAGCAGCGACGCCGTCGAAATGCTCACGTGGATGTCGGCCGGCCACGGCTCAGCGGGTTGCTCCTCGAAGGAGAAGAAGCCCTCTTCCCACGACATCAGTTCGAAGATGGCGCTCTCGATTTGCGTGCGGAGCTGGCGTTCGCGTTCCTTTCGCGACGTCGCGCCGTTGGTGCTGGCACGCGTCGAAGGGGCGAGCGATGACGCCTTGTGAGTCGTCGCCTGGACCACGCGGCCGTTCTCGAAGCGCACAACTCCCTCGTCCTCCAGCAACGGCGACGAGACGCGCAGCAGGCCGGTCTTTCGGCTGAGGTCCAGCAGCTGAAAGACGTCGTGAATTCCAAGCTCGCGAAGCGGTCCCTCGATCGCCATCGGTCAGACTCCCGCGTGGTGTTCGCGAAGCCGCTCGGCGGCTTCGGGGTGCGACGGATCGAAGCGCAGAATGCGGCTGAACGCGTATGTCGCGTCATTCCGGCGTCCAAGCGCGACCAATGTGTCGCCGAGTGCGAGGAGCGCATGGAAGTTGTATGGATCGCGCTCGAGCACTTCGATCAACATGATCAGTGAATCGGCCGGCCGGCCTTTGCGACGGCGAAGCGACGCGAGCGCCAGTGTCGCATCCGCGTAGGTCGGAACGGCGTCGAGCGCGGCGACGAGTTCGCGCTCTGCCTCTCGATCCTGGCCGCGCGATTCGAGAAGATGCGACAACTGGTATCGGACGACGGCGAAATCCGGGTCGAGCTCCAACGCGCGACGATACGCGACGATCGCGCCGTCGACGTCGTTCAATCCGCGCGCGATGTCGCCGACCTGCCGCTGCACGTCGGCGCGCATCGGACCAAGCCGGCGCGCCGATTCAAGAAATGCGAGGGCATCGCCGTGTTCACCTGAATCGGCGCATGCCGTCGCCGCGAGCATGAGCATATCCACATCGTCGGGATGCGCCGCAACGAGCCGCCTCGCGAACGGCAAGGCTTCAGTCGCGCGACCGAGTCGAACGAGCGACCATGCTTCGCCAGCGACCGCGTGCTGCAGCTCGGGCTCGAGGCGCAGCGCATCACGGTACCGCTCGAGCGCTTCGCCGTACAACCCTTGTTTGGCGTAGATGTCGGCCTGCAGTGCAAGTCCGTCGCCGCGCGCGTTCCCACGCGCCATCGCCCGACTCACTTCCGCCGCCGCGCGGTCGTACAGGCCCTTCGACAGATAGTCGGCCGCGAGGGCGAACGGCGTCGCATCCGGCACGCGAGCCGCGGACGTGGATTCCGTGGCCGGCCTCAAGGTCGTGAACAACGAGTCCAATGAGTGAGGATCGAAGCTGAAGTCGGGAATCGCCGCGTCGATCGATCGCTCCGAACCGAAGTCGGGCTGAATCGAAAGATTCGTGTTCTCGTATCCCGCGTCCATCGCCAGCTCGAACTTCTGCGCGACGTAGTACGGATCGAGCTCCAGGGCGCGCTTCGTCTCGCGCAAAGCGCCCTCGAAGTCTCCGAGATTGCTCAGCACGAAGCTCATGTTGTAACGCGCTTGCGCGAAATCCGGGCGCGCCTCGATCGCGCGAGCCAGCGCGGTACGCGCATCCTCGAACTTTCGCAGGTCCGAGAGCACCAGGCCAATGCCATTCCACGCGACCGGATGATCTGACACGGTCACCAGCACTCGACGATACGCCCCGAGCGCGGACGAGGATCGCTTCGCTCGCGCGTACAGGAGCGCGAGATTCAGCAGCGCCTTGTCGAAGTCCGGGTGTGATTCGAGCGCCGCGTTGAACGACGCAAGGGCCTCTTCTCCGGCGCCGCGATGATACAACGACACACCGAGATTGTTCAGGGAAATCGCATAGTCTGATTCCGCCTCGAGCGCTCGACGATAGCTGCTTTCCGCTTCCGCGAACTTTCCCTGCTGATGGAAGACGACGCCGCGCTCGTTCCACAGCTTGGGGCTGTTCGGCTGGCGCTCGACGAGCTCTTCGTAAATGCGAAGCGCTTCATCGTGGCGCGCCATGAGCAGCAGCACCTCGGCCATCGCTTGCAAGACGAGATCGCGCTCTTCGCCGCGATCCAACGCGGTCTGATATTCGTTGAGCGCCTCGGCGAAGTATCCACGGCCGCGAAACGCGAGCCCCAGGTTGTACCGCGCCAATTGTCCTTCGCCGATGACTTCAGGACGCCGGCTCGCCGCATTCGGCGACTGCGACGTTTGCTCGATGCGCTCGGCATCGATCGCCAGGTTCGCGTGCGCCCGCGAGAGCGTCGGGTTCAGCTTCACCGCGCGCTGCTGCGCCAGGTGCGCGTCGTCGTGACGCCCCAGATCTCCGAGCACGAAGCCCATCAGGTACAGCGCATCGTAATTCTCGGGATTGAGCTGCACGGCGCGTTCGAGCGCCGCCAACGCGTCTTCACTCTTGCCGCGGTGGTAGAGCAGCTCGCCGAGCGAGACGTGGAGCAGCGAGCTATCGGGATCGAGCGCGACGGCGCGTTCGAGCGTCGCCTGCGCGCGTTCGATGTCGCCCCCGTGCTGTTCCGCGATGGAGAGCTGCAGCAGTGCCGCGACGTCATTCGGATTGCTCTGCAACAACGCGCGGAATTCACTCGCCGCCTCGCGCGGCTGGCCGAGCAACGACAGCGTGCGCCCGAGTTCCCATCGCGCGCCGCGATCGTCCGGGCGCGTGCGAACCCGTTCTTTTAGTTCCGGAATTCGAGTATCGTAATAGCCGGTGTTGAAGTACGCGATCTCCAGATTCCGCTGCGCCACCTGCATCGTCTGGTCGAGCTCGAGCGCGCTCATGAAGGCCGCGACGGCCTCCTCATGGAGACCCTTGTTGAAATACAACACACCGAGGTTGTTATGCGCCCCGGCGTCCGACGGATCGATCCGTCGGGCGAACGAACGAAGTACTTCTCGGTCTCGTTCGGAAGTCAACATCATCTCAGGCGACGCGCACGGCTTTGAGAATGGCCAGTAACGACGCGGGGTCGGGCAACAGCAGGAAATACCCGCGCAGGCTTTCGTCGCGGTCGTTCAAGAGAAACTCGCTCTCCACACAAAACACTGTGTCCTTGTCGGTGCCGAACTGGAGATAGGCGGTCGTCAACACGGCCGACGTCATGTCCACCGCCAGACTCGGCGGCGACGGCAGGAGCACCATGCCCATGAAGCTGCTCAACGCATTCATATACGCCGAGCTGAGAATGTTTCCGACTTCCTTAATAGCAGACTGCTCCATCTCGTTGAACTCGTCCTCGCCGGACGATCGCTTCAACAGCATTTCGGCGAGGCGGCCGGCGGTCTTGCGCGGAAACACCAGCAGCGTGCGTCCGGTGAGGTCGCCGAGCATGTGCATCAAGACGGCGGCCACCGGTTCATCAGCCGCGCCCACCTGTTGCGGCATATCCTCGAGACGTGAGACGTTGATGCGTGGCACGCTGATCATGATCGTTTCGCCGATCAACTGCGACAGCGCGGTGGCCGCGTGGCCGGCGCCGATATTGGCGACCTCGCGCAACGCGTCGAGCTGATTCGCCTTCAGAGTTAGGGTGTCTTCCATGAGTTCCTCAGGCGGCGAGACTACTGACGTCGACGATCAGCGATGGTGCACCGTCGCCAAGTAGCGTGGCGCCGGCAAAACAGTCGAGACCTTCTCGTGGACCGTCGTACTGCTTCACGACGATTTCGTCCTGCGCCACGAGCTCGTCGACCACGAGCGCCGCGCGGCGGTCGCCAAGATCGATCATGACCACCTGTTCCAGCTCGATCGCGCTCGGCGCGACATATTCCGGTAGGCCAACGATTTGGCGAAGACGCAGCAATGGCAGCACCTCATCGCGCGCGAGCAACACTTCGCGGCCGTTTACCGTGCGGACGTCGTCCGCCGACAGCTCGATCGACTCGCTCACGTGCGCGAGCGGAATCGCATAGGTCTCGTCCGCGACGCGCGCGAGCACCGCCCGCACGACGGCAAGCGTCAGCGGCAGGCGAAGAATCATCGTCGTACCCCGCCCCTGCACCGAACGAATGTCCATCGCGCCGCCGAGTGAACGAACTCGCGTGTACACCGCGTCGACGCCGACGCCGCGACCGGACATGCTCGTCACCGCTTCCGCTGTCGAGAATCCAGGCCGCGCGATCAGGCGAAGCAACTCGTCCTCGGTGAGATCGGTGCGCGCCGCGTCGATGAGACCGTCGCGCTTCGCCCGCGCGAGCACCCGCGCGCGATCGATGCCTTTTCCGTCGTCCGACACCTTGATGACGATCGCCGACCGATCGCGAACGGCACTCAATACGAGGCGTCCGGTCTCGGGCTTGCCGGCGGCAGCGCGCTGTTCAGAATCCTCAATGCCGTGGTCGATCGCGTTGCGCAGCAGGTGCACGATGGAGTCGCCGAGCTCGTCGAGCATTGAGCGATCGAGCTCGATGTCCTTGCCTTCGACGACGAAGTCGATCGGCTTTCCAACCGCGCGGGCAGCGTCACGCACGATGCGCGGAAACCGGTCGAACACGTGCGACACCGGCACCATCCGGCTCGCCGTGATCTCGTCGCGCAGCTCGGTAATCAACGCCGACGCCTGCGTGACGGTCTCTTCGAGCGCCGCGTTGCCGAGATCGGCCGACAACTGCGTGAGGCGTCCGCGGGCGATCACGAGCTCGCCGGCGAGATTCATCAGCGCGTCCAAGCGACGCACATCGATGCGAACGTGTCGCGCGCGGCGCGCACCGTCGATTTCGGCAGGCTCCGCGCCGAACGGACCGCTGATTCGCGCAACGGGATTCGCGGCCTGCTTTGCGGCAGGCTTCTCTGCTGGACTCTCCTTGGCGATGTCCCCGTTGACTTCGACGTCCGCGACGTCTCCGGCGCGACGCACGACATCTTCCACCGCCGACGGATCGGCAGTGGTCGCGAGCCGGAGCGCGAAGTCGGATGCGAAGCCCTCCGATTGCAGATCCTCAATATAAGGCTCGGTGACGAGGACTTCGCCGAGCTTGCCCAGCGACTGCACGATGATGAAGGCGCGAACGCCGCGGAGCGGCGTATCGGGCTGCAGGCGAATCCTGACGAGCATGCCCGGCCCGGGCGGCGCGTCGACCGTCCAGTCGCCATTGCTCGTTATCGTGCCGAGCGCGCGTAGCTGCGCCACGAGATCGGCCGAGTGCAGTTCCCCGTCACGACCGGCGACCGCGGCTTCGACCGCGAGCTCCAGAATGTCGGCGGCGCGGAAGAGCACGTCCATCACGTCGACGTCGAGCGCGAGGTCGTCGCGGCGGACACGATCGAGCACGTTCTCGAGCTCGTGAGCAAGTTCGGCGACGATCGCGAAGCCCATCGTCGCGCCCATTCCCTTTATGGTGTGCACGGCGCGAAAAATCTCCGCCACTGCCCCGGATGAATTCGGGCCGGTGGTGTCACGCTCGAGCTCGAGCAACGCACGATTGACCGCGACGACATGCTCGCGGCTTTCGGTGAGAAAGAGATCTGCGTACTCGAGAGTATTCACGGGTGCACGCCGGCGATTCGGGTCTTAGCCGAGCACGCGTTGCACAGCCTCGAGCACTCGGCTGGGCTGAAACGGTTTGACGACGAAGTCCTTGGCGCCGGCCTGAATAGCCTCCACGACGAGGGCTTGCTGACCCATCGCGCTGCACATGAGGATCTTCGCATTGGGGTCGAACGCGTAGATCTCGCGAACGGCGTCGATGCCGCCCATGTCCGGCATGACGATGTCCATTGTCACGAGGTCCGGCTTGAGCAACTTGTATTGTTCGACGGCCTGCACACCGGTTTCCGCTTGCCCGACGATCTCGAAGCCCGCTTGGGTGAGAATGTCGCCGACCATCGTCCGCATGAACACCGCGTCGTCGCAAATAAGAACTGTGTGATTCAAGGTTACCTCCACTAGAAAAGCAGGACCTGCGTGACTAACGCTTCGAGATTGAGCATCACCACTGCCGTGTCGTCGACCGTCGTGACGCCGCGCACCACCGAGTCGGGCGCGCCCCACGGGGTTCCATCAGCTTCGCCGATCGCGTCATCCCGCGGCGCGATCGATCGCATGTCCGTCACCTCATCGACGAGAATTCCCACGAGGCGTTCGCGTATCCCCAGCACGACGATGCTTCCGCTCAGAGCCGGCGCGCGCGTCGGGTCGAGGCGGACGCCAAGATCGAGCACAGTCATGATCGTGCCGCGCATGTTGATCAAACCGCGCACGCAGGCCGGCGCGCCCGGAAGGCGCGTCATTCGTCGCAGCGGTATGATCTCTTGAAGACTCGTGACGTCGCAGCCGTACATCACCCCGCCAACGCGAAACAGCAGCGTCGGCGTGGCCAAAACCTCAAGGGTCGGTGCGATAGAATCCAAAGAAGTCCAACGGATTGGTGTCGGCGATTGACACGTCGGGGCCTGCGGCGGCCACGAGCGCGCGATGCAACTCTTCCGGCAGCGGCGAACGCAGGTCGATCGTCTCCCCAGTGACGGGGTGGCGGAAGACCAACCATGCCGCATGTAGGAAGTGTCGGCGCGGAGGGAGATTTACTAACCTCCTCCCGCCACCGCCTCCGTAGGTATCGTCGCCAACGACCGGATGGCCGATCGCCGCGAGGTGGACTCTGATTTGGTGCGTGCGTCCGGAGTACAGGTGCGCCCGGAGCAGATCCGCGGAATCGAAGCGAGCGAGCCGGGTAAAATCGGTGCGCGCGGGCCGTCCGGTACTGACGACGGCCATCCGAGTCCGGTCTTTCGGGTCCCGAGCAACCGGCTTATCGACGGTTATTCGATCATCCGTGAGATGCCCCCACGAGAGCGCCGCGTACCGGCGCGTGATCTGACGAGCCTGAAGGGCTGCCCCAAGCGCGCGGTGCGCCCGGTCGGTCTTGGCGACGAGCAGCAACCCGGACGTTTCCTTGTCCAGCCGATGAACGATCCCGGCTCGGCTCTCATCGGGCGCCTCGGAAAGCGAACTACCACGGCCCTTTAGCGCGTTGACGAGCGTGCCCGTCCAGTTGCCAGGCGCTGGATGGACGACCATCCCCGCCGGCTTGTCGACGGCCAAAAATTCGTCATCCTCGTAGACGATGTTGAGCGGAATGTCCTCGCCGATGACGTCGCGCGACTGACTAACTGGCACCACAATGGTTATTGCTTCACCAGGCCGCGAACGGTAGCTCGCCTTCTCAGGCTTGCCGTTCACTGTCACGCAGCCCTGAGCGATCAGCGTCGCCGCCTGGTTCCGCGAAATATCCAACTCCGCCGCCACCAGGACATCCAGGCGCGGTGCATCATCGGTCGCAATCAGTTCGTGGGTCGTCGACATCAGGTCAGCTCCGGCAAGTGTGCTCGCCAGTCAGCCACGCTGATGGCACTACGATGGACTATGCCGCGGGCGTGTCCCGGGTTGCTGCTTCCGCCGCCAATGTCGCCAACGTACGACGATCCTCCCGCCACAACACCCAGGCCAGAACGGCGGCGCCGATCGTCACAGCCGAATCTGCAACGTTGAACGTCCAGAAACGAACATCGCCAACGCCGATATCGATGAAGTCGACAACGCCGAGCGGTGACCGAAATCGGTCGATGAGATTCCCAGCCGCTCCACCCCACGCGAGCCCTAGACCGAGCGCGCGGACCGTAAACTCACTGTCGCTCGGCGTCGAAACTCGCCAGACCCGAAAGAGACGCCACAGCACGAACAGCGCGACCGTCGACAACGTCCCGAAGATGTACCGCGACATCGGGCCCAACGACATGCTGAACGCGGCGCCCGGATTGTACGCCAGCGTGAACCGCCCAACGCTGCCGATGATGTCCGCCGGAACGTGCGGAATGAGATACTTCACCGCCAACGTCTTGCTGACGAAATCGAGGCAGACGACGGCAATGGCGGCGGTCCAGAATAGGCGCCCGTTTCTCTCGGTAGGATTCATAGTGGGACGGCGAAGTCTAATGCAGTTTCGGCGTTTCGCCGACCGCTACCACCGCGGAACCGCCGGTCGCGGCACTCACCGCCTCCGGCTCGGCATCCTCTCCCCATAGCACCCATGCGAGAAGCACCGCGCCAACGCTGACCGCCATGTCCGCGAGATTGAACGTCGGCCACCGCGCATCGCCGAATCCGATGTCGATGAAGTCGACCACGCCGTCCGACCACCGAATGCGATCGATCAAATTCCCCAGCGCGCCGCCGCACACCAGCGCCAGCGACATCGTGCGGAGCACGTCGCCGGGACGGGTCGCCGAATAGAGCCACCCCAGAATCGCCAGGGCGATGAACGTCAGCGCCATGAAGATCCACCGAGAATACGCCCCCACATTCAGCCCGAACGCCGCACCCGGATTGTACACCAGCGTAAACCGCAGCCACCCGCCAAGCACGTCGTGCGGCAGGCGCTGCGGAATGAGACGGCTGACGGCGAGCGCCTTCGTGCAGAAGTCGATCACGCTCGCCAGCACCAGCACCGGCCAAAAAAGGCCGGAGTTACTTCTTCGCATCTTCCTCACGCTGTTTGCAATCGATGCAATAGCGAGCGTGCGGCAGCGCGTCGAGGCGATCGAACGCAATGTCGTTTCCGCATTGATGACACTTGCCGAACGTGTCGGGCGTGCGATACAACCGGCGCAGCGCTTCGTCGATATGCCATAGGAAGCGCCCCTCTTGGCTGGCAAAGAGGAATGCTTTCTCGCGCTCCATGGCGTCCGTCCCCTGATCCGCCATGTGGAATGAGTAACTGCTCAAGTCGCCGTCCGCCGATTGCGGTGTCGAGCCAAACGCTTCGTCGTTCCGACCGAGCTCCTTCAGCACGCGCTTGCGCTCGTCGATCAAGCGCTTCTCGAAATGCTGCAACATCTTCTTATTCATGCCCTTCGGCTTCTTCGCGCTAGTAGTGGGTGTCGTCGCCATTGCTACTCTATCCTGGTGATGGCCACATGGGCCGTTATTCCGTCAAGATCGATCGCATGCATACCCTGGCCGTCGGCGTTCGCGTTCGCTTCTTCCTGGATCACGAGCTCGCTTGCCAACACTTCGGCAGCAATCCACTCCCCGTGCGCGCGCATCACCGCTTGCACCTGATCGCCGCCAACGACGGTCAACGAAATTCGATCGCTGACCGCGAGTCCGCGCTCCTTTCGCATACGCTGTACCCGGCTCAGAAGTTCTCGAGCGTGCCCCTCCAGCACGAGTTCCGGTGTAAGGCTTGGATCGAGCGCGGCGAAGAAGCCTTTGTCCTCCTGGACGGCAAGGCTTCCAGTGGCGCGCCTGACTATCGTGAGATCGTCCGGCCCCAGGTCGTGAGATTCCCCGCCAACGCTAACGACGAGTACTTCGCCGCGCTCAAACCGGCGCAGCTCCTCGTTGCCGAGCGCCGCAACCGCCTTCGCGGCCGTTTGTGTGTTGCCTCCGAACTTCTTACCCAGCGACCGAAAATTCGGCTTGGCCTCGAGGGTCACCAACGCATCCCCCGACGAAGCGAACTGGACCTCCCTGACGTTGAGCTCACCAGCGAGCAACGGCGCCAATGCTTCGAGCGCACTGTCGCTTAGCTGTGGAGCAACGCACACCATCCTCGACAACGGCTGGCGAACCTTGATTCCGATCTCCTCACGCGCCGCGCGGCCGAGTCGGGCGAGCTCGCGAATGGCGTGCATGGGCGCATCGAACGACGAGTCCACAGGGTCCAGGCGCGGTGCGACGAACGGTGCGAGGTGCACCGACTCGCCATTCAACTCGCGATGGATCCAGTCGCTGAGAAACGGCGCGATGGGCGCGAGCAGTCGACAGACCGACGACAAGACTTCGTGCAGCGTGGCGAAGGCGGCGCGATTGTCGTCGCTGTCGACTTCATAGAACCGGGCACGATTCAAGCGCACGTACCAGTTGGCGAGGTCGTCGTCGACAAACTCGATGATCGCGCGCGACGCGGCCGTCGCGTCGTACGACTCGAGCGCCGCGTCCACCGTCCGCTCGAGCAGCGCCAGGCGACTGATCATCCAGCGGTCGATCGGCGGACGCGCTGACGCCGGCGGATCCTGTTCGGACGGCGACCAGCCAAAGTTCGCGTACTGAGCGAAGATCCCGCTATACACATTCTTTAAAGTGCGGAGGAAGCGGCCCGCCTGCTCGACCAGCACCTTCTCGTCGAACGCGCGCGGCACCCACACGCTGCTCGACGCCACGAAGAAGAGACGCACCGCATCGATCCCGTGGCGCTCGATGACTCCCCACGGCTCGACGATATTCCCGCGGCTCTTCGACATCTTGAGCCCCTCGGCGTCCAGCACCTGATCGTTCACCACGACCGCGCGATACGGCGCCGTCTTAAACGATGGAGGCCCGTCGGCCACCCCGCCGGCTCGCGCGTCATCGACGTTGTTGTTCGGCAGCGCGTCGCCAAGGCACGTCGCGATCGCCAACAGTGAGTAGAACCACCCGCGCGTCTGATCAACGCCCTCGGCGATGAAGTCCGCCGGGAACTGATCGACGAGCTTATCATGATTCTCGAATGGATAGTGCCATTGCGCGAACGGCATCGACCCCGAGTCGAACCAGGTATCGATCACTTCAGGCGCGCGGCGCATGGTCCCGACACAACCCGCCGTCGTACACTTCCAGCTGTACCCGTCGACGTGCGGTTTGTGAGGATCGAAGTCGTGCGGCAGCGCCGTTCCCGCCTTCTTCGCGAGCTCGGCGAACGAACCCACCGCCTCGACGTGCGACGACTCGGCGTCGCAGATCCAGACCGGCAGGGGCGTTCCCCAGTAGCGATCGCGCGAGATTGCCCAATCGATGTTGTTCTTGAGCCAGCCGCCAAACCGGCCCTCGCCCACGGACGGCGGATTCCAGTTCACGCGCGCATTGCGCGCGAGCATTTGCTCGCGCACCGCCGTCGTACGCACGAACCACGACGTGCGAGCATAATAGATCAGCGGCGTTCCACATCGCCAACAGTGCGGATACGAGTGCATCAACCGGCTCGACTTGAACAACACACCGCGCCGGTTCAGCTCTTCGATGATCAGCGGATCGGCGTCCTTCACGAACTCGCCGCCAACGATCGGCATCGCCGCGGGGAATTCGCCCCGCGCGCCGACCGGATTCAGGAACGGCAGGTTGTGACGCTGCCCCGCCGCGTAGTCGTCCGCGCCGAACGCCGGCGACATGTGCACGACGCCGCTTCCGTCTTCGGCCGACACGAAGCCTTCGCCAACGATGACCTCGTGATTCGTCCCGTCCGGATAGTCGAGCCAGTCGAGCGGGCGCTTGTATGTCTTGCCAACGAGATCGGCGCCGCGCATGCGTCCAACAACGCTCCAGCGCGACTGGAAGTCCTCGCCCAATACGGCGCGTAGGCGCGACTCCGCGAGGATGAGCGTTCTCTTATCCTTGCCCTCTTCCTTGCGCACGACTTCGACGTACTCGAGGTCGGGATGCACGGCGAGCGCCGCGTTCGATACGAGCGTCCACGGCGTCGTCGTCCAGACGAGAATTCTGCGCGCCGGCTCCGCGTCGCCCACGAGCTCGAGCGCGATGTACACGCTCGGATCTTCGACCTCCTTGTATCCCAGCGCCAGCTCGTGACTCGACAGGGCGGTGCCACAGCGCGGGCAGTACGGCAGGATCTTGTGCCCGCGATACAACAGTCCCTTGTCGAACAACGTCTTGAGCGCCCACCAAACGCTCTCGACGTAATCATTGTGGTACGTCACGTACGGATGGTCGTAATCCAGCCAATACGCCATCCGCTCGCTCAGCCGCTCCCAGTCACCGCGATACGTGAACACGCTCTCGCGGCACAGCCGGTTGAACTCCACAACGCCGATCGCTTCAATCTGCTGCTTTCCGCTGATGCCGAGCTGTTTCTCGACCTCGATCTCGACCGGAAGGCCGTGCGTATCCCAGCCGGCCTTTCGCTCGACGCGAAAGCCCTTCATTGCGCGATGGCGGCAGAAGAGATCCTTGATCGTCCGAGAAAAAACGTGGTGGATGCCCGGCTTACCGTTCGCCGTCGGCGGGCCTTCAAAGAATACGAATGACGGCGCGCCTTCGCGCGCCGCAAGCGTCTGATGAAACAAGCCTTCGTCGTTCCATCGAGCGAGCAGCTCGGTCTCGAGCGCGTCCGCAGCCTTGTCGCCCGGGAGCGTCTGATACTTCGCGGCGGTTGGCGCCGTCATAGTCGCTCCAGCACGCCGGTGACGAGCGCGGTGAGCGCAGGCTCCGCCCGATTCGCCACCGCGATGATTTGCTCGACCGTTGCCGGCTCGAGCGCGTCAGGCAGGCAAAGATCGGTGATGATTGAAAATCCGACCACGCGCATCCCGGCGTGGATCGCGACGAGTGTCTCGGGCACGGTCGACATTCCCACAACGTCCGCCCCCATGGTGCGCAGCATTCGATACTCGGCGCGCGTCTCGAGGTTCGGGCCGGCCACGGCGACGTACACGCCTTCGCGCAGCATCAACCGCTTCTCGACCGCCACCGCGCGCGCGACGCCGCGCAGCGACACATCGTACGCCGATGAGAGATCTGGAAAGCGCGGTCCGAGCCGGTCGTCGTTCGGGCCGATCAGCGGATTGTCCCCAAGCAGGTTGATGTGATCGGCCATCAGCATCACATCCCCGGCCGACCAGAGCGGATGCAGTCCGCCGCACGCATTCGTCACGATCAGGGTCTTCGCGCCCAGCGCGCGCAGCACGCGCACGGGGAACGTGACCTGCTGCATCGCATAGCCTTCGTAATAATGAAAGCGCCCTTGCATCGCGATCACGGTCTTGCCGCCGAGTGTGCCGCACAGCAGCCGTCCATGGTGCGACTCTACGGTCGACAGCGGAAAGCCGGGAATGTCGTCGTACTCGATCGTCGCTTCGGCGTCGATCTCGCTCGCGAGCCTACCAAGTCCCGTGCCGAGGATGATCGCCGCGTCCGGCGTTTTGCCGAATCGCGCACGCACCGCGTCCGCCGCGGCATTTACAAACTCGAATGCGTGAGGATTCGCCGTCGACGCATCGCCGACAGGAACCGTGGAGGACAGAAGGCTCATTCCTTGACGAGCGATCCCATCCACGCGGGAGAACCCGCGCCCGCCCCATCGCGAACGCCGCCGTCCGACGCGGAGGACTGATCGGCCGCGTTGATCTCCGAAAGCTGCCGCTCGACGACCGTGCGCATCTGCGCGAGAAACGCGCGGCGATTCCGATCGAGCGCCGAGAGCTGGTCCTCGATGCGACGAATTTCCGCGCGCGCTTCGTCGACCATGCGGTCCGCTTCCGCCCGCGCTTCGCGAACGATCAGCTGCGCCTCTTTCTCCGCCTGATCGCGGATTTCTCCGCGCAGCTGCTGCGCGGAAACGAGGGCTTCGTTGATCGCCTTGTCGCGCTCCCGGAACGCGCGCAACTGTTCGTGAAAGCCGCGCGCCTTGCCGTCGAGATCCTGATTCAGCCGCGACAGCCGCTCCAACTCCTCGGCGACCTGCTCGCGGAACTGATTGACGCGCTCCGGATCGAACCCGCGAAGCGCTTTACCGAATTCATATCGGCGAACGTCGAGCGGCGTGAGGTGAAACGTCTCGTCGATCATGATCTCGCTCCGAAGAGAATCGTCCCGAGTCGGACCAGAGTGGCGCCTTCCTCGACCGCGATCTCGTAATCGTTCGACATGCCCATCGACAACTCCGTTGCGTCATGACCAGCGGCTTGCAGCACCGCGCGTGCCTCGCGGGCGCCGGCAAACACTTCGCGGAGCGTGGCTTCGTCCGCGTTTAACGGCGCCATCGTCATCACTCCGCGCACGCGAATGCCGTTTAACCCGCGCAGTCTATCCGCCTCGGACTCCCAGTCCGATCGCATCAGACCGCCCTTTGACTCCTCGCCAACCACGCTCACCTGCACCAGCGCGTTCACCGGCGCGCCCGCTGCCGTTCCAACCTCGTTGACGGCGTCGGCGAGACGAGCGCTGTCGAGTGAATGGAGAAGATGAAAGCGAGGGAGGACCTTCGCCTTGTTCCGTTGCAGATGCCCGATCAGATGCCACCGCACAGGCGCATTCACAACGTCCATCTTAGGCAGCGCCTCTTGCACCCGGTTTTCTCCCACGTCGAGCAGGCCAGCGGCGGCCGCCGCATCAACCGCGTCCGGGCCGTGGGTCTTCGTTACCGCTACGATCGTCACGATTTGGTTGTGACCGCCACGGCGCATGGCGGCGTCGATCCGATCGCGCACGTTCCGAAGCCGGTCCGGAAGGTCTGGAAACGGCATAACGTAGCAACTTACCGGAGGTTACAGGTCGAATCAAGGGAAGCGAGATCGGCTTTGGACGGCGCGCGCAAGAGCACCAAACGTGGACACGACAGCAAGCGAATCGCGTAGGCGTCCACCGGGTCGACCGACTCTCGAATCGCGCCGCGACCGAGCCTCCGATCGACTAGATCCCGAACCGCTGCAACCGCCGACGTATCAATCTGCATAACCGGTAGATCAACACCTGAACCGTTATTGGTAAGCGGCCTTGAGCGACTCACCGCAAACAGTCCCCGCATGATCCAATCCGCGCCAATTGGCGCTCGATCGCCGCCTTCTACCGCGATCGAAGCTGCGATCGCTCGCCCAGCGGCCCGCGCGACACTCGCCACCCGCGCCGACCGCTTGGAGTATCCGGCCGGCATCCCGCCCAGGCTGAGATGAGTCCGTCGCTCGAATTCCCGGTAGTACCAGTCCGCCTCGAGCAGCGGCAGCGTCACGACGGTCACGTCGCGACGGCGATCGTTCACCTGCTGCTCGTACCAAACCGGGTAGGTGTCGTTGTCGCCCGCCGTGAACAGAACGGCGCCGGTTGGCAGCGAGTCCAAGAGCTGTCCGGCCAACGCACTCGGCAGTGCCAACTCTGGTTGCGACCGGCGGCTGACGGCCGACCAATTCAAAAGAATCGGAAGCGCAGCGACGGCGACACCAAACGCCCAAGGGAATCGGAATCGCATTGCCAATCGAACAACGCCCATGCCTGCCCAGAGTCCCCACGTCCAGAACCCGAGCACGAAGAAATAGTCGCGGTCACGCGCCTCGTGACTGTCGCCATCGGGGACGAACGCCCAACCGAACGACGTCCCGGCTTTGAGATTGAGATACACGATGACGCCGATGGATCCGCAGGCGAAGAGCAGCGTCAACGCACGCCACGTACGGCGGTCCACCGCCCGATGCCACAGGAATCCTGTCAGGCCAAAGCCGGCGAACACCAGCGTCGCGAGCACGCGCGCCACGGTCGGGATCACCGAGGGGCCAAGCGTCAGTGCCGTCTGCCAATCCGCGTACTCGAACCAATTAGAGATCTGTAACCAGAACGGCGCGCGGCGCGGCCACACCCCCGCGACGTCGTACTGCGCGCGGCTCACGGCCTCGGTCAGTCGCTGCATCGAACTCGGATCGCCTTGATTGATCGCCGGATCGTGGCGCGCGCGCAGGAGCATGAACAGCAGCGCCGACAGCGCAATCGCCGTCGCGCAGTACTCGGCGAGCGCGTCGCGTGCCGCTCCACGCCATCGCCGACGAACCAATAGCGCTTGCACCGCGACGATGATCGCGCCGGTCGTCATGAGCGCGACGGACCACCGACTTACGCCGGCCGCGATCGTCGCCACACCAAACAGCCCGAACCCCGCCGCCCAATCGAACGTTCCGTCGCGACGCTCGACCGCAAGCCAGATGACCGCCGGTGCAGCGACCAGCGCGCTCGTGTGCAAGGGAACGCTCAACGCCAACAAATACGTCGTAAGCACCACCCATCTCCGCTCGCCCGTCCGCCCGGCGCAATCGGACGCCCAGAGCATCGCCATCGCGAGCAGCAGCGACGCGGCATACACCTCCGTCTCCGTTGCGTTCGACCATACCGACGACATGCCGCCGCTGACCAATCCGGCCGCCAACGCGACCCATGCGACTTCTCTCATCGCACCGAATGCCTTTCCCACGAACAACGCCCCGAGTGCGACGGCGGACGCGGTGCAAAACGCCGAGAAGAGGTTCGTCGCGACGGCGGACGGAAGGAACCACCACAGCCGCGTCCAGACGTTGAGCGCGATGACGAACAACGGCGTTCCCGGTGGATGAGGAATCCCTAACGTCTTGGCCGCCGCGATGAATTCGCCGGCGTCCCAGAACGTAACGCCGGGGGCCATTGTCGCGACGTACACCGCGAGAAGAACGAGCCCCGAACAAATCGCCGCGCGGCGCGCGCTCACGTGCGGACAGTCACTCCCGATTCCCCCGACTCGCGCGGCAGCGGCATGCCGGCAATGAAGTCCTTCACCTTCCCCGCCGAATCCTCGCGCACAAGACGACCATTCGACGCGAGCGTGATCGATCCGGTCTCTTCTGACACCACCACGACGAGCGCATCGCTCTCTTCGCTGAGCCCGAGCGCCGCCCGGTGACGCGTGCCGAGCGAGCGATCGACCAACGACGCCTGCGACAACGGAAGAATGCACCCTGCGCCGATGATGGTGTCGCCGCGAATCAACACCGCACCGTCGTGCAGCGGCGAGTGCGGAGTGAAGATGGTCGCGAGCAAATCGGCTGAGACCTTCGCTTCCATTTTCGACCCGGTTTCGATGTACGACTCCAGCGACACGTCGCGCTCGATGGCGATGATTGCCCCAATACGCCCGCGGCTCAGCCGGTCCACCGCCTGCTGCACCTCGTCGCCCACTTCACTCCCCGCCATGTGGCCAAACAAACGCGACATCGGCGACCGTCCGATCTGCGCCAATGCCGCGCGAAGTTCCGGAGCAAACACGATGAGCAGCGCGAACGCACCATAGCTGAAGACGAGCGTGAGCAGATACACGATCATCGACAGTTGCAGCGCATACGCAACGCCATAGGCGAGCGCAAGCACGACGATTCCCGCGAGCACTTGCATCGCGCGCGTGCGCCGAATGAGCAGCAGCACCTGATAGATCGCGAGGCTCACGACGATCAGCTCGAGCCCGTCTCGCCATCCAGGGTGCAACAGCCGGAATTGTTCAAAAACACTCATGTTCGCTCGCTCTGCAGAATTGCCCACGCCACGTCCAGCGCGTCCCGCGCGGGCTTCACGTCATGAACTCGGAACAAGATCGCTCCACGATCGAGCGCGGCAACGTTCGCGCCGACAGTTCCGGACACGCGGTCGGCGGAATCCGTCGCACCGATGATCTCGCCAATGAACCGTTTGCGCGACACGCCAACCAGCAACGCCAAGCCGAGCGCCGCGAAGCGAGCCAACTGCGCAAGCACGGCGACCGACACGTCAGGTCGTTTGGAGAATCCAAGTCCCGGATCGACCACGATTCTCGCCCGCTCGATGCCCGCCCGTTCCGCGCACGCCACGCGCTCCTCGACCTCACGAACGATCTCGCCAACCGCATCGTCTCCATATTCGGCGTGCGCGAACGTCGCCATGTCGGACACGCCCCCGCGCGAATGCATCAGCACGACCCCCGCTCGCGCCGACGCGCACGTCGCCGCCATGTTCGGGTCCAGACGAAAACCGGAGACATCGTTCACGATGGACGCGCCGACCGCGAGCGCATCCCGCGCGACCGCCGCTTTCACCGTATCCACGGAAATTAGAGTTTGTGGATGATCGGCCAGCGCGGCTTCGACCACCGGTACCACCCGTCGGCGCTCTTCGTCCGCATCGACCGGCGTTGCGCCCTGCGGGCGCGTCGACTCGCCACCGATGTCGATGATGTCCGCTCCCTCATGGATCAGGCGATCGATCAGCCACCGGGCGTCGTCGACACTTCGCAGCCGACCGCCGTCGCTGAAGCTGTCGGGTGTGACGTTGACGATGCCGAGAATCCGCGGGCGATCGAGCGGAAGCGCGCCGGTTGCGTGAAGCCATTGCATGCGATGGAAGTTATTGGATCGGCCCCGCTACGCCCCGCTGTCCCCAAAAAAAGAGAGGCAGCCTTTTCAGGCTGCCTCTTCTTGTCTCACTCGAATCACGCTGGGCTCGGCTCGGGTCCGCCGAAGAGCGGCTTGCCGCGCTTCGGCTCGAGAATCGGCGTCGAAACCGGCATCGCTGCTGCCGCCGGCGGGGCCCCCGACGTGCGAGGCGGCAACGGATCGCCGCGCGACAGCAGCTCGATGTCCTCGCGGGTCAACGTCTCCCGCTCGAGAAGCGCCGCGGCCACCTGGTTCAGCAGTTCGAAGTTCGCCTGCAGCGTTTCCTTCGCGCGCTCATACGAGCGATCGATCACACGCTTCACTTCCGCATCCACGAGCTGCGCCGTCTGCTCGGACACTTCACGGCGATGCTGAATTTCGCGGCCGAGGAAGAGCTCCTGCTCATTGTCGCCAACGAGGATTGGGCCGATTGCGTCCGATAGACCCCACTGCGTCACATAGCGACGTGCAATCGCGGTGGCCTTCTGAATGTCGCTCGACGCGCCGGTTGTGACGTGGTCGTAACCGAAGATCAACTCTTCGGCGACGCGACCGCCATACGACATCACCAGATTGGCTTCAATCTGCTGGCGCGTGACCGATACGCGGTCGTCTTCGGGCAGGGTGAATGCGAGACCCAACGCGCGGCCCCGCGGAACGATCGTGACCTTGTGCAACGGGTCGTTGCCAGGAACGCGCATGGCGCAAATGGCGTGACCAGCTTCATGATACGCGGTAAGTCGGCGCTCTTCGTCCCTCATGACCATCGACTTTCGCTCGGCGCCAAGCATAACCTTGTCCTTGGCGTCTTCGAGGTCGGCCATGAAGATCTTGTCATGGTTGCGACGGACGGCCAACAGCGCCGCTTCGTTCACCAGATTCGCCAAGTCGGCGCCAGACATTCCCGGCGTGCCGCGAGCGAGCGTCGTGATCTCGACATCCTCCGCGATCGGCTTGTTGCGAAGATGGACCTTGAGAATTCCCTCACGGCCGCGAAGATCCGGCGCGTCGACGACGATCTGTCGGTCGAAGCGGCCCGGGCGCAGCAGCGCAGGATCGAGGACGTCAGGGCGGTTCGTGGCGGCAATCAGGATGACGCCGTCGTTGGACTCGAAGCCGTCCATTTCGACGAGCAACTGGTTGAGCGTTTGCTCACGCTCGTCATGTCCGCCGCCCAGACCGGCACCGCGATGGCGACCGACCGCATCGATTTCGTCGATGAAGATGATGCACGGCGCGTGCGCCTTGCCCTGTTCGAACAAGTCGCGCACTCGGCTCGCGCCGACGCCGACGAACATTTCGACGAAGTCGGAACCCGACATGCTGAAGAACGGACGGGCCGCCTCGCCGGCCACGGCCTTGGCGAGAAGCGTCTTGCCGGTGCCTGGCGGTCCCACCAGCAGCGCACCCTTCGGCAAACGCCCGCCGAGTTTGGTGAACTTCTGCGGGTCGCGCAGGAACTCGATGATTTCCTGAAGCTCCTGCTTGGCTTCGTCCGCACCGGCGACGTCCGCGAACGTGATCTTCGGCGTGTCGCCCGTGAGCAACTTGGCTTTGGACTTTCCGAACGAGAACGCCTTGTTGCCGCCCGCCTGCATCTGTTTGAACATGAACAGATAGAAGCCGATGATCAGCAACCACGGCGCAAAGTTGAGCACCCACATCATGATCGATGTGGTCTCGTCCTTAGCGTCGATGGCGACGTTCTTCTGGTTGAGTGCGTCGACCTCGTGCTCCGAATTCTGCACGGGCAGACGGACCGTGAAGTTCTTCACGTCCTGTCCGCCGATCGTCGCGCGGGTTTTGAAAGTGCCGTTCACCATTTTACCGGCGACGATCGTCACCTTCGAGATGTTGTCGTGGTCGAGCTCGTCCCGGTACTGCGTGTAGCTGATCGATTTCGAAGCCTCAGACTTCTGCCCCGACAGCTGGATCAGTACCACGGGAATGAGCAGGATGAGAATCCAGAAGGACAGCGTCTTTGAGAAGCGTCCCCAGCTGAATTCCTTCTTGGTGTTTTTCGGCGGCATATTAACAGGCATTACTGCAGGCTCGCTATGTACGGAATGTGCCGAAAATTCTCGGCGTGATCCAACCCATACCCCACTAGGAACTCATTTGGTGCATCGAACCCGATAAAACGGGTTGGATATCTCAACTCGGTCGCAAGGTGCTTGTGCAACAAAGCGCAAATTTCGAGCGACTGCGGTTTCCGCTCCTGCAACAGATCCATCAGCCGGCTGAGCGTTCGCCCCGTATCGACAATGTCCTCGACGAGAAGGTTGTGTTTGCCTTCGAGCTTCGTCTCTGGATCGTACAAGAGCCGGACCAAACCACTCGAAGTCGTCGAATCGCCGTAACTCGAGGCAACAAGAAAATCGACTTGAAGCGGACGACCGATGTCGCGGACTAAGTCACTGAGAAATATAAAGCTTCCCTTCAACAAACCCAGCACGAGAAGCTCGCCGTCCGGGTATGCGGCCGTGATCTCCTCACCCATCTCCTGCACCCGCGCCGCGATTTCCTCTCGCGTATACGCGATTCGCCGCACTTTGCGGCCCAGCAGTCGAGGGTCGGGAGTCACTTCAGGAGTGGACGTATTCACACACGAAAGGTAACCCCGATCGCCCGGACCGGTCGGATGCCGCGCGGCTGCGGCCAACACCTGGAATCCACACGATCCGATCCCCACAGAGAACTACGGGCCAACCCATCCGTTTGTGTCCTGTCAGCCCCGCGTCCGACAACAATCGTTTCACCTTTTTTGCGTTTCCGCTCCGCCCCGACGACATCGTATCCCCAGCTCGCCAGGGTCGAACCACCAGTGTCCGGTCCGTTGGCAACCACGCGGTCCACAACTCGTCCGCCGCATCATCCGCCAAACGAAAACGCCAGTCGCCGCAAGCCGTCGGGTTGGACAGCGACAGTTCGCTCACGGTTATCTCGACGGACGTACTTCGCCGAATTTCAATCGCGTCCCGCGCCCGCACGGCCTGCCACCCGCCGGACAGCTGCATCTTTGCGCCGGTTCGCGCCATTTTTGTATACTGCACCAAACGTGCGAGGCCTCGACGATCCGTCACCAATCCAACCCGCGCCGCGATCGCCGGCCAAAGCAGCGACAGTCCTTCGGCGTCAAACCCTTCGAGCAATTCGGCGTCGACATCCAAGCCGCGACCGCCGAGCACGACGCGCGGTTGAATCGACTCCGCCACGAAGGACTCGACTTCCTCGCGAAGCGCGCCAGCCGCGCGCGATACCGCGAGCAACTCCCCGCCAAGCGCGGGACGACGCGCTTGCAGTGCCGGCAGAAGCTCGTGGCGCACTCGATTTCTGAAATACATCCGCGATTCATTCGACGGATCCTCCACCCATTTCACCCCGCGCGCAGCCGCGTATTCCAACACCTGGTCGCGCGTCACGTCGAGCAGCGGACGCGCTACATCGCTGCGAGCATAGAGCGCCGCGATTCCACGCGCACCCGCCCCGCGCATGACGCGCATCACCACCGTCTCGAGCTGATCGTTCGACGTATGTGCCGTCGCGACCCTCGCGGACCGCCGCGACGCCAATTGTCGCAAGAATTGCCACCGCGCAGCTCGCAGCGACGCTTCACCGGCAAGTGGTGACGACGCGCGACCGACCTCACAGTCCACGCCCACCTCGGTTGCTCGCTCTGCGACAAGCGAGCACGCTCGCGTCGCCGCCTCCCCTGTTCCGTGATCGAACGTCGCGACGCAAAACGAGACGGGCGGAAGAACTCGCCGGGCGGATTCCAGAAGCACCATCGAATCGACGCCGCCGGAGACGGCGAGCAACACTCCAGGTCGCGTGCCGAGGGTGGCCCGCACCGCGTCGTCGATTCGCGTCCCCCGGTCAGGTTGCGTCACCCGCAAAAGATAGCCGCGGCGAAGCGGTCGAGCCCTTGGAGTGGAGAGAGTTAGGAACTATACTGTTTCCCGTTCGTCGCTGTGCACACCTGCGTCTTCTCGGAGCCCTCGCTTGGAAACTCACGGCCCGCTCGGCACCCTTTGGGTCAGCATCGCGCTCGGTTGCTTTTACATCGCGCTGGTTTGGGTCAACACGCTCCTCGGCTTTTTTCTCACGCCGCTCTTCATGATTCCGTTGACGTGGGTGCAGGACGCGCTCGAGTCCCGGAAAGGAGACTCGCGGTCCGCCTGACCTCCCGGCTCAGCCGCGCGGCTTGCGCAGCAGCCGTTGGATTAGGTCTCGCGCGGGGGTCCGCGCTTCAGGCGCAGTTCGTTGTTCGGTCGACGTTGCCATGGCGAACGATCGAAACCCAACACTTCGCGTTTCACTATCCCGCCGAGTTGGAAGAATGGACCCGCGCGGTGGCGAGTCGCGCGGAGTCGATCGACTCCGCGGTGACGCGAATCGTCGGAAGCGGCCCCACCGCGATCACGCACGTCGTCGTCGACGATCCATACGAAATTTCGAATGGCTCGGCCTGGCCGTTCATCAACCAGCCCGCGATCAATCTGTGGGCAGCGCCGCCAACTCCGCGCGACGACATCGGTGAATTCCGCCTCTGGGGCGAGATGCTCGTGTCGCACGAGTTCACGCATATCGCACATCTCACTCGACCGTCGCGCAATGCGTTAATCAAACGCCTCTGGCAGACACTCCCCGCCGACATCGGTCCGGTCGCGATCGACTCGCCGCGCTGGGTGATCGAGGGCTACGCCACCTTCGTCGAAGGTCGCGTTACGGGTTCCGGACGCCCGCACGGCGCGTGGCGCGCAGCGATGCTTCGCCAATGGGCGCTTGAAGGACAACTTCCCCGATACGACCAACTCGACGACGCGCCGGGATTCGACGGCGGTGAATTCGCCTACCTCGCCGGATCAGCCTTTCTCGAATGGCTGGTGCAGCGGCCGGGGCAGAACGACGCAAGCCTGGTTGCACTATGGCGTCGCATGACCGCCAAACAGACACGCGGCTTCGATGAAGCCTTCGTCGGCGTTTTCGGCGAGCGTCCCGGCGCGCTGTACGGACGCTTCCTCGCTGACGTTACCGGCCGGTCCATCGAGGTGGCCCGCGCGATCGGCGCGACCTCTCCGATTTCCGTCGTCGATACCGGAACCATCATTCAACGATTGGCATTGGGCACCGGCGATCCGGCGATCTCGCCCGACGGCCGGCACGTCGCGCTCGTCGTTCGCTCCCTGGTGGCGCCGTCGCGAGTAATCGTTTGGGGAACCGCGGCCGAGCCCGATACCGGAAAAACCCGGCGCGATTCCATTCTGCTCGCGCACGACCCGGACGACGTTCCTTCCCGAGCGATCTATCCGTCCGCGAAAAAGGTGCTGGCGTCGCTGCAATCGCCCGGGGGCTCTCCGTATGAGTCGCCGCGTTTCCTTCGCGACGGACGCGTCCTGCTCGCGAGAAATACTTCGACCGGCGATGGCTCCCTGCGTTCCGATCTCTACCTCTGGAATCCTGCGTCGAACAACGTCCGCCGCGTGACACACGGGGCGTCACTTCACGAAGCCGATCCGCTCCCGAGCGGTCGCGGAGCCGTCGCTACCCAATGTCGGCGCGGCTGGTGCGACGTCGTGTACGTCTCGCTCGCGGAGGGTGCGATGCGTCCGCTGCTCACGGGCAATCCCTCCCGCTCGTATTTCCGTCCCCGCGCGTCTCCCGACGGCGCGCGATTCGTCGTCTCGATGCACGACGACCGCGCGTGGACCCTTGAAGTCGTCGACACGGCCGGACGATCAACGCACGTCGACCCGCCGTCGCCGGGAGCGAATTGTTATGACGCGAGTTGGTCCGGCGCGGCGAATCTCGTCGCCGTCTGCGACGTTTCCGGAATCGCGAACTTGTGGTCGTTCGACACGTCGAGCGGCTGGCGGCAACTGACGCGCGTCACCGGCGCCGCGGTGGCGCCGGTCGAAAACCCGGCCGACAGCTCGATCTGGTTTCTCTCATTGTATTCTCGCGGCTATGACATTCGACGAATTCCGAAACGCCTCGGGATCACGCCGAATCCGGTCGAGCTCGCGGGACTTTCGCCGGCGATTTCCGAACAGCCGACGGCGGGTGGCAGCCAGTTCGCGAAAAACGCCGTCTCCCCGCCGCGTCCGTTCGGTCTCACGCCTCGCGCACTTCGGTGGTTGGCCGATCCAGAGATTGACGCTGACGGCGCGACCGTGCGCGCCACTGTAGTCAGCGCCGACCTCATCGGTCGAAGTGAGATTCTCGCCAACGGTGCGGTCGGCGACGCGTCCGGCTGGCGCGGCGGTTCACTCAACATCACGTGGCGTGGCTTCCGCCCATCCTTCCGCGCACAGGTGTTCGGGGTGGAACAACGGCCGAGTGAGAGTCGATCCGGCCTGAAGACGCCCGGTCTCGATGCGCGCATGGATGGCGGCGTCGCCAGTTTCGACGGCAGCGAATCGTTCGATACTTGGTCGGCCCGTTATCGGCTGGGAGGAAGCGTTTCGAGATTGCGCGTGGAGGACGCGTCCACCGTCTCGGGATCTCTCGCCCGCAATCTCGCGTTCGCTGACGGAGCGGTCGCGTGGACTCAGCGCGGCGCCGCGTCGACCATCACGGAATCGCTCGGCGGAACCGTGGCAGCCGGACGCTCGATGGGTGAAGGGATCGTCCGCACCACGACCTCCGCCGCCATTTCTGGCGCGCAACGCGGGTTGCCACCGTTCGCGCTGAGCGCGTCCTATGGAACGACGAACGCCGCCGCGCCTCGCTTCGAGCAATTCGCCTTGGGCGGCACGGCGTCCCCGCTTGTCGAGCGCGACCTGCTCACGCAGCGAATGGCAATGCCGGCGCTCCCGACAGGCGTGGGCATTGGCTCATCAGTCTTCACCTACCGCGTTTCGCTCCCGACGGATCCAATATCCTTCTATTACTGGGGAGGAAGTACCGCCGGCGTCCGCCAGCGATTCGCGCAATGGCACCGCGTGATCGGGGCCACCGCGACGTTGTTTTCGGTCCCCGCAATACCACTCGCGGGCACGCCGGCCGCGCGAGCGCAGATCGGCATCGGCCGGTCACTCGACGCGCCATTCAGAGGAAAGACGCGGGGATATCTGGGATTGGTCATCAATCCTTGAGACGTCATGATATCGAGTAAACAAGCGCGGTCGTAAGCAACTTCCCTGGCGACGAATCAGCGTCCGCACTCTATATTGCCCCTCCCTGAGTTGCGCTGCCATCACGGAATCGGAGGATGGGCATGAGAAGTCACCCTCGTCTTCGGCTAGTGCTCGCGTCCGCGGGTTTGCTCGCACCCGCCGCGGTCTACGGCCAAGCGTTTGGTTTGAACGAAATCGGCTCGTGCGCGATCGCGCGCGCCTATGCGACGACGGCGTCCCCTTGTCGCGACGCCTCGACAATTTACTGGAACTCCGCGGCGGCAACGTGGATCAACGGCTGGAGCCTCAGCGTCAGCGCCGCCTCGATCGCCGTCAAAGGCTCGTTCACCCAGGACACCACCGGCAAGAAGTACGATGCCAACGTTCCCACGAAAATCGTGCCGAACGCTTTCATCAACTATCACCCGGCCGACAGCAAGCTCGCTCTCGGACTCGGCTTCTACGTCCCGTACGGACTGACTTCGCAATGGAACGAGGATTTTCCGGGCCGCTTTTCCGCCCTGAAGGCCGCCCTCGCGACGTACTACATCCAGCCGAACATCGCCTGGCAGATCAACAAAGCATGGTCAATCGGCGGCGGTCCAGTCTTTGGGCACTCTGACGTCGAGCTGATTCAGGGCGTTGATTTGTCGCTGCAGAAGCTTCCGACGGGAGCGACGTTCGGTCAGATCGGTATCGCAAGCGGCACTGAGTTCGCCCGTGCCCGCCTCAAGGGAAGCGCGACGGCGTACGGCGCACAGATCGCGATCGCGGGACACCTTGATAACTGGAGCGTCGGCGCCCGGTTCCTGTCGCCGCTCGAGTTCAACTACAACAACGCGGACGCCACGTTCACGCAGATCCCAACGGGTCTCATCGTCGGTGGCGATCTTCCTGGTCCGACGCCCGCAACGAGTATCAAGGCCGGCACGCCGGTCGACGCGATCGTTGCGCCGGAATTTGCCGCGGGCGGACCGCTGACATCACAAAAGGCATCTACCCACATCACGCATCCGGCCCAGATTCAGGCCGGCGTCGCCTATAGCGGATACAAGAACTGGCTTCTCGAGGCCGACTATGCATTCGTCGGCTACAAGCGCTTTGGAAACCTGCCGGTCACATTTCCGTCGAACCCGACGCTTCTCAACGCGAACTACATCGAGGACTACAACAACTCCTCCGCAATTCGAATTGGCGCCGAGTATACCATTCCGACCGACGGGTGGAAGTTGCGCGCGGGCTTCGCTGGTGTCGCCAGCGCCGCGCCGCCAGAAACCGTGACGCCGCTGTTGCCCGAGCAGGATCGCACGTATTACACCGCTGGCGTCGGCATTCCGCTGTTCAGCATGTTGGCGCTCGACGCCAGCTACGCCCGCGTCAGCACCCCGGGCGCTCGTGGCCGAATCGTCGAACGGACCTCCGAGTCCCAGACAGCGGCTCAGCTGAACTCCGGTTTGTACAATCTGTCGGCGAATGTGTTTTCGCTGACGCTCAAAGCCACCTTCTAACCAGGAGACCAACGGATGTCACGCACCCACGTAATCCGCGGAGCGCTCCTCGCGGGCGCCACCGGCGCACTGGTGGCATGCAACAGCGATACGCACGTCACCGCCCTCAAGACGAACAACTCAATCTTCCAGAGCTACGTTGCGATTGGCAACAGCATTACCGCCGGCTTTCAGTCAGGCGGCATCAACGATTCGACGCAGAAGCAGTCGTACGCCTACCTTTTGGCGCAAAAGATGGGGACGCGTTACGCCTATCCATCTCTCGTTATGCCCGGCTGTCCGCCCCCGATCTCGAACCTGCTGACGCAGGCCCGCGTCGGCGGTGCTACATCGACCGCGGGTACCTGCAACCTGCGCAGTCCAGCGTCGATCGGTGCCTCGCTGAACAACGTTGCGGTTCCCGGCATCACGTCGTTTGAGCCGACGCAGTCCATCGGCAACGCCACCAGCGCCGCGCTCGAAGAGCTGATCCTCGGCGGCAAAACGCAGGTGCTGAAAGCACTGGACGCCAAGCCGACGTTCGTTACGGTCTGGATCGGAAACAACGACATCTTGTCGCCGGCCCTGAGCGGCTTTCCGAACGGCCAGGGCGGTACCGCGCCGGGCGCCGGCGGTCCCGCAACGACAGTCGTTAACTTCCAGGCGAACTACAGTAAGATGATCAACCAGCTCGTCGCTGGCGCGCCTGGGGTGAAGGGCGTGTTGATCGCGGTCGTCCAGGTCACGAACGTTCCGCTGGTTTTCCAGGCAGGCGTTTTGGCCAATCCGGCCGTCGCGCCGGCGGCCCAGGCGGTGGCCGGTCGACCAGTGGTCCTCGATCCGATCACCTGTGCCGGAGCGAACGCTGGCGCGCTGGTGAACTTCCAGTACATCGCCGCGATCGCCGCCCGGCCAGCCGGTTTTCCGGGAACGGTTTATTGCCAGAAGGTCCTCGGCGGTGGTCCCTCGGATCCCGGCGACAATGGCATTTTGGACCTCACCGAGCAGGCGACGGTGACCACACTCATCAACGGCTACAACAGCTACATCAAGGCAAAAGCTGACAGCATCGGCTTCGCGTATTACGACCCCAACACGACGCTGGGCACGCTCAAGGCGAACGGATCCATCCCGGCTTTTCCCAACGTCGGGAGTGCGACGGCGCCATTTGGGCAGTACTTCTCGTTCGACGGAGTTCACCCCACCGCGGCAGCACACATCCTCCTCGCGAACGACTTGATCACCGTCATCAACGCCAAGTTCGGCACGACGCTGTCCGCCGCGCCGTGATCGACCACCTCGTATTTGGAGGTTGAGCTGTAGCGCAGACGGGGCGGGCCACTCTGGCCCGCCCCGTCTTGTTTCATCCAGCGGACACGTGCGTCATGGGTTCGCGCGGCGGCGCGATGTTCACGAAACGACAGAGTATCCGAATCTTTGAACATGCGCTATTGAAAAATGTGATATCGACGTAAAATGCGCATCTTCATAATGATATGTATTGCGTCATGACGTACATTAGCATGGCCTTTTCAACATTGTGATTTGTCGAGCGAATCCTGGGTAATCCCTTTAAACTGACCCATGCCGCGCCTTGAAACGCCGTTCACGACGCAGGTTGGAATCGACGTCCCAATCATCTGCGGCGCGATGTACCCCTGCACCAATCCCGAGCTCGTGGCGGCCGTGTCGGACGCCGGAGCGATCGGAATCGTGCAGCCAATTTCGATGACGTACGTGTACGGCCACGACTTTCGCGAGGGGCTGCGGCTAATCAAGAAATCGACGTCGCGCCCTTTTGGCATGAACGCCCTCATCGAGCAATCGTCGAAAGCGTATATGGCTCGCGTCGAAAAGTGGGTCGACATTGCGCTCGAAGAGGGGGTTCGATTCTTCGTAACGTCCCTTGGAAAACCGCGTTGGGTGGTTGACCGCGTCGCGTCCGTTGGCGGTATCGTCTACCATGACGTCACCGAACGGCGGTGGGCGCAGAAGGCGATTGAGGGCGGCGTTCACGGCCTGATCGGCGTCAACAATGTCGCGGGTGGACACGCCGGCGCCCTGCCTCCCGGCGCCCTTTTCGACCAGCTTGCCGACCTCGGGCTTCCCGTTATTTGCGCCGGGGGCGTCGGCGATCCGGCCACGTTTCGGCGGATGATGGACCTCGGATACGCCGGCGTTCAGATGGGTACGCGGTTCATTGCGACCACCGAATGCAAGGCCCACGACGACTATAAAAAGGCCATCCTCGATGCCGAGCCGAAGGACATTGTCCTGACCGAGCGGCTAACTGGCGTCCCGGTCGCGGTGATCAATAACGACTACATCAAGCGCCTCGGAACCAAGGCCGGCCCGATCGCTCGGTACATGCTCAAGCATCGAAAAATGAAGTACTGGATGCGCTCGATTTACGCGCTGACATCACTTCGGCGCCTCAAGAAAAACGCCTTGCACTCGGGCGGCGCAAACGACTACTGGCAGGCCGGCAAGAGCGTCGGCGGCATCGACTCGGTCGAATCGGCCGGCGAGATCGTCCGCGAATACGCAGCGGCGCTGAGCTAGGTAGCGATCTGCTTGATGCCGGCGGTCGTCGTCTCGGTGCGCTGCACCAAAAGCAGTCTCCGCGTCCGTCCGCCCAATTCCGCTCCAGTCCGCGAGTTGCCGGCTTAGCCCAGCCATCGGGCATCGGCCATCAGCCCAGCCAACTGCTATCGGCAGAAACGGAATGTGGGCGCCTCGCGTTGCGAGGCACCCGTGTCTTATGAAAAACTGAAGACCAGGCATACTCAATACTGGCGTGCTTCTGGCCGGTCGTCCGTCGGTATCAAATGCAATTCAGGAGCGCAGCGACCTTCCGCATTTGCGGATAGCCGATCGCTGCGCAGATGGCTGATGGCTGGGCGAAGCTTTGGCTTAGCCGAGACAATGTGACGACGCCACACCGAACCACCATCATCAAAGGAGCGCAGCGACCATCCTTTTATGCCGATAGCTGTTAGCTGTGCTGATAGCTGATGGCCGATGGCTGGGCGAAGCTCAGCTTGCGAGACTACGCCAGAAGCAGGAATGCGTCGTAGAGCGCGTGCGTCCACGCGGCAACACCAAACCCGCGAATGAGATAGAGACCGCTGAACGCCAGCCCGCTGAGCATTCGAAAGACGAATGACTGGACCTGGAACGGGTCGCCATACGGGCCGATGTAGTGGAACGCCGAAAAGATGATCGCGCCCACGATCGCCGCGAAGATTCCCGACGCCGTTCGGCCAACGCCGAACGCAAGGCGTGCTCCCGCGGCCAAACCGCCCACCAGCAACACGCGAAAGAACAGCTCCTCGTACAGTCCCGCGCCAAGTGAAAGCATGAGGCGCGTCGGCCAGCTCGTGCCTTCCAACGGGCCCAGGCTGAGCGCGTGGAGCGAGCCGAGAAGCTTGGCCGTGGTCATTCCGATGACAATTCCGAACACTGCCGCTAACGCGATCGATTCGGCAAGCATTCCTAGGAACACCACAGGTCTCACGCCGTCGCGTGACTTGCGAACGTCGCGCACCACCAGCCCCAAGCCAACCAGGATGATCACTCCCATGAAGATCATGGAGCCGCGAGGCCCCGCAACCGCAACGAACAGTCCGCGGAGGATCGCGTCGGCTCCGTTCCTCAGTTCCCCTTTGCCCGGCTGAGCGAGCAACGCCGCGAGACCCTCATACCCAATGAGGAGAGGTAGCGCGAATAGGATGCTGTATCGATGAGACCGGCTGAGCGCGAAATACGACTTACCTCGCCCAACTGTCCCGGTACGTGCGGTGGCGACAGGCATGATGAGAACCTACGTCTGCAGCGCAGTGGAAGTTCTGACGAACCGCCCCGCACGATTCCAGTTGCGGAATTCGTGCACCGTCGGTAGGGTAAGGGTGTCCGTCGCGAGGGTCGCGACGCTGAGTCATGTCAAACCCGAAACCCAGGAGGTGATCCATTGTCGAACGGAACGCGTAACGGCAGGATCGCCGGAAGCCGCTAAGCAGCACGCTTTGCTTAGTGAACCGGAAGCCTGTCAGTTCCGGTGAACAGACTACAAACAGCTACGAGGGGCCGTCGCGGCATTGCCGCGGCGGCCCCCACCGTTTTCAGGGCCGTTCTATCGCCCGGTACTTCCAAAGCCTCCAATTCGCTCCGTGCTCACGCCGACGTTTCCCGTTTCGATCGCCAGCGTCTCGTACCGAGCCAGCACCATCTGCGCGATTCGCTCTCCATGCTCGATGCGAATCGGATTCGCGCCCGGGTTGCGCACGATCACCATCCACTCGTCGGGATAGTCGGAGTCGATGGTGCCGGGGGCGTTCGGGATCTGAAGACCCTTCTTGAAGCTGGTGCCGCTACGCGGCCGGATCTGGGCTTCTATGCCGACCGGAATCCTCGCCTTGAACCCCAACGGAATGAGCGCCGTCACCCCCGTTTCCAACTCGATCGCGGTTCCGTCGATCCGTTCGGCGGCAGGAACGTCCCACACTCGCTGCCCATCGGAGCATTTGACGGTGCGACCGGTGAGATAGGCGCAGAGATCGTAGCCCGCGGAGCCGGACGTGGCCCGCTTGGGCGCCTGGGCGTCGGAATGCAGCAGTTCGACGACGAGCGCGTAGATCGCGCGGAGGTCGGAGGAGTTTGGCGTGGTCACAGTGGAGGGCTCGAAAGTGGGTGTGAATCGCCCGCAAGATGCACCTCCGCACCTTCAGTTGAAAGCCTGCGCAATCGGCGGGCTTGCCGGTTGCCTGTCACAGCGAGTAGCGTCCGCCATGACTCTGCCTCCCCTTCCTCGACTTTCCACGCTCGCCATCGCCGTCGGCGCGCTTTCGTTTTCCACTGCGCCTGGTGTCGACCCGTTCATGGGCCCCGGCGTCTCGCACGAGTTGGCCATGAGTCGCGCCGCGCAGCTCGGCACGGTTCGCTACGACATGCGACTGTCGCTCGACGCCCCTGACCTCGCCCATGGCTCGATTGCGGTCAGGTTCGTCGCCAAGAAACCCGGCGACGTGGTGCTCGATTTCCGCGGACCAAGCCTGACGAACATTCAAGTCAACGGCACGAAGGCCAAGACGACATTCAACAACGCCCATCTCCGCGTACCTGCCGCCGCCATTCACCTCGGCGAGAACGTCATCGATGCCGACTTCACTACACCAATCGCCGCCGCCGGCGCGAGCATCATCAAGTCGCACGACGACAAGGACGGCAACGACTACGTCTACACGCTGCTCGTTCCATCCGACGCGAACCTGCTCTTTCCGTGTTTCGACCAGCCGGACCTCAAGGCGCGTCTCACGCTGACGTTGACCGTTCCGTCGAAGTGGCGCGCGCTCGCGAACGGCATCACGGAGCGCGTCGATTCGGCGGGAAGCATGGCGACATATCACTTCCGCCAAACGGATCCGCTTCCGACGTACCTGTTCGCATTCGCGGCCGGCCCGTGGAAGGAGTTCACCGGCGGACCAAAGCACACCAATCTGTGGGTTCGCTCGTCGCGCGCGAGTGAGGTCGAAGTCGACTCGTTGCAGGCGGAAGTCGGATCGGCGCTCGCGTCGCTCGAGAAGTATTTCGGCGTGCCGTATCCGTTCCAGCAATTTCAATACATGCTCGCGCCGGCGTTTCCCTTCGGGGGAATGGAGCACCCCGGCGTAACGATGTTTAATGAGGAATCTTTCATTTACCGCGAACAGCCGACCTACACCCAGCGGCTCGGCAGACGCGCGACGATCTACCACGAAGTCGCGCACCATTGGTTCGGCGACGACATGACGATGCGCTGGTTCGACGACCTGTGGCTGAAGGAGGGCTTCGCGACGTACATGGCGGCGAAGATGCAGGACATCGAAGGGCTGCCGAACCCGTGGATGACGTTCTACCTGCGCAACAAGCCGGCCGCGTACGACGTCGACCAGACGTCGGGGACGACTCCCGTGTGGCAGGAGCTCGCGAACCTCGATCAGGCCAAGAGCAACTACGGTGCGATCGTCTACAACAAGGCGCCGGGCATTCTCAAGCAGCTGAACTATCTCGTGGGCGACAGCGCGTTTCAGGCCGGCGTTCACAATTTTCTGATTGCGCACGCCTACGGCAACGCGACGTGGCGCGACTTGCTCGCGTCGATCGGCGACGCGGGACACCGGTCGCTCACCGACTGGGGCAAGCAATACATTCTCCGCCCCGGAATGCCCGTGCTCGAGCAGAAGATCGATGTCGCGGACGGAAGGATTCGCCGCCTTGTGCTGATTCAGCATCCGGCGCAGCCGTTGTCGGGAAAGGGTGTCTGGCCCATGCGCACCGCCGTCGCGCTCATGACGGCAACCGGCGTCGAAACTCTTCCGGTCGAAATTCACGCGGAAACGACCGTCGTCGCTGCGGCCGCGGGGAGAGCCGCGCCGGATTTCGTGTTCGCGAATGCCGGAGACAACGCGTACGGATTGGTCATGCTCGATCCACGCAGCGCCGAATGGCTCTCGGCGCATATCGGCGAGGTGTCGGATCCATTCCTTCGCGCAATGGTGTGGGGCGCGATGTGGGATCTTGTCCGTGAGGCCCGCCTCGCGCCGACGCAGTTCATCGCGACGGCGATTCGCGAGCTACCCGCCGAAAAGGACGAGCAGATCGCGTCGGGGATCGTTGGTCGCTTGAGCCGCTCCACCTCGAGCTACCTCTCTGATGCGCAAAGGTCGGCGACCGTCCCTGCCGTGGAGGATCTCTTCCTCGCCGGCGCGTCGAACGTGTCGAACAGCTACGGCCTCCGAAAGAGCCAGCTCGATGCGTACATCGGCGTCGCGCGGTCGACGGCAGCCGTGGCTCGATTGTCGGCGTGGCTAGACTCGGCGTCGACCGCCGGAATGCCGCTGCGTCAGCCCACCCGCTGGTCGATCGTTACCCACCTCATTGAACGAGGCGCGCCGAACGCCAATGCACTGCTCTCCGCGGAATCGAAGCACGATACGACAACGAGCGGCAAACGCAGCGCGTTCGTCGCGGCGGCGGCGAAACCGCTGGCCGCCAACAAGGCGACGTACTTCGATCGATACTTTCGCGACACCACGCTCAACGAAGACTGGGCGACGGCGAGCCTCCGCGCGTTCAACAACGGCGATCAGAGTTCTCTGACGCTTCCCTACCTCGTCCCCGCGCTCGACAGCCTTCAGTGGATCCAGAAGAACCGGCGCATCTTCTTCCTCGGATCGTGGCTCGGCGGATTCATCGGCGGGCAGCAATCTGCCGAAGCGCTGACGGAGATCGACGCGTTTCTCGCCAAGCGGCCGAAGCTTCCGGCGGACCTTCGCCAGAAGATTCTTCAGACGCGCGACGATCTCGAGCGAACGGTTCGCATTCGCGCCAAGTTCGCCGCGGGAAA
>JBDTAE010000118.1:0-9260 GCA_039924785.1 Gemmatimonadaceae bacterium | reverse complement strand
CGGAATGATCTGTCCGCACACGCCGATCGGCTCGCGAAGCGCGAGACTCATCGCGTTGTCGGGAACCGGAATGACGTCGCCGTGAATTTTCGTCGCGAGTCCGCCGTAGTACTCGAAGCACGTCGCGACGTCGGCAATATCCATTTCGGCTTCGACGATCGGCTTGCCATTGTTGATCGTCTCGAGCTCGGCGAGGTCCGCGGCGTGTCGTCGCACGACGTCGGCAATGCGAAAGAGTATTCGGCCGCGTTCCTGGGCTGTTGTCTCTCGCCACGCGGCGGATTCGAACGCCGCTCGCGCCGCGACCACGGCGGCGTCAATGTCAGCGGCGCTGCCCTCGGGCACGCGGGCAATGACCTCCTGCGTCGCAGGATTGACGACGTCGAACACGGTCGCGCCATGTGGAGCAACGAATTGCCCGTTGATATAGTGCTGATAGACTTTCATGCGCTCGGTGATTCAGTCGATTCATGATACGTCGCCCTCGTCGAGGCTCGCCAGCATGCGTTCACGTCGCCGAGCAGGCGCGACGCCAGGCACCGGCAACCTTGCCCTCACTCGCGCGAAGAGCCTCCACCGGGTCGATCTTCGTGGCGCGGCGCGCCGGGAGATATGCGGCCAAGGTACCCGCAGCGAGCAGAACGAGCGAAGCCCCGCCGAGTGCCAGCGGGTCCGTCGGGCTGACACGGAACAACAGTGTCGAGAGCAGACGTGGCAACGAGAGCGCACCAATGAGCCCGACGATCGCGCCGGCAACAACGACGATCCCCGCGCGTCGCATGACTTCACCGCGCACGTTGGCCGAGGTCGCGCCGAGGGCGATGCGAATCCCCAGCTCGCGCGTTTGATCTCGAACCATCGCCGTCATCACGCCATACAGTCCGAGCGCGGCGAGAATGAGCGCGACGAGTCCGAAGCCCGACATGAGCGTCGCGCTAAACCGCGGCTGCGCTAGCGGCTCGGCGAGAAGTTGGCCCATCGTCTGCGCATGCAACAACTCGACGTCATCATCACTCAGTCGAAGCAGGCGTCCGATCACCGGACGAACGCCGAGGACGTCGAAGAAGTTGCCCGTGACGACCGCGCGATCCATCGAGATCGCCCGCGTTCCGTCGAGAAGCGGCAGCGCAATCGCGGCGAAGTGCACGACGCCGGAGATGTCGCGCATGGTGCGTGTTTCTCGCCAGGGGCCTCATCCGACGCATGCCGTGGCTTTGTGCGTAAGCATCGCCACCGTCCGTCGTGGCCTTGAAATCAACATTGCGGGAGAATCGCTCGTGCAGCAGGTTGAACGTCGTTGGCCCATCCTACCCTGACCACTCTGGAGTGTCCAGATGCGAGCGCACGCGCTCTTTCTCGGATCGATGATCTTTGCGGTATCGTCGGCTTTCGCACAAGCGACGGCCCCCGTCAGCGGCACGCGTCCCGCGCGCCTCATCATTCGCAACGCGATGGTCGTGGACGGCAACGGCACGCCGGCAAAGGGACCGTACGACATCGTGATGGTCGGCGGCACGATCACGCAAATAGCCGCACTCGACCCGGTCGCGATCGGGCGATCGGGCGCGAGTCGTCGTCCGCGCGCGGAGGCGGGTACGGCAGAGATCGATGCGACCGGCAAGTATGTGTTGCCGGGACTGATCAATGCGCACGCACATCTGCAAGACGAACGCGGAGGCGTCGCGCAGCCGATCGACTACGAACTCAAGATCTGGCTTGCCTGCGGCATCACGGCAATTCGCGACGTCGGCAGCGACACACGCAAGGCGCTTGCGTGGCGTGAGCAAAGTGCAAAGGGGACCCTCGCCGCCCCGCGTATTTTCGTCTATCCGCAATTCGGTCGGCCGACCAATGCCGATTCAGCCCGCGCGCACGTCCGCGCGCTCAAAGCCATGGGCGTCGACGGCATCAAGATCCTCGGTATCGATCGCGACATCATGGCGGCAATGGAAGACGAAGCGCATAAGAATGGACTGCGGATCGCGCACCACGTCGGCGTCGAGGAGACCAACGCCTGGGACGACATCCATTTCGGCACGACGAGCATAGAACACTGGTACGGGATTCCCGACGCCGCCATTCCGGACGGCGTGCAGAATTTTCCGTCGTACTACAACTACAACAACGAGACCGATCGCTTCCGCTGGGCGGGACATCTGTGGCGCGAGGCGGATCCCGCGCGGCTGTCGATGGTACTCGACTCGATGGTGGCGAAGCACGTGGCGTGGGTCCCGACGTTCGACATCTATGAAGCGTCGAGGGATCTGCAACGAGCGCGAACGCAACCGTGGTTCAACGACTACCTGCACCCAACGCTCGAAGACTATTTCCGTCCCGACCCGGCGAATCACGGATCGTATTTCTTCGGGTGGACGTCGACCGACGAGACGTACTGGAAGGAGAATTACCGAATTTGGATGGCCGCGGTTCGGGACTTTGAACGAAAAGGCGGCTTGGTCGGCGCGGGCGACGACGCGGGCTTCATCTACGAGATGTACGGATTCGGACTGCTCCGCGAACTGGAACTGCACCAGGAAGCCGGGTTCAATACGATCAAGGTCATTCAACACGCGACATTCAACAACGCGCGCATCCTCGGCAAGGAGACGGAAATGGGTCGCGTGCGTCAGGGGTTCGACGCGGACATCATCGTCGTCAATGGCAATCCGCTCGAAAACCTCAAGGTGCTCTACCCAACCGGCGTCGACGACATAAAAGACGGTAAGGCCGTGCACACGGGCGGCGTGGAGTGGACGATCAAAGACGGCATTCCCTATCACGGACCAACGCTAATGCGCGAGGTGAAGGCGATGGTCGCGAAAGCGCGTGCCGAGCGGGCATCGAAATCGGACAGGCAGGAGAAACGGGGCGCATCCAATCAGCGGTAGCGCGCGTACCCAGCGGGTGAACGCTTCGAACGGATTTCTCCGCTGGGCCGCGCTGGCTATAGCGATTATCACGGCGTTTCTCGCATCGTGGATCATCATTCCGGCGCCGACGTATTTTCTGTTGACGTTCGGCGTCGGCGCGCGGGAGGTAAGCGCGTGGCTCGTGCTCACGTCTCTGCTCGGCATCGCGCTCGCGTTGCCCGGTCACCGCGTGTCGAGGGTCGCGCGGCTTGCGATGGTTCTTTCCCTCGCGTCACTGCTCGTCTCGCTGTGGCCGTTCGCTGAAGCGCCACGGACGATTCGCCGGTTCGATGGCGAAATGAGTAAACTCTCTTCCCCGCCGGCGATCCCGCTGCGGTCGAAGCCAATCGTTGTCGCCGATCTATTTCGCGGCGTCCACGGCGGCGAGTTCCGCGCGACGAAACACCTGGCGCTCGGCGCGCCTGGCGGCAAAGCGCTCACGGTCGACGTGTACCAACCGCCGCAAGACGGTCATTACCCAATCATCGTGCAGATCTATGGCGGAGCGTGGCAGCGCGGCGATCCGAGTTCTAACTCCGATTTCGCACGGTGGATCGCGAGCGCCGGGTACGTCGTATTCGCAATCGACTACCGGCACGCCCCGACTTGGCGATGGCCGGCGCAGATCGATGACGTCGATTCGGCGCTGGTGTGGGTCCGGGAGCACGCGACGCAATACGGTGGAGATACCTCGAGGGTAGTCCTCATTGGGAGATCGGCCGGCGCGCATCTGGCACTGATGGCGGCGTACGGAGTGGCGCCGCCGGTCTCGCTCCGCGGAGTGATTGGCTATTACGCGCCTTCAAATCTCGTCGACGCATACAAGAATCCGCCGCATCCGGATCCGCTCGACGTTCGCTCGGATGAGATCGCGTTACTCGGAGGGACTCTGGAGCAGATGCCAGCGAGATACGAGCAGGCGTCACCGTTGTGGAAGGTGCGGCCGGGGTTGCCGCCGACGCTGCTCATCAACGGCGCGGCGGATCACGTCGTCGAGGCGAAGTACGGAATGGAGTTGGCGACTCGGCTGCGGTCTGCTCGGGTGGACGCGGCGTACTTGGAGATTCCGTGGGCGGAGCACGCGTTCGATGCGGTATTCCAGGGGCCGAGCTCGCAGTTGGCGCTTTACTACACGGAGCGATTCATCGCGCACGTGACGCGGTAGCGGACAACGACTCAGTTCGAGCAGGAAGTACTGAGTACTGATACTCAGTTATCAGTTGCTTGCCTCGAAAGCACCACCCATTCACCCACAATCCGAGTTTTGAGCGGGTGAGTCGGGAGCAGTCGTCAGTAAGAAGTTACTCATGGGCGGGCGAGAGACTCGAGCACTGTCGGGGTCGCGCTGACTCGGCGCAAAGGCCGCGGGGCGTTGCTGCGCAGGGAAATGATTGGGTGTGGAATGGAGTGGTGACAGCCGATCGCATCTCTCCGCGTACGTTCCCGGGCATGCAAGACTTTCGAAAACTCCAGGTGTGGGCGCGAGCGCACGCGCTAGCCTTGGCGGTTCGCCGAGCGGCGCGCGGGTTTCCGCGAACGGGGTTCGGTTCGCTGCGTAATCAGATGATTCGCGCGGCGGAGTCCATCGCGACGAACATTGTCGAGGGATGCGGCGCGGAATCGCGAAAGGAATTCGCGCGGTTCCTCGAGATTGCGATCAAGTCGGCGATGGAGCTGGAATATCATCTCCAACTCGCCAACGATTGCGACGTTATTTCACCCGCCGTTTGGCAAGAACTCTCAGCGGAGGTGATCGAGGTCCGCCGGATGCTTCAAGGTCTGCGACGGAGGGTATTGGAGGCCGACAGCCTTTCCCGCCCCCATGAGTAACTTCTTACTGACGACTGCCTCCGACTCACCCGCTCAAGACTCGGATTGTGGGTGAATGGGTGGTGCTTTCGATGCGCGAAACTTTTTGCTCAGCACTGAGTACTTCCTACTCGAATTCCGGACCTCGACCCGGTAGTAGCGAGTAGTAGCGAGTAGTAGCGAGTAGTAGCGAGTCATAGCGAGTACGCGCGAGTAAGCCGCAGCTAGTTGCGGCCGAGACGTTTGCGATCCCTCGCTCTAAAGCTCCGTCAAAATCTTCGCTTTGATCTGCTCGAATTCGGCGTCGTTGAGTAGCCCTGCCGCCCGCATCTCCTTCGCGCGCTGAAGCCGCGCCGCCGGCGACCGCCCGTCGTCTCCGACACTCCCACCGGCAACCGGCGCGACCGGCGCCGATCCGAACTGTACCCCGCCCGACTTCGCCCGCAACTCCTCCAGCTCGCGAATGCGCCGCTTCTCGCGCCATTGCTGCGATTGCGTTTGACAAACACGGTACACGTCCTGCGCCTCGCTCTTCCGAAGTCCCGGCACCACGATCAATGAGGTCGCACCTTCGGCCAACGCCAGATCGTTGCTGCGATACACCGACACCGTCAGCGTCGCCCCAAACGGCCCGACGTGCAACGACGTCTCGCGAAGGTCCTGCCAGCGGCAATCCACCGGATCGAACCCTCCGAACAGTCCGCGATGCACCACGATCAGTCGCCCCGACGACGCACCGACCATGACCCGTCGATTCTTCCACGCAAACAGCCGCCGCTGGATCGCGCAGGCTTCCAGAACTTCCCCGTCGATGAGCAACGAGCGCAACGCTTCGAGCGAGTCGTACACGCCGCGGTTCGTCCCGGCGTCGGCGGGCCCTCTGGCACTAGTCCCCATCGGTCTCCTCGGCAGTATTCAAAAACTCAAATGATCGCGGCACTTACGGCAACACGCGGACATCGATTCGCGATTCGCGCCCCGGCGCATGATACACGCGCATCGTCGCCTTCTGGAAGTCCTCGGGCTTGGCCTCGAAAATGTTCGGTACGAACGTCTGCGGATTGCGATCGTTGAGCGGAAACCAGGAGCTCTGAATCTGAATCATGATTCGGTGCCCCTTTTTGAACGTGTGGTCGATGTCGGGCATCGAAAACCGCAGCGAATCCGGCTGATTCGGCACAAAGGCGACCGGCTTCGAGGGATCGCGACGGTACCGTCCGCGGAATGGCTCACCGCGTACGAGCTGCTGATATCCCGCGACAGCGAAGCCGGTCGTATCACCCGGCCAATTCGGCGCGTGCGACGGGAACACGTCGATCAGCTTGACGTCGAAGTCTCCGTCCGTGCCGCTCGTGGCGACGTGAAGCACAGGCGCAACCGAGCCGACGATCGTAACGTCCTCGGCGAGCGGCTCGGTCTGATACGTCAGCACGTCCGATCGCTTCGATGCAAACCGCTGGTCGCCCGACATGTAGTCGCGCGGCATTCCACTGCGATCCGGGCGGCCGACGACGGGCACAGGACTCGCCGGATCGCTCACGTACTCATCGAATGCCTTCACCCCCTTCTCCGGCTTCGTCCACGACAACCCGCCGCTCGGCGACAGATAGAGAGATTTCGAAAGAGAGTTCTTTGGCGGCCACGCGTCGTAGCGATCCCAGCGTTCGCCCCCGGTCCGATAGACGAGCACCTTCGGGAGGGCGACCGCCGGACCGCCCGCGAGATAATGCATGAAGAACGGCACTTCGATCGAATCGCGGAACCACGGCCCAGTCTTCGTATTCCAGTGCAACGTGCCGTGCGCGTCGCCGTCGCCGCGCGCCCAACCACCGTGCGCCCACGGACCAATCGCGATGTGGTTGTCCGACCCAGGCGCGAGCTTCTCGATCGCCTTGAACGTCCGCCACGGTCCCGCGAGATCCTCCGCGTCGTAGTACCCACCGACCTCGAGCATCGCCGGCACCTTCGTCACATGGCGACTGATGTCGCGCGCCTGCCAGAAATCGTCATAATTCGGATGCTGCATGACGATGTTCCAGAGCGGCGCGGTCTCGGGCGGCAACGACACGCGCGATCCCGGTCCGACGGGACCCATGTCGAGGAAGAACTTGTATGCGTCGTTCCCGGTCTGCGGTGCTGGATACCGCGGATCCGGGCCGAGGTTCGGCGCGCGCGGCGTGCGACCGTACCCCTGATAGAAACTGAAATTGGCGCCAAGCATGAAGGCGCCGTTGTGAAAGAGGTCGTCGCCCATCCAGAGATCCGTCATCGGCGCACCGGGCTCGCACGCTTTCAACGCCGGGTGCGGGTCGATGCAGCTCGCGGTCGTATAGAAACCTGGATACGACGTGCCGTAGATGCCGACGCGACCGTTGTTATGCGGAAGGTTCTTCACCAACCAGTCGATGGTGTCGTACGAGTCCGTCGACTCGTCGACGTCTTTCGGGCCCTTCTTGTCCTTGTGCGGCGTCATCTCGGTGTACGCGCCTTCGGACTCGTAGCGACCGCGCGCGTCCTGATACACGAAGATGAAATTCGCGTCGGCGAACTTCTGGTTGCCACTCGGCCCCAGCGATCCTCGATACGCATCTGCTCCATACGGCGCCACGCCATACGGCGTGCGGTCCATGAGAATCGGATGATTGCTCGAGCTGTCTCGCGGAACGTAGATCGACGTAAACAGCTTGACGCCGTCGCGCATTGGAATCCGCACTTCCATCTTCTGGAAGTGGGCCTTCACCGCTTCCGCGGCCGCGGGGTTCCCCCCACGCTGCGCGACGAGAGGTGTCGGTGCGAGAGCAGCGGCAAAGAGTCCAGCCAGACCGAGAGTTCGACACACGACGTTCGTCGCCGATTGAATTGCCGCAGGCTTTCGTGTCATTAGAGTTTGTGAATTGTCAGGACATCCAATTGGTGCCGGCTTCGCGATTCCACTTCGTCGTCATCTTCTTCGACTGCGTCCAGAATTCGATCGAGCCGCGGCCGGTGATGTCGCCAACGCCGAAACGCGACTCGTTCCATCCGCCGAACGAGAACGGCTCACGCGGCACCGGCACGCCGACGTTCACGCCGACCATCCCGGCGCTCGCGTGCTCCATGACGTACTTCGCCACCGCGCCGCTCTCCGTGAACACCGACGCCGCGTTGCCGTATGGCGACGCGTTCTCGATCGCGATCGCTCCCTGCACGTCCGGGGCGCGAATGATCGCGAGCACAGGGCCAAACACTTCTTCCTTCGCGATGCGCATGTCCGGCGTGACGTAATCAATGACCGTCGGTCCGAGGTAGTATCCATCGGCAACGCCGGGCGCGGACGGACGACGCCCATCGACAATCACCTTTGCCCCAGCCGCCTCGGCTTCATCGATGTACCGCATGATGCGCTCCTTTGCCGCTGCGGAAATCACCGGGCCAACGTCTTTCCCGGGCACCATCGCGCGCGCAACATCGGCGACTCGCTCGATGATGTGATCCGTCTTTGAGACGGCAACCATTACGGACGCAGCCATGCAACGCTGGCCCGCGCACCCCGACATCGACGCGACGATGTTCGTTGCCGCCATCTCGCGGTCCGCGTCGGGCATCACGATGAGATGATTCTTTGCGCCGCCGAGTGCGAGACATCGCTTGAGATTCGCGGTGGCGCGACGGTAGACGATTTTCGCGACCGCGGTCGAGCCAACGAAGCTCACCGCCGCGATGTCGGGATGATCGCAAATGGCTTCGACCGCCTCCTGCCCGCCGTGCACGACCTGAAACACTCCCGGCGGCAGCCCGGCCTCGCGCAACAACTCGGCGATTCGCCCCGCACTCAGCGGCACCAGCTCCGACGGCTTGAGAATCATGCAGTTGCCGAGGGCGATCGCGTTGGGGATGGTCCAGTTGGGCACCATGTTAGGAAAGTTGAATGGCGAGATCGACGCCACAATTCCAACAGGATACCGCTCGATGCGACACTCGACGCCGCGACTCACCTCGAGGACTTCACCGGGCGCGATCTGCGGGAGCGAACATGCGAACTCAGATAACTCCGCGGCCTTTAGCACTTCCGCGCGCGCTTCGCTGTCGGTCTTGCCGTTTTCCTCGGTCACGAGCGCCGCGAGCTCGCCGATGTGTCTTTCGAGCAGCGCCTTGTATTTGAAGAATACTTGCACGCGCTCTTTGATCGGCGTGGCAGCCCAAGCCGGGAACGCCTTCCGCGCCTCAACGACGGCCGCATCGACCTCGGCGGCAGCGGAGAGCGGCACGCGCGAAATGATCGCACCGCGCCGCGGATCGTAGACGTCGAGCGTTGGCCGGGACACCGGCACGAACCCGCCGCCGACGTAGTTTTGGACGTCTGCGTATTTCATGCGCTATGATGTTCCCGGCGCATCCGCCGGGCAAGCCCCCGCGGCGCGGTGACTACTGCCAGAGCGCGAGAATGATCCCGGCGACGACGAACGACACGAGGTTGAATGTCGTGTCGATCGCCCACAACGCCCGCGACTTGAATGAAAAGAGCGCGGTACCGTAGCTCGTCGCCGCCGCGAACCCGGCCCA
>JBDTAE010000117.1:0-24006 GCA_039924785.1 Gemmatimonadaceae bacterium | reverse complement strand
AACATCGGCCTCGTCAACGAGATGGCGATCGTCTGCGACAAACTCGGCGTCGACGTCTGGGAAGTGATCAACGCGGCCGCCACGAAGCCGTTCGGGTTCATGAAGTTCACGCCGGGCCCCGGCATCGGCGGGCACTGCATCCCGCTCGATCCGCACTACCTCGCGTGGAAGATGCGAACGTTGAATTACAAGACGCGCTTTATCGATCTCGCGAGTGAGATCAACAGCCAGATGCCGGCGTACGTCGTCGAGAAGGTCACGCAAGGCCTCAACATCGACCGCAAATCCGTCAACGGGTCCAGCGTCCTCGTCCTCGGCATTGCCTACAAGCGCGATATCGACGACATGCGCGAGAGCCCGGCGCTCGACATCATACGATTGCTGGAAGAAGCCGGGGCCGTCGTCACCTTTCACGACCCGCACATCTCGTCCATGCGCGAGGATGGCCACCTCCGTCACAGCGTGGCGCTCACGGCGGAAGCACTGGCCGCCACGGACGCCGTCGTCATCGTCACCGACCACGTTGCGGTCGACTACCAGATGGTCGTCGACAATTCCACCCTCGTGATCGACAGCCGGAATGTGACCGCGTCGCTCACGCCGTCGAAGGCTCGAGTTGTCTCACTCGGCTCGCCGGCCCATATCGAAGCCACTGATCTCGGGTCGGCAAGATGAACATCTGCGTCGTAGGGACAGGCTACGTCGGACTCGTCGCAGGCGCGTGTTTGGCGGAAACCGGAAATGATGTGATTGGGGCCGACATCGATTCGGCCAAGATTGCGAATCTGAAAAACAACATATTGCCGATTTATGAGCCCGGTCTCGATCACATCGTCGAGCGGAACCAGGGCTCAGGTCGGTTGAGTTTTACGACCGACGTCGGCGGCGCAATCGCCAAGAGCGAAGTCGTGTTCATCGCCGTGGGCACGCCGCCCGACGAAGACGGTTCCGCCGACCTGCGTCACGTCCTCGGCGTCGCGGAGGTCATTGGAAACTCAATGACGCGCGAAACCGTCGTCGTCACCAAGTCGACCGTCCCCGTAGGTACGGCCAAGAAAGTGGCCGACTGCGTGCGGGCGAATGCACGCTTCCCGTTTCACATCGTCAGCAATCCGGAGTTCTTGAAAGAGGGCGCGGCCGTCGACGACTTCATGAAACCCGATCGCGTGATCCTTGGCGCGGAAACGGATCATGCGAGAAACGTCATGGCTGAGTTGTACGCGCCGTTCGTGCGCACTGGGAAGCCGGTGATCTTCATGGACGTCCCGTCTGCCGAGCTGACGAAGTATGCCGCGAACGCGATGCTGGCGACGCGCATCAGTTTCATGAACGACATTGCCAACCTGTGTGAGCGCGTCGGTGCGAACGTCGATTTCGTGCGGAAGGGAATTGGTTCGGACTCACGCATTGGCCCGGCGTTCTTGTTTCCCGGTCCGGGCTACGGCGGCTCGTGTTTCCCGAAAGACGTGAAGGCGCTCGTGCGAACGGCGCACGACGAGTCGAGCGATCTGAGAATCCTCGAGGCGGTCGAGGCAGTGAACGAGGACCAGACGCATCGCCTCGTCGAGAAGCTGCGCGCGGCGCTTGGTGAGATTTCAGGAAAACGAATCGCGGTGTGGGGCCTGGCATTCAAGCCGAACACCGATGACATGCGAGAGAGCCCATCGCTCGCGTTGATCGGCGCGTTGCTTGCCGCCGGAGCGAGCGTCGTTGCCCACGATCCCGTCGCGATGGACGAGGCCCGCCGTCGACTCGGCGCCACGGTCGCCTTTGCCGCGACGAGCTACGATGCGCTCGTCGATGCGGACGCGCTGGTCGTCGTGACGGATTGGAACGAGTATCGCCATCCCGACTTCGCGCGCATCAAGGCTGCGTTGAAACGACCGGTGATCGTCGACGGGCGCAATCTCTACGCGCTGTCGCGCATGGCGGAGTTCGGCTTTACCTACCACTCGATCGGCCGACCGGCCGTCGTTTAGGTTGCGTTCGCTCGCGATGCAGCAATTGCACCGATTGCGTTAGCCGCGCGGGATCCGCGATTTGAAATCGCGAATGTATTCGATCACGTCGAGCGTCGGCGCCCAGCCGAGTTCGTCGCGCGCGCGGGTTGGATCGTCGCCGACGTCTTCTCGACCCGGATACCCCTCGATCAACTGCACCGGGCCGCCGAACGCCTCCGCGATTTCCGAGACGCTATACGTGCGATCGGCGCGAAGCGCGTATCCGTCTCCGGATCCGCTGTCGCCGGCGAGCTTGATGCCTCGGGCCAAGTCACCGACGTATGTGAAGGCGCGCCGCTGCGTCCCCGGCGCCACGACCGGCAACGGCTCGCCTCGGCGATATGAGTTCTCGAATTTTGCGATCAGTGTCGCGTATTTGCCGTCGCCGGTCTCACGTCCGCCGAAGGCGTTATAGAAATAGCAAATTGCGTAGGGAAGTCCGAACCAGCGACCGTAGTCGTTGATGAGATCGACGTTCGTCGCTTTGCTGAACGAGTAGGGATTCTGATGCCGGCCGTCGCCTTCGATCGCGAACTTGGTGCTCGATGCCGCATACACGAGTTTGCCGACCGAGCGGCGACGGCAGAACTCGGCCACGGCAAACGTGCCGGCGATGTTGAAATCGTACACGGTTGCTACGTCGTCGAAGCTCGTTGCGATCCGCGCGTATTCGCCGAGGTGAAATACGAGGTCCGGCGATTCGGGAACGAGGCGCTCGATGTCGTTGGTCGATCCGCGCCGGTATTCGGCGCCCTGGATATGGTTGGATTCCTTCCCGGTGGAGTAGTTATCGAGCGAGATCACCCGAAGGTCGGGTTCGCCCACCAGCAGCTCGATCAGGTGCGATCCCACATGGCCGGCTCCGCCGGTCACCAGCACGGTTCGCGTCATCATGGGTAGCATTCTACAAGGAGATTCGCGCCGGGGGACCGGGATCCGGCTCCGGCGTCCGCAAAGTTGGAAAAGACGAGATTGAAGGCGATTTGGCGGGCCCTGCTAGTTATCTTTCCCGGCTGATTATGAACCGAAGCCACTGGTCCGGGTATTAGCCCCGATATGCACCGTCTATCCTGGAGACTCGCCGCGGCGCTGGCACTGACTGCCGCCGCCGCGTGCCGGCCGGAATTCGAGCTCAAGAATCTGACGACCAACGAGTCGTTGTATTCTGCCTCGCTCACCGAATACAAAAAGAACCACTGGGACAATGCGGTCTCGGGCTTCGAGAAGCTCACGACCGACCTGGCTGCGCGCGACACGCTTCTCCCGCGGTCGTACTGGTATCTCGCCTCGGCGCATGAGCATCTCGACGAGCATTTGCTTGCCGCGCAAAGCTATAGCCGCCTCGTCGAGTCGTTCCCTGAAGATTCGCTGGCAGACGACGCCGCGCTCGAAGCCGCGCGGTCATATCGTCGTCTGTGGCGAAAACCTCAGCTCGATCCGACGTATGGCCAGACCGCGCTTGCGTCGTACAACACGCTGATCGGACTCTATCCCACATCGCCGCTCATTCCGCAGGCCCAAAAAGAGATCGAAGGTCTCGAGGATTGGTTCGCGATCAAGGACTACGACGCCGGGATGTACTACTTCCGTCGAAAGGGTTACGACCCGGGCATCATCTACTTCAAAGACGTCCTTGCGAAGTACCCGAACACGCCTACAGCTCGTCTGGCGGGCATTCGAATGGTCGAGGCGTTCAAGGCGATTCGCTATCGGGAAGACGCGTCCGATCTCTGCGGCCAAATGCTCCAGCGGTATGCAAGCGACAAGGAAACCGTCGAGGCCTGCCGCGGCGTCGCACTTCCTACAGCGGCAAAGCCCGACTCCACGCCCCCGCCAACAAAGCCGCCGGTTTCCTGATCCGTGCGGATCGGGATTCTCGGGGGTACGTTCGACCCTCCGCACAACGGGCATCTGCTCGGTGCCGGCGACGCCTACGACGCGCTGCGGCTTGACCGCGTCCTTTTCATCCCGGCCGCTACTCAGCCGCTAAAGGTGACGCGGGACACTGCGTCGGCCGCCGACCGATTGGCCATGGTTAAATGCCTGGTCGACGGGGACGCCCGATTCAACGCGAACGCCATGGAAATCGAGAGGGGCGGGTTATCTTACACGGTTGATACATTGTCGGTTTTGGCGGGCGAATTGCCTGGATCGACGCTGTTCTGGTTGGTTGGTGCGGACGTCATTGCGACGTTTGCCAAGTGGCGGGAACCGCGCAGAATCGTCGAACTGGCGACGTTGGCGGTGCTCACGCGCGGCGAAGAACCGCCGGATCTCGGAACGATTCCTGGGTCTCCGGTGGTAGTGGAAGGGCGTCGGATCGATATCTCCTCCACGGAGATCCGCCGCCGGGTCCGCGAGGGGAAATCAATACGTGGGTTCGTGCCGGATTCTGTCGAAGCGTACATCGCGTCGGCCCGGCTGTACCGATAGAGGATCGCATGCTAAAGCGTGTCATCAGCGCCGTGCTTGGTTCCAGGCACGAACGCGAGCGAAAGAAAATCCAGCCGATCGTCGATGAGATCAACGAGCAATACGCTCGGCTCAAACGCGTGTCGGACGAAGAGTTGCGCGGCCAAACGGCGAAACTGCGTGAGATCATTCGGGAGCGCACCAGCGACCTCGAAAAGAAGGCCAACGAGTTGCGCGAAGCCAAGCGATCAGCGGTCGACCCGACCGAACGCGATAAGATCGACAACGATCTGAGCGGGGCGGACGGACGCGGTGGCGCCGAGGGGGACCTGCGTGAGGCCATCGCCGATGCTCTCGATGAGATCCTCCCCGAGGCGTTCGCAACCGCTCGCGAGGCGGCGCGCCGCCTCTCCGGAACGACGGTCGACGTGACCGGCCGTGACCTCACGTGGGACATGGTGCACTACGACGTCCAGCTCATGGGCGGCATCCAACTGCACCTCGGCAAAATCGCTGAAATGGCGACCGGCGAAGGAAAGACGCTGGTCGCCACGCTGCCCCTCTATCTCAATGCGCTCGCCGGAAAGGGGGCTCACCTCGTCACGGTGAACCCATACCTGGCTCGACGCGACGCACAGTGGATGGGCCATCTCTACACGTACCTCGGTCTCACCGTTGGGTGTCTCGACGACACCGAGCCGGGAACGCCGGAACGCCGCGCGGCGTATTGGGCCGACATCACGTACGGAACCAACAACGAGTTCGGCTTCGACTACCTGCGCGACAACATGGTCAACTCGCTTGACCAACGCGTGCAGCGCCCGCATGCCTACGCCATCGTCGACGAAGTTGACTCCGTGCTCGTCGATGAAGCGCGTACGCCGCTCATCATCTCCGGCCCGGTTGGAAACGAGAACGACGGCATCTACTTCGAGCACAACGCCGCAGTCGCGCGCGTCGTTCGCCGGCAGACGGAGCTCGTGAACGCCCTCGTCGGCGAGGCGGAGCGCGACCTCGAAAAGGGTGATACACAGTCCGCGGCGCTGTTGCTCTACAAGGCGCAACTCGGTAATCCGAAGTCGCGACGCTTGATGAAGGTGCTCCAGGAGCAGGGCAACAAGCAGCTCGTCCAGAAGATGGAGCTCGAGCACATCTCCGATCGCCGGCTGCCCGCGGCCAAGCAGACCTACCGCGACATCGAAGACAACTTGCTGTTCGTCCTCGACGAGAAGGGCCACTCGGTTCACCTCACGGATCAGGGCGTCGAATTCATGTCGCCCAACCAGCACGACGCGTTCGTGCTGCCCGACATTTCGCAGGAAGTGCATCGCATCGATCACGACCAGTCGATCAGCCCGGAAGAGCGGATCGCGGCGCGTCGCCAGGTCGAAATCGAGTATGCGTCGAAGGCCGAGCGGCTGAACATCGTTCACCAGTTGCTCCGCGCGCACGCGCTGTACGAGCGCGACGTGAATTACGTCGTGCAGGAAGGCGAAGTGCTGATCGTCGACGAGTTCACCGGGCGCACCATGCCGGGACGCCGGTGGTCCGAAGGCTTGCACCAAGCGGTCGAAGCCAAGGAAGGCGTCGTCGTAAAGGGCGAGACGCAGACGATGGCCACGATCACGATTCAGAACTACTTCCGCATGTACGACAAGCTGGCCGGCATGACCGGCACGGCCGAAACGGAAGAGACCGAGTTTTTTCAGATCTATAAACTCGAGGTCGCCGTCATCCCGACGAACCGTCCCATGGTTCGCGAAGACCGTCACGACCTCGTGTACAAGACGCGTCGCGAGAAATACAACGCCATCGTCGAAGAGACGCAGCGATTGCACGGGCTGGGTTTTCCGGTGCTCATCGGAACGACAAGCGTCGAAGCGTCGGAAACGCTGTCGAAAATGTTCAGCCGCGGAGGAATTCAGCACAACGTCCTCAACGCCAAGTATCACCAGCGTGAGGCGGAAATCGTCGCGGGCGCCGGCCAGCCGGGAGCGGTCACGATCGCCACGAACATGGCCGGCCGCGGAACCGACATCAAACTCGGCGTCAACGTCACCGATCCGAAACCGTCGAAGGTGAAGGATCCCGACGGCAAAGAGATCAACGTGATGGAGATCGGCGGTCTTCACATCATTGGCTCCGAGCGGCACGAATCCCGGCGAATCGATCGCCAGTTGCGCGGTCGGTCCGGTCGTCAAGGCGATCCGGGCGCGTCGCAATTCTTCCTGTCGCTCGAAGATGACCTCATGCGTCTCTTCGGCTCTGAACGCATTGCGTCGTTGATGGACAAGATGGGCGCGCAGGAGGGCGAGGTCCTCAGCCACTCGCTCATCACGCGCTCGATCGAAGGCGCGCAGAAGCGAGTCGAGCTGCAGAACTTCCAGGCTCGTAAGCGCCTGCTGGACTACGACGACGTGATGAACCAGCAGCGCGAGGTGATCTATTCCTTGCGCAGCTTCGCGCTCGATGGCGGGGAGGAGCTCAAGGGCGAAGCGCTGAAGATGATCGACAAGGCGATCTTCCATCGCGTCGAGACGGCGCTCGCCGAGTACGAGGATGCGGCGCACTGGGATTTCGATCTGCTGCGTCAGGACCTGCTCATGCACTACTTCGTGCAGGTCCCTGAATATGAGAATCCTGATCACCGCCCCACCGACGAACCGTCCGCCCAATCCGCGGCGGCCGTGGCGGCGAAGAAGGCGTTCTGGGCCAAGCTCGAGAGCCTCGACACATTCCGCGACGAGGCGGGCAACGCCTATGGCCCGCGGCTGCTGTCGCTCGTGATGCTCAACGTGCTGGACGAGAAGTGGAAGGATCACCTCTACGATCTCGACCAGCTGCGCAACGCGATTCACTATCGGTCGTGGGGACAGAAGGACCCGCTCGTCGAGTACAAGGAGGAAGCGTACACGATGTTCGTGGACCTCATGAACGACATCTACAACACGTTCACTGAGCGTTTCCTCAAGGTCCAACTCGTCGTCGAGGAAGCGCCTCCGCCGCCACAACCGCAGCAGGTCGCTCGCCCCGAAAAACCCACGAAGCGCTTTAATGCGATGGGGATTCTCGAGGACATTCCTGCCGAGGAAGCGGAACAGCCTGGGACTGGAACGGGTGCGGTCGTCGACATCGGTCCCGCCGAGCAGCCGGCGTCCAAGCCGGTCACCGCGCGAAAGGATCCGACGATCGTCGGTGCCGGACGCCTGCGGTCGATCAATAACGACGGGCCGGCAGTGCCGATCGATTGGTCGTCCGTCGGACGCAACGATGCGTGTCCCTGCGGCTCAGGGAAGAAGTTCAAGAAGTGTCACGGCGCGAACATGTAGGCGGTTCGCGCGGGGCAAACTTCGACGGAACGCCGGCGACTCCAAAATCGCTGGCGTTTGCCGTTTCTTGATGCTGGTCGCGGTGTTTTGGTGACGCATTGTGGCGAGCGCGCGCACAGGATTCGGAACACATCCGACCCGACCTATGACTGCGCCAACCAGACCCAAACCACCGTCAGTTCGGGAGCTCCCTCGCTCCGAACGTCCCCGCGAACGCCTCGTCGACCTCGGCGCGTCCGCACTCAGTAGCGCCGAGCTGCTCGCGATTCTCCTTGGGGCCGGCGTTGCCGGGCAGACCACCCTGCAGGTCGCGCAGGCCGTGCTCGCCGAGGCGGGCGGCGCGCTGCGATGGATTGCTCGCCAACCCGTGGCGGCGCTGACTACCGTGCCGGGGGTGGGACTCGCACGTGCCGCGTCGATTCACGCGTCTCTCGAGCTCGGGCGACGAATGGCGTCCGAGGGCCGGGAGGACGGCTTTCCGCTCCAGTCACCCCGCGACGTCGTACAGCATTTCGCCTCGCGCATGGAGGATTTGCCGGTCGAGGAATTCCACGTGCTGGTGCTCGACGCGCAGCACCGCTTCGAGCGCGACATTATGGTTTCTCGTGGCCTTCTCAACTCGGCGCTCGTCCACCCTAGAGAGGTGTTTCGAGAAGCAATCGCCGAGCGGGCCGCGGCGGTGATTTTGATGCATAACCATCCGAGCGGCGATCCGGCACCGTCGCTCGACGACCGCGAAGCGACGGCGCAGCTCGTCGCAGCCGGCCGTTTGCTTGATATCCCGGTGTTCGATCACGTCATCATCGGACGTGGCCGGTACATGAGTTTTGCCGAGGCTGGACTCTTGTGAGAGCCCTTCGCGCGGTTGTGTTCCCCCCGTATTATGAGTTATGGCCCCACGTCTTCCCTCTGAGACGCCCCCGTGACCGCGACGGCGTCGCGCGAATTGATTCCTGGCTGGAACGAGGACGAGCTTCCGCTCCACGAGAAGCTTGACCGCGACGTGTTGCTGCGCGCATATGCGTTCAGCGAGCTCGCGCACAGGGGCCAGCGCCGGAACTCTGGCGAAGCGTACATCACGCACTCCGTCGAGGTCGCCAAGATTCTCGCAGGGTTGCAGATGGACTCGATCACGGTGGCGAGCGGGCTCCTCCACGACGTCATCGAAGACACGAAGCTGACGCTCGCGAATGTCGAGGCGGAGTTCGGGAAGGAGATCGCGGCGATCGTGGACGGCCTCACCAAGATCGCCAAGCTACCGTCGGGCGGATCGTCGCAGGAGCGACAGGTCGAGAGCTACCGCAAGCTGCTTTTGTCCATCGCCAAGGACGCTCGCGTCATCATCGTCAAGCTCGCCGACCGTCTGCACAACATGCGGACGCTCGAGTGGCTGCCGGACGAGAAACGCACGCGCATCGCCCAGGAGACGCGGGACCTGTATGCGCCGCTCGCGCATCGCTTCGGTATGGCGAAGCTGCGGTGGGAGCTCGAAGACCTCTCGTTCAAACATCTCGAAGTCGAGGAGTATAGATCGCTCGCGAAGCAGGTCTCGCAGAAGCGCGCGGAGCGTGAGGCGCTGATTCGGCAGTTGGCGGATCCGCTGCGCGAGCGGTTGACGCAGGCCGGCATTCCGAATGTCGACGTCACCGGTCGTCCGAAGCACCTGTGGTCGATTTACAAGAAGATGAAGCAGCGCGAGCGGCCGTACGAGGACATCTACGACCTGCTTGCCATTCGCGTCATCGTGCCGTCCGTTCCCGATTGCTACCACGCGCTCGGCATCATTCACGCCGGGTGGACGCCGGTGCAGGAGCGGATCAAGGACTACATCGCGTCGCCGAAATCGAACGGCTACCAGTCGCTGCACACGACGGTGTTCGGCCCGGGCGGTCAGCTGTACGAGGTGCAGATTCGCACGCGCGAGATGCATCGCACCGCGGACTTCGGCATCGCCGCGCATTGGCGGTACAAGGAAGACACGAAAAGCGATGAGCTCGACCGGCATCTCATGTGGTTCAGGCAGGTGCTCGAGCTGCAGATGGACGCGAAGACGCCGGACGAATTTTTAGAGTTCTTGAAACTCGACTTGTATCAGGACGAAATCTTCGTCTTCACCCCGACGGGCGACGTCATTCAATTGCCGAAGGGCGCCACGCCGCTCGACTTTGCGTTCGCGGTGCACACGGAAGTCGGCCTGCATTGCGCCGGCGCCCGCGTGAACGGCCGCATTGCGCCGTTGTCGCGCGCGCTGCGCAACTCGGAGAAGGTCGAGATCATCACGTCGAACACCGCGAAGCCGACTCGGGATTGGCTCGCCCACGTTCGCACGGGTCGCGCGCGCCACAAAATCCGCCAGGTGCTCAAGCGCGAGGCGCAGGCGTCGGCAGAGAAGCTCGGGCAGGAAATGCTCGATCGCGAAATCAGGCGTCGTCGTTTGGCCAAGGCGACCGACGCGCAATTCGACGCGGCCGCCAAGGCGCTGAGCCTGACCGATGCAACGCACTTGCTCGCCTCCATCGGCCAGGGCGACGTGAACGTGTCGCTCGCCCTCAAGCACATCTATCCGGACGCCGTCGAAAGCGAAGCAACGAAGCCGAGCGTGTTCGAGCGCTTCGTCGATCGGGTGACGCGCCCGTCGAAAGGCGTTCGCATTCAGGGTGTCGACGGATTGATGGTTCGCTACGCGCAGTGTTGTCAGCCGGTGACCGGCGATCCGGTCGTCGGATACGTGACGCGCGGCCGCGGGGTGAGCATTCACCGCGGCGATTGCCCGAATCTTCTGTTGCTCGCGCACGAGCCTGAGCGCCGTCTCGAGATCGACTGGCAGGAGGCGCAGGGTGAGCGTTTCGTCGTGAGGCTCGCGATCGAGGGGTCGGATCGTCGAGGGTTGTATGCCGACATCGCCGCCGCTGTGAGCTCGACGGGCACCGACATCAAGAGCATGGATCTCAAGAGTGCCGACGGCCGCACCTTTGGCTCGATTCTCGTCGAGGTCGAGAATCTGTCCCATCTCGAGAAGATTATTCGCGCGACCCGCCGCGTGAAGGGCATCAGCGATGTGGCGCGCCGGGAACGTTTGACCGCGGAGCAGTAGGACAGGCGTCCCGTCATTCGCGCGGTCGAACGCGATTGGCATCTCGATTCGCAACGGAGCAAGCGTCGCGCCGGCGCACGTTCAAGTTCTACTATGCTAACATCGTCATTGATTGAGGTTGCCTTGCTGCTGCGCCGCGAGGTCGAACAGCCAGCGCGCGCTCAGGGCCGTTGTGCGGACGAGTGAGAGGCGAATTGCCGTCACTTCCATCGTCGCACCCGGAAGCAACGAGTACACAGCCCATTGCAGCACCGGCTTCGAACCGGTCGTCGCGATCAACGGAAAACGCGTCGTCGTGACGTATGGGTTGAGCGTGACGGGGTCGTGCTGAATGGCGTTCACAGCGCGAATGAGATACCGCGGCGACGATCCGACGATCGGCAACGAGTGCAGAGGGTTGCGTGTGCGGTAGTCGATTTCCACCTGGTACAGGACGAGGGCCGAGTCGGAACCAAACGCCGGCACTTCGGGAAGCTGAATTCCGTCCGCGCCCTTCACGATCTTTGCCGACCACACAAGGCGAGGCGCCGCAATCGCGCTGTCGCGTCGCGCCCAGAAGTACGACCACGGCGTGCCGCCGATGAGGTCGTAGTGCTGTAGCAGCTCGGCGTAAAAGTCCCAACTCGTCTCCTCGATCCATGCTTCATACTGCGTATACAGCGGGCTGACCGTCTGAACGAGCTGAGGCCGGATACGTTTGAAATCCGCGAGATATTTGTCACGTGCTTCCGGGCCGAGCGCGTGGATGATGTAATCGGTCGACGGATTGAAAATGCCATTGCGTGCTTCGAGCAAACCGGAGTACGTGGACCATAGGACGGGCGGCTTCCCGTCCTTGTCGCGATGGGCGTCGAGAATGGCCTGGCCCCCGATGATCGTCTCCGGCCAAATCCCGGAATACACCGGACCCTCGTGGTGGACGATATGCGCCATGAAGAAATGCGGGAAGGTCGCCACGATCGTATTGACGGTTCGCGTGACGATTGTCAGCATCATCATAATCGCGAGCGCGCTGGTAATGACGATCGAGCCGCTCACCCCGAGCATCGCTCGCCGCCCCCGCTTTGCATCGTACGCCGGGATCCAACGGTCGAGCAGAATGGCGCCGAGGAGAATGTCGCAGCGCAGGAGCGGTTGGATGTATGCGTTGGCATACGTCCCCAGCAGCGACGCACACGAGATCATGCCGTACAGCGCCAGCACGGCGAACGCAAACCGCTCGCGCCCATTCGGCTTGGCCGCGTCTCGCCACAATGAGTGAAGTGTGAACACGACGAAGCCGAGCCCCGCGAGCAGCGAGAGCGGGATCTTCAGCAGCTTCGCCATCATACCGGGGATTGCGCCCCAGCTCGAGAGAAACAGATTCGGCGGCGCGCCGAAGTACCAGTACTGGTCCATCGGCACGAGCCTGAAGTTGTAATTCAACGCCCCACGCATGCCGGCGACGCCGCCGAGCGTCACCAACAGGGCGACTAGCACGGCTGCGCCGAGCGCGAGGATCACACTGCCTTCGCCGACCAGCGCGACGCGCGCCTCCTTCGGCGAACGCCACACGTACACGACGAGAGCCAGGATGATCGCCAATGCGACGGCGAGGCCCTGCTCCGTGCCCATCAGCAGCGACAGGCCGAGCATCACCCCCGTGATCGTCGTGCGAATCCATGGCTTGGTGCGCAGGCAGAGCGCTACCGGAATCAGTGTGGGAATCGTCGCGCGAACGCCGAGCAGGCTGTTGATCGCGACGAGCATGGACGTCAGCCGAAGTCCGATCGAAACCGTCATCGCGATCGCCGCCCACGCCATCGTTCGCGTCCAATCGCGAATGAAGAACCGCAGCACGACTATGACGACGATCGGGAAGAGCAGCGCGGACGTCAATTCGCGCACGATCTCCGACGCAAAGAACGTCCCGCCGAGCAACCGAAACGGCAGGTAATGCAGATACGGAATGCCGAGTCCGTGAAAAAACTGAAAATCGACGCCGGGTGTTTGGCCGGCCCAAATGCGTCGCAGCGAATTGTAGAGTTGGAATGGCCCGTCGATCGCCGGCCCAATGAAATGGAGCGCGCTCTCCAGGCCGATGACGACCATCATCAGGCAGAGAAATCCGAATCCCAGACCCCAACCGATCGCGGCCTTCCGCGACGAGCGCGAGGCCGGACTACCGGACGGGTTCATGAGTGAAGCGGACGATTGGTTTGCAGCTGGTTCTTCCATTCGTGGCATATAGTGATGAGTACCAATTCGACGCGGACCGACCGACTCGTTACAGCGGCGCTCCCAGGTAGGCGGCGAGTCGCAGCACGTCCGCGAACACGCCGGCCGCCGTCACTTCGCGACCCGCGCCGGGACCTTGCACGACCAGCGGATTGTCGCTGTACCGGCTCGTTCGGAACAAGACGATGTTATCGGTCAGCTGAATTCGGGCGAATGGGTGGGTCCGGGGATACGTTCGCAGCGCAACGTTGGCTTTGCCGTCGCGCCCGACGCGCCCGACGAAGCGCAGCACACCTCCCTCCGTGTCCGCCCGCACGCGTAAGGCTTCAATCTCCGCGTCGTGCCGTGGAAGGGCAGCGAGAAACTCCGCGGTCGATCCACGTTGCAGGGCTTCGGGGACGAGGCTCGTCACCGCCACGTCTCCGATCTCGAGGGGCATTCCCATCTCGCGGGCGAGAATGACCACCTTTCGCGCGACGTCGGTTCCGGACAGATCATCCCGCGGGTCGGGCTCCGTGTAGCCGAGGTCGCGCGCATGCACGACGAGTTCCGAGAACGGCGTCGTTCCGTCGAACCGATTGAACAAGTATGACAGCGTACCCGACAGGATGCCCTCGACCTCGAGCACCTCGTCGCCGGTTTGCACCAGATCGCGCAGTGTTTGAATGATCGGCAGCGCCGCGCCGACCGTTGTCTCATAGAGGTAGTGAGCGCCCACGGCGCGATTGGCGCCGCGGAGCCGACGATAGTATTCGAATGGACGTGTGTTCGCGCGTTTGTTCGGCGTGACCACGTGAATGCCGCGATCCAGCCACGCGGCGTACATCCCCGCGACCGCGTCGCTCGCGGTGCAATCCACCAGCACGGCGTGAGGCAGGTGATCGGCATGCACGTGCGACACCAGTCGCGGCAGGTCGAGTGGCACCCCATCAGACGCCATCGCGTCGCGCCACGTCGACAGGTCCGCCGGCTGGTCCGTGAGCAGCATGCGGTTCGACGTCGCGATGGCACGCACGCGAAGGTCCACATCGAAATCGCGCTTCAGTCGCGACGTCTCGCGCGCGAGTTGCGCCAGCAGGGCCGCGCCGACGTTGCCCGCGCCCACGAGGCCGATCGACAATGTTTGATGAGAGAGATAGAACGTCGAGTGAGCCGCGCGCAGCGCGCGCTGCGTGTCCGCCGCGCCGACGACCACGGAGATGTTGCGCTCAGACGATCCCTGCGCGATCGCGCGAATATTGACGCCCGCTTTTCCCAGCGCGCTGAGAAATTTCGCGGCCACGCCGGGCCGTCCGGCCATGCCGTCACCGACGACGGCGAGAATGCTGCAGTCCCTCGCGACGCCAACCGCATGCACCTGGTTCAGGTGCCGTTCCGCGAAGAACGCTCGCTCGACGGCCGCCGCGGCACGCTCCGCGGCGTCCCCCGGGACGGCGAAACAAATCGAATGTTCGGAGCTGCCCTGCGAAATGAGCACGACCGAGATTCCGTCGTCGCGCAACGCGCCGAAGAGCCGTTGCGCGGTGCCAGGCACGCCGATCAGGCCAGTGCCCTCGAGGTTGAGCAGCGCGATGTGCTCGATGGTCGCGAGACCTTTGACCTCGAACGCCGACGCGACGTTCGCCGCGATGCGTGTGCCCGCCAGCCCGGGGCGAAAGGAGTTGCGGATGAAGATCGAAAGCCCGCGCTCGACCGCCGGCGCCATCGTGCTCGGGTGGATCACCTTCGCGCCGAAGTACGCCAGTTCCATCGCCTCATCGTATGAGAGTGCGTCGAGCGTCACGGCCTCGGGCACCAGACGCGGATCGGCGCTCATCACACCGTCGACGTCCGTCCAGATGTGGATTTCCTCCGCACTGAGCAGCGCGGCAAAGATCGACGCGCTAAAGTCGCTGCCATTCCGCCCGAGCGTCGTCGCGACGCCGTCAGCCGTCGACGCCACGAACCCGGTGATCACGAGGTTGGCCGGCCGGCCGCGCGTTCTGCCCCACTCGTCGACGTGCCGCTGCGAACTGTCCCATTCGATCTCCACACCGGCCGGGGCCGATGCCACGATCAACACATCACGCGCATCCATCCACGCCGCGTCCGCGCCGAGCTCGACGAGGTGCGCCGCAAAGATCTGCGCGGACCAGACCTCCCCGAAACCGGAGACGAGGTCGACCACCTCCCGCGAAGGACGATGGAGCAGCATCGTCGCGTGGAGCACGTCGCTGATGTCGTCGAAGTCTCGCTCGATCATCGCCCGCAGTCGGTCGGCGGACCCCGGCGACAGCAATTCGCAGATGGTCTCGACGTGGCGCCGGCGTACCTGTTCCAGTAATTCGAGGTATGCGGCGTCGCGAGCACCTGCGCGGTCCACACTCGCAACGAGGGCGTCGGTCACGCCGCCCATTGCCGACACGACGACGGCGCGGCGCGGTTCAGGTCGGGCCGCGACGATTGCCGCCGCTCGTCGATAGCCGGCCGCATCGGCGAGACTGCTGCCCCCGAACTTGTGAATCACGCACCGCGTCTCGGACCGCTCTGACTCCACCGTCACGCTCGCTCGTTCGTATATTCTCCGACGTCCGTGGACCCGAACAAAAACCGACGCAGCTATTATATTCAGCAATGCCCGCCGCCTTCGATCTGCAAGCGCCCTTTGCGCCCGCAGGAGACCAACCGCGCGCCATCGCTGAACTGTCCGCCGGGCTCGCCCGCGGCGACCGGTTCCAAACGTTGCTTGGCGTCACCGGCTCCGGAAAAACGATGACGATGGCGAATGTCATCAAGGAGCACGCGAAGCCGACGCTCGTCCTTTCGCATAACAAAACACTCGCGGCGCAGCTGTACGGCGAATTGAAGAGCTTCTTGCCTCACAATGCGGTCGAGTATTTCATCTCGTACTACGACTACTACCAGCCCGAAGCGTACGTCCCAACGACCGACACGTACATCGAGAAGGACGCGTCGATCAACGAGGACATCGATCGCCTCCGTCTGCGTGCTACGTCGAGCCTGATGGAACGCGAGGACGTCGTCATCGTCGCCACCGTGTCGGCAATCTACGGCCTCGGCGATCCGGTGTCATACCGCGAGCAGATGGTGACGCTCACAAACGGGCAGAAAATCGATCGCGATGAGATTCTGCGGTCGCTGGTCCGGATTCAGTACGGCCGCAACGACGTCTCGTTCGAGCGCGGCACCTTTCGCGTGCGCGGCGACACCGTCGAGATTTTTCCCGCGTACGAGGAACAGGGCGTGCGGGTCGAGATGTGGGGCAACGAGATCGAGCGCATCAGCAAGATCAATGTCCTCACGGGAGAGACGATCGCGCTGCTGGAGCGGGCGGCGATCTATCCCGCGAAACACTTCGTCACGCAGCGTCCGTCGCTCGAACGCGCGGTCAAGTTGATTCGCCTGGAGCTCAGCGATCGACTCGCTGAGCTGCGAACGACGGGCAAGCTGCTCGAGGCGCAGCGGCTGGAGTCGCGCACGAACTTCGACATCGAGATGATGCTCGAGATCGGAACGTGCGCCGGCATCGAGAACTATTCGCGGCATCTCGCGGGTCGCGAGGCAGGTGAGCGCCCCGCGTGCCTCTTCGATTATTTCCCCGAAGACTTTCTCGTCGTCGTCGACGAATCGCACGTGAGCCTGCCGCAGATCGGCGGCATGTTCAACGGCGACCGCGCACGAAAGCTCACCCTCGTCGAATACGGATTCCGCCTGCCGAGCGCGTTGGACAATCGGCCGTTGATGTTCGATGAGTTCCTTGCGCTCACGCCGCGCGCGGTATTCGTGTCGGCCACGCCCGGCGATCTCGAGCTGCGATTGTCCGAAGGCGTCGTCGTGGAGCAGATCATTCGCCCCACTGGTCTCATCGATCCGGAAATCGAGGTCCGTTCCGTGCGCGGGCAAGTTGACGATTTGCTCAACGAGATCCGCCTTCGCGAACGCCGCGGCGAGCGCGTGCTCGTGACCACGTTGACCAAGCGCATGTCCGAAGACCTCACCGACTACCTCCAGCAGGTTGGCGTGCGTGTTCGGTACATGCATTCGGACATCGACGCCATCGAGCGCATGGAGATCATTCGCGGTCTCCGGCTGGGTGAGTTCGACGTGTTGGTCGGCATCAACTTGTTGCGCGAAGGCCTCGACTTGCCCGAGGTTTCTCTGGTCGCAATTCTCGATGCGGATCAGGAAGGCTTCCTGCGGAGCGATCGTTCGCTCATTCAGACTGTCGGCCGCGCAGCGCGGCATGTGCACGGCCGCGCAATCTTCTACGCGGACAAGATCACCGGTTCGATGCAGCGCTGCATGGAAGAGACCGCACGCCGCCGGGTGATTCAGACGAAGTACAACGAGGACAACGGTGTCATTCCGACGTCCGTCAGCAAGAGCATTGCGGAAGTACGGTTCTCGACGCGTGTGGCGGATGCACGAGCCGAAAAAGAGGAAAAAAAGGTGGCCGAGCCGGCGGCGCGCGGCTACGCGATCATGGAAACGGAGTCACTCGAAAAGATGCTGGAAGAACAGATGCGGGAAGCCGCGGCGGCTATGGACTTCGAGCTCGCGGCGCAGCTTCGGGACCAACTTTTCGAGCTTCGCGCCAAGCGAGATAAGACCAAGGCTCGATCGAGCGGCGCCAATTCACGCGGCGGCAATTCACGCGGCGGCACCTGAGTGACGCACGAACCAATTATTCCATCGCTTGCGCGGCACGGCAGTCTCGCGCGAACGGAAGCGGAGCTCATCGACTGGGGCGAGCGTTTCGGTCGCGCCGCGTTTGCGCCTCTGGTCGTGACGATCACCGGTGAGCTCGGCGCAGGGAAAACCACGCTCGTGAAAGCAATCTGTCGCGGGTACGGCGTCACCGAAGACGTGACGAGTCCAACCTTCGCGCTCGTGCACCGCTATCAAGGCACGCGTTCGCCGGTGTTCCATCTCGACCTCTACCGACTTCGCGACTCCACCGAGCTCACCAACCTCGGCTGGGACGAACTGCTGTCCGAGGAAGCCATCGTGCTCATTGAGTGGCCGGAGCGCGCGGGCGATCGCATTCCGCGCAATCACGTGCCGATCAGTCTGCAACACTTGCCGGATGCGCCAGACCGTCGGCTGCTCTACGCAGGGCGGGGCCAGGACCTATGATCACGCTGTGCCTCGACGCGTCGACATATGTCGGCGACGTCGCTGTCCTGCGCGACGGAACCGTGCTCGCGGAAGAGAGCATCGCGATGAAGGGGGCGGACCACGAGCGGTTGATGCCGGCGGTCGCGTCGGTCCTCGACAAATCCGGCGTCGCGGTTCGCGATGTCGATCGCGTCGTGTGCGGCGCAGGGCCGGGCAGTTTTACGAGTCTTCGAATCGCCGGCGCGATCGCGAAAGGGATCGCGAGCGGGGGAGGCAAGCCGCTTTACGCCGTTCCGTCCATGGCGTTGATGATCGCGGGTGCGTCGCTGCCTGCCGGTCGATATCTGGTCGCTGTGGATGCACTGCGCGGCGAGTTCTACGTTGGTCTGTACTCCGTCGAGCCCGATACCGCGCGAACGATCATCGAACACGAGCGCGCGCGGCTCGTTCATGGTGATGACGTTGACCGCATCGCCGAGGAATACGAGGCGCGCGTCGTGACGCCAACGTTACGGCCGCATGCAATAGAGGCACTGCCGCTCGCCCGCGGTCTCGCTCGCTTGGAGTCGAGCGGGACGGGTCTCGCGCAGGTCGATGTCAACAGTTGGGAACCATCGTACGGTCGCCTCGCCGAGGCACAGGTGAAATGGGAGAAGGCGCACGGGAGGCCACTATCGGCGGGATGAACGTCGAGATCGGGAGTGCTGGCGTCACCGATCTTCCAGGTGTCATGGCGATAGAGAACGTCGCGTTCGCCGATCCCTGGTCGTCGCGCGCGTTTCGCGATGCCATCGAGAATCCGTTGTTTTACTTTGTGTGTGCGCGGGCAAACGAGCGCGTGGTCGGATACGTGGTAGCGTGGTTCGTCGCCGGCGAGGGAGAGATCTCGAACATCGCGGTCAGCCCCGTGGCGTGGGGACATGGTGTTGGGCGAACGTTGCTCGATGCGGCGCTCAACGAGGGAAGTCGCCGCTCCGCCGGCGCGGTATACTTGGAGGTGCGCGAATCGAACGAGCGCGCCCGCGCGCTGTACGATTCGAGCGGGTTCGAGGAAGTCGGACGACGAAAGGGGTACTATAGACGCCCGATCGAAGACGCGATCATGCTCCGCCGGACGTTGGTGAGCGATCTCTGAGCGATCTTCGAACGGTCGCTGCAATAGAAATGCTGGGTGTGAAATGGATCGATTGCACAGAATGCTGAAGTCCCGTGTACCGTTTCCGGCGATGTCCAACGACACTCTCGCCAGGAGGAATTTGTGAGCCGTAGCTTGAACAAGGTCACGCTGATCGGAAATCTCGGCAGCGACCCCGAAGTGAAGTCGATCGCGAACGGAAACCGTGTCGCGACGTTCTCGATCGCCACCAGCCGCAACTGGAACGACGCGTCCGGCGCGAAGCAGGAAAAGACCGAGTGGCACCGCTGCGTCGTGTGGAACAGCAAGGGCTCGTCGCTGGCCGACGTCGTCGAGCGGTACGTGAAGAAGGGCGACAAGATTTATGTCGAAGGTCGCATCGAGTATCGTCAGTGGCAGGACAAGGACGGCCAGACCAAGTACATGACCGAGATCAACGTTCGCGAGCTCATCATGCTCGGTGGCGGAAAAGGCGGCGGCGATTTCGACGGGTCCGAAGCCCCGCGGCGAGCGGCAGCGCCGTCGGGAGCGGCCAAGGCAAAGTCGCCGGCCGGTGGCGAAGACTTCGAAGATTTTCCGGGCGCGTTGGCGGACGAGGACGACGATCTCCCGTTCTGACCACGGAGTCGCTGAGGGTTGAGCATCGGTTGCGGAATCGCGCGAAAGCCCGTTCCGCGTCCCAAATCGCCCAACCCTCTGCCTCCGAACCTGTTGCGCGTGGTTTCCTCGACGCGCCTAGGTCGTCTTTGTCGCGAGGCTGGCAATCTCGGCCGCCCGAGTTGGAGCTGGACTTAACGAACTCGCCTGAGGTTTGACGTTATGGTCGTGCGGGATGTCCGCAACCAGCAGCGCGGGACGCTCATCCGCGCGGTGGCCTGTGCCGCATTCGTGATCGGCGCCTGTCCGCAGATGCTCATCGCCCAGGACGCGAAATCTTCGCTTCCGGCGACGCACACGGTGAAGCGCGGCGACACGCTCTGGGACATCGCCAAACTGTATTTCGGCGATTCCTATCTCTGGCCTGAGATCTATCGAGATAACACGGATATCATCGAGGATCCGCATTGGATCTATCCCGGTGAAATCTTGAAGCTTCCCGCCGGAACGGCTCATGTGATCGCCGTTGCGCCGCCGGCGCCGGCAATGCCTGAAGCGATGCCTGGTCCACCGACAAATATTCCGGCCGCGTTCGCGGAACCAGCCCCTCCGCCACCGCCGCGACAGACCATATTGGACGCACCGCGGTCGCTCGTGCGCATGGGTGAGTACGCCGCATCTCCGTGGGTCGACCAGCGCGGCGGCCCGAAGGGCGCGGGCGTCATCATGCAGGCCGGCGAACTCGAAGGCATTGCGTCCGCGGATCACTCGCGCATGCACCTGTTCGACAAAGTCTTCTTCACACCGCCGGTCGGTGCTGTCGCGCCTGAACGCGAACTGTACCTGTCGTACCGGCTCGGTCCGATGATCGAGGATTTTGGCCAGATCGTGATTCCCACCGGCGTCGTCGAAGTCACGCGATCGCCGCGCGACGGAGAAGCCGTGACGGGTCGCGTCGTGAAGATGTTCGGCACGGTAAATCAGGGGCAGTTCCTGGTGCCGTACGACACGACTGGCGGCGTCGTCGCCGGGCGTCCGTCACCCGTGATGAACGGGCGAGCAGGCAAGATTCGCTGGATGAACAACGAGCCCGTTCTGCCGAACATGCAGAACTACGTCATCGTCGATATCGCATCGCGCGACGGCGTTCGCACCGGCGATCAGATCGAACTCTTTCAGCCGAGGCAGAAGCCGGTGGAAGGAAGGTCGCTGATCATTCCGGAAGTTCCGATCGGGCGCGCGCAGATTCTTCGTGTGACGCCGTACGGTGCGACGGCAATCGTCACCAATGTCGATCAACCAAAAGTCAGCGACGGAACCTCGGTTCGCGTTGCCGCCAAGATGCCCTAAGCCGCCGCGCCTCAGTAGATTTGGGCGAGCGCCATGATTGCAATCGCCCAGTTCATCGCCATCTCGTGCTACTTGGCCGCCGCAGCGCTCGCGGCGGTTCCGTTCGCGCGACCCGTCCGTGCCTCCGTGCGCGGCGTCATGAGCGTTCTTAGGTTTGGCGTCCTTGCCCACCTGAGTGCGCTCGTAGCATTTGCGCGCCAAGCCGGAGCGGTTTCGCTCAGCGGACTCGGACCTTCGCTGTCGTTTGCTGGGCTGGTGCTTGCGATCACACTGCTTCTCGTCGAGTTCCTGGCCCGCGATGCCAGCCTGACGCTGCTCGTGGCGCCTCTCGCCGCAATCCCGACGGTGTGCGCGAACATCATTGGTCTCACGCCCGGCCGTAGCGCCGACAGCGCGACGAGGTCGCGAAATATTGGGACTGGGTCGCGGGACTTTCGGCCGTTCCAGTCGTCACCGAAATGCGGGCCAGCGCCGAGGCGCTTCGCGAGCGGGAAGTGGCTCACGCGCTTCGGCGTTTGCAGCACCTTGCCCCCGAGGAGCGCGCCGCAATCGACGAACTTTCTAAATCCCTCATGAACAAATTCCTGCACGCCCCCACGGTTCGTCTGCGACAGGCGGCTGCGAACGGCCGCGGGCTCGGCGTCGTCGATACGGCGCGGTATCTGTTCGACCTGGAAAACCGCATGCAATCCACGGCGACGCCGGGCGCGCCACCGACCGGGACGGAGACCGACGAATGACGAAGCGCGCGCTAGTGACGGGGGGAGCCGGTTTCATCGGATCGCATGTCTACGACCTATTTTCCGCCAACGGGTGGGAAGCGCATGGACTCGACGATCTGTCGAGCGGCAAGCGCGCCAATCTCCCCGATGATGCAAATTTGCACGTTCTGGACGTTCGATCGCCCGAAGCAGCGGCACTTGTCCGCGACGGCGGGTTCGACATCATCGTTCACCTCGCGGCGCAGATGGACGTTCGGCGAAGTGTTGCCGATCCGACCTTCGACGCCAGCGTGAACATCGTGGGAACGCTCAACCTGCTCGAGGCCCTTCGCGCGAGCGGACGCGGACCAACGACGCGCGTCGTGTTCTCATCGACCGGCGGCGCGATCTACGGCGACCTCGCGAAACCGCCGAACTCCGAGACGACGCCGAAAGAACCCGATTCGCCGTACGCGATCGCGAAACTGTCCGTCGAGCACTATCTCGCCTACTACGCGCGCATCCATGCGTTCGACACGGTGAGCGTCCGCTTCGGAAACGTCTATGGTCCGCGACAGGACCCCCACGGCGAAGCGGGTGTCGTCGCAATTTTCTGCGGACGCATTCTCGCTGGAAAACCGCTGACGATTTTCGGCGACGGAACGCAGACGCGAGACTACGTCCATGTCGCCGACGTCGCCGATGCAATCTACCGTGTGGGAACGGGAACGCTTCCGACCGCGAACACCGTGAACGATCGCGCGTTCAACATCGGAACAGGCGAGGCTGCGACGGTGTTGGAGGTAGCGAATTCGCTGCTCACGGCATCGGGCGCGACCGCACCGATCGAATTTGCTCCTGCGCGTGCCGGGGAGCAGATGCACTCGTGGCTCGCGATCGACAAGGCTCGTTCGTTGCTCGGGTGGAATCCGCGAGTTTCCTTGGCCGATGGACTGGCAGACACTTTCCGATGGTCCGCGGCGGGCGTTGCCCGCTTACCAGAACCCGCCTAAGCGTGTCATTCTTTCTCGACCTTCCACTGCAAATCCAGGCGTCGCGCGGCGCCGTTCCGTCGAGCCCAATCGAGTTGGTGCTCAATGCGACGACCGCCACGCAGATCGTGCTCGTGATTCTCGCGCTGCTCTCCCTGCTCAGTTGGGGCATTATGTTCGGCGTGTGGCGCTCGCTCGCGTCGGCGACAGCGTCCGCGACGAAATTCTCACGCGAGTTCGACAAGGCGTCGCGCCTCGAGGAAGCGGGGGCGCTGGCCCGTCGTTCAACGCCAAGCGCGCTACCGAGGCTGTTCTTGCGCGGGATGCATTTCGTGTCCGATGCACGCGTCGCGAACCAGAACATCTTCGAGCGCTCGGCGATCGACCGCGGCGATGCACCCGCGGCGGCGGCAACGCTGAGCGGATCGCAGATCGAGACCCTGCATCTCATTCTCGACTCCGAGGCGTCCGACGAGCGCGATCGCATCGGTCGCTTTCTTCCCTGGCTCGCCACGATCGGCTCTGCCAGTCCTCTCATTGGACTTCTCGGAACTGTCCTCGGCGTCATCGACTCCTTTCTCGGCATCGCGTCGAAGGGGTCGGGGAATCTTTCGGCGGTGGCGCCCGGCGTGGCCGAAGCGTTGATTGCAACGGCGGCGGCGCTGACCGTCGCAATTCCGGCGACCTTCGGGTACAACATTTTCGCGAGCCGGCTGAATCGTCTGGACGGCCGGATGGAGAGCTTCAACACCTCGGTCATCGCGCTGCTCGCGCGCGAGGGACGGATCTAGATGGCGCGCCGTCGCCGTCGTGAGCGATTCGCGATGAACGCCGATATCAACGTCGTGAGTCTCATCGACGTGATGCTGCTGCTGCTCGTGATTTTCATGATCACCGCTCCGATGATGCAGGGCGGAATCGATCTCAATCTTCCGAAGGCCGACGCCAAGCCGATGGAGGCCAAGGACGCGGTGTCGATCGACGTCATGCGCGACGGGCGCATCGTGATCGACGGCAACACGATGTCGATCGGCGAGTTTCGGGCGTTTGCGAAAACGCTC
>JBDTAE010000116.1:0-17627 GCA_039924785.1 Gemmatimonadaceae bacterium | reverse complement strand
TCGAGGACGACCAGCTCGTTGAGCTTCTGGTCGACCGTCCGGAGACGCGCCGCATGGTCGGCGACATCTATCTGGGACGGGTTGAAGCCGTTCTTCCAGGAATTCAGGCAGCGTTCGTCGACATAGGTACGGAGAAGAGCGCCTTCCTGCACGCGTCGGATTTGGTCTTCCCAGAAGACGAAGCCGAGGGGGAAGACGACGACGATGACGACGACGACGAGTCCGAGCACGGCAAACGTCATGAGCGACGAAGCGCGAAGGCGCCGCCCATTCAGGACGTGCTCAAGCGCGGCCAGGATCTGATCGTTCAGGTCTCCAAAGAGCCCATTTCCACGAAGGGCCCGCGCGTAACGGCGCAGGTCTCCATGGCCGGCCGCTTCCTCGTCTACATGCCCTTCGCCGAGCGCGTTGGCGTGAGCCGCAAGATCGGTGACCGAGAGGCGCGAAAGCGTTTGCGCTCGCAGGTCGAAGCGGTGCTGCCGAAGAACTCCGGCGGCGTGATCGTGCGCACCGTCGGCGAGGACGTTACCCAGGAGACGCTCGAACGCGAGCTCACCACGCTGATCGGCCAATGGACACGCATCAAGAAGAAGACGCGGTTCGTGCGCGCACCGGCGGTGATTCATCGGGAGACGAGCCTCACGCGCGGCCTCATGCGCGATGTGTTCAGCACCAAGGTCGAAACGGTCACGGTGGATTCGAAGCAGGTCTACAACGAGATCCTCGAATACCTGAAGGGCATCGCGCCCGAGCTCGTCGACCGCATCAAGCTGTACGAAGACGTGATTCCGTTGTTCGACCAGGCGAAGATCGAGCAGGAGCTGCGTGACTTGTTCAAGCGCCGCTGCGACTTGCCGTCCGGCGGCTATCTGATCATCGAGCCGACGGAAGCCCTCGTGTCGGTCGACGTGAACTCAGGCCGGTACACGGGCAAGAAGGATCCAGAGAAGACGATTCTCAAGACGAACATCGAGGCCGCACGCGAAGTCGCACGTCAGGCGCGGTTGCGCGACCTCGGCGGCATCATCGTCTGCGACTTCATCGACATGGAGACGAAGGCCAGCCGCGACAAGGTCCTTCAGGAAATTCGCACGCACCTCGGCCGCGATCGCGCGCGCACGAAAGCTTTCGCGGTGAGCGACCTCGGCCTGATCGAGATGACTCGGCAGCGGGTTCGGCAGAGCCATCTTCAGAATATGACGGAGGCGTGTCCGACGTGCGCAGGCACGGGCCGCGTCTTTACGGCTGAGACGATTGCGCGCCGCGTTGAACGGTCGGTGCGAAAGGCCGGGCTCGAAGGGAAGAAGGATGCGATGGTCATTCGCATCCACCCCGAAGTCGCGATGTACGTGCTCGAGAACGAGAAGGACTTGGTTAAGAAGCTCGAGAAGGCAGTTGGCTTCGGCGTGGAGTTGCGCGATGATCCGCTGCTTAAGCCCGACGAGTTCAAGTTGGTTGTGAAGTCGGCGGGCCGAGACGTCACGCAGCAGTACGCCGTCGCATAGCGCCGGCGTACATCGTAAACGCCGGCGTAAGGCGGAGAGAAGCCCCGTTCGCATGCGGCTTCGTGATGTCACCGTCGAGGTGTACCGTCGCGTCACGAGGAAGCGTGGAGTCCGGGACGAGGGTCGCTGCCGCGTCACGAGGAAGCGTGGCGTCCGGGACGAGGGTCGCTGTCGCGTCACTGGGAGTCGCGGTGTCAGAAGCGAGTATCGCTCGGTCGTCGCCAGGACCCTTGATCGCGGCGCGAAGAGTTGCTCAGTCTGAACGCGGACGGGCGCCCGCGTTACGAAGCGCCGCCAAGGCCGCACTTGGATCGACGACTTCTGCAAGAAGAGTTGCCTGGTCTGCAAGCGGAGGTACGACCGCGTCTCGAGGAGTCGCGATCGCGTCAAAGGCCGCGGTGATCTCGTCTTGACGAACGACTCCCGCGATACCCGGACCCGCGAGCTCGGCACTAAGCCCGGCTCGCTCGGTAGTCAAACCCGGGCTCGCGACACGAAGCTGTGGCCACTCGTCGCCGACGTCGAAAGTCTTGGCTCGAACGTGAGGTCGCGCGTCTGGCAGGGGAGGTCGCGCGTCTCGGAGGGGAGGGCGGGCGTCTCTGACGTGATGTCCCTCGTCTCGGAAGGGAGGAACATCGGCGATGAGAGGCTCGGCCGAGTATAGATGATCGCTTGGAGCGGTTGACACAACTCCTCTTGCTACTTAACCTTATAGGCTCATCGCCCTATAATTCAGAGCCTTACCATGCCCTACGCGATCATCAAAACCGGCGGCAAGCAGTTCCGTGTCGAATCCGGCCGCACATACAAAATTCCGTCGCTCGTTGGTGAAGAAGGCGGCAAGATCGAGTTCAACGAAGTGCTCCTCGGCAACGACGGCAACAACGTCAAGACCGGCGTTCCCTCGCTGTCCGGCGCGAAGGTTACGGGCGAGATCGTTCGTCATGGCTGCGGCGACAAGATCATCGTCTTCAAGCAGAATCGCCGCAAGAATTACGCGCGCAAGCGCGGACATCGTCAGGGCTTCACCGAAGTCCGCATCCACGACATCTCGCTCGGTTGATCGAGAGCTTTCAGAGACTCTTATGGCACATAAAAAGGGCGTAGGCTCATCACGCAACGGCCGCGATTCGAACCCGAAGTACCGCGGCATCAAGAAATACGGCGGCGAGAACGTCATTGCCGGAAACATCATCGTGCGCCAGTGCGGCACGCGTTGGCATCCCGGTAGCAACGTCGGCCTGGGCACGGACTACACCATCTACGCGCTCATCGACGGCGTCGTGAAGTTCGAGCACAAGAGCAAGACCCGTTACAAGGTCAGCGTTTATCCGCGCCCCGCTGAGACCGCGACGCCGACGGCGTAACGATCGCAGGTCGCCTTACCAGAATGATTGTTCCTCTGAGCTCGAGGGCCTCCCAAATCGGGAGGCCTTTTTGCGATCCCCAACGATGTTTTCTCCCTCTCCGCGCTCCTTGGCGGTTAGCGGGTGGAACAGTGCAATCGGCAGCGCTTGCTTCGGAATCGCTCGCATGACACCGGACCGGTTCCGGCCACGTAGTTGCGTAGTAGCGTGTTGCCAGTCGTGACCAAATTCAGCTAATCAGCGGGAGCGTACATGCCCATTCTCGATCGACTCCGACAGGAACTGGACCGTGCGGGACAATCCGCGCAGCAGGCTTTCGACGAAGGCAAACTGCGGCTCGATCTCTTCCGCGCGCGAAAGTCCGTCGACCGCTTCGCGCAGCGTTTCGGGTACGCGCTCTATCGCGCCAAGAGCGCGGGACAGGCCGATCTCCCGCCGGAGGAGCTTGCCTCGCACATGAGTAATCTCGCGGCGGCCGAGGCCGAAGTGCGTCGTTTGGAAACTCTCATTGCAGAAGCAGGAAAGACGCACACGTCCCTGCTCCAACGAGACAAGCCGACGGCGCCCACGGGAAATGCGTCGTCCGATACGCCGGCTGCGCCCTAAAGCGCGTCGAACAGCCGCACGTCGTCGCCACACAACGCGTCGACGCCAAGTCTCGCGAGGCGCTCGGCGGTGGCTCGGTCGTTCACGGTCCACGCGATGACGCGACCTGCCGCGCCGTGCACCGCGTCGAGCAATCGTCGGTCGATGAGACGGTGATCGAGCCACACATCGAGCGCGCCGGTGCGGCGCATCTCCGCGGGAACGTCGGCGCCGTCGAGCCGATCGAACAGAATTCCTCGTCGAGTCCGCGGCATTATTTCGGCGAACCTCGCGATGGCATCGTGGTCGAACGAGTGCACAGCGCAGCGGGTATCTGAGGCAGCGATGTCGGCGGCGACCAGCTCTTCGATGCCGCTGCCTTTGATCTCCGCGTAGACCGTCACGCCAACCGGGGTGGCCGCGAGGACCGCTTGGAGCGACGGTATCGCGACGTCGCTGTCGAAGCGCACCCGGTTGAGGTCCCTCCAGGGGATGTCGACAATTGGAACGCCTGAGAGTTCCCTTGCGGCGGGCCCAAGCGTCGAATCATGGTGAACGACAACCACCCCATCGCTGGTAACGTGAACGTCGAGCTCGATGCCGTTCGCGCCGAGTTGGAACGCCCGTTGAAAGGCCGGAAGGGTATTTTCCGGGAACTCACGTTTTGCCCCTCTATGCGCTACGTGTTCGACCTTAATTTCTTGGCTCATTCGGCTCCAGTTGTCGCTCACGGAGGACACTCAACTTTGCGTGCCAATTGACCTTAACGGCGGCATGCGGGTGGCGTCTACCATGTGGGTCGAATGAGTGATGCCGCGCGGGGGGGCGACGATGGGCGGGATTCCGAACTCATCGCGATGTGGAAGGGCGGGGACCAACGCGCGGCGACCGAGTTGGTCGCTCGTCACGCGCCGGCCCTTGCTCGCTTTGCGGTAAGCTCCGGCGAGCGGAATGAAGTCGACGAGTTAGTGCAGGACACGTTCGTTCGAGCGTTCAGTTCGATTGAAGGGTTTCGCGGAGAGAGCTCGTTTCGAACATGGCTGTTCACGATCCAGCGGCGGTTGTTGCTCGACCGTAGAAGGACGGAAAAGCGCAGACGAGACAAGACGGAAGTGAAGGAGAGCGACGCGAGCACGGAGTACGACGCGCTCGACTCGGTGGTGGCGGACGAAACGCAGAAGCGCATGCAGGCCGCCGTTGCAAGGCTCTCGCCGACGCAAAAGCAAGTATTCACTCTTCGCGTGGCGGAAGGATTGTCGTACAAGGAGATCGCCGAAGCGGTGGGAACGACGGAAGGCGCCGCCCGGGTGCATTACCACAACGCAATGCGCGCTGTGAAGGAGTTTCTCGATGACTGATTGTCCCAACGCGGAAATCCGCGACCGATTGCCAGACTTGCTGCACGACCGGCTCGACGCCGCGTCACGCGCCGAGATCATGGCGCACGTCGATGGGTGCGAGGACTGTCGCGAAGAGCTCGAGGTGTTGCGTGGTGTTCGGCGAGCGATCGTCGCCGGCACCCCGCGCGTGAACCTGAGCGAGATCGTGTACGCGCTGCCGAAGGCGCCGCACGCGGCCGGCACTCCCATCCGGCGAATGCCGAAGGTCGACTGGCGTCTTGCGGCTGCGGTGACGCTGCTCGTCGCGGGCGCGAGCTCGATGAAACTTCTCTCAAAAGAGAACGCTCATGGCGTGAAGCCGGTGGACAGCGGCGTCGTCGCAGCGGCACCGTCGCCGGGTGCGGTGCGACCGGGGAAGAGCGCGCCGGTGACCGTCGAGTCACCCACGTCGGTGGTGGCCGCGCCGGAAACGGTCGCGTCGGCCAACGAGACGACGGACGCCGTTTCGAGCGCTCGGCTAGCGGGTCTGAGCGCGAAGCAGATTCAGGCGTTGATCGGAGACATCGATCAGATGCAGGCCGTTCCGGTTTCCGATCCGGAGCCGGTCGCGATCCGGCTTGACGCGAAGGCGGGTCCGTCTGCTCCGGAGGGCATGTGAAGACCGTTCGACTTGCGATGATGCTGGTCGCGTTGGTTGGTGGAGCGCAGCCTGTTCGCGCGCAGGATACCGGTCGCATTGCCCGGCCGGTAATTCGCGGTCGCGGTGAGCGCTTGGCTGCCCCAGCGCGTCCCATGATGGGACGAAAGGCCGGCGCCGGTGCTCAGGTGGAGCAGTTGGATCCCGCGCAGCGGCAGGCCGCGATCAAGCTGCTTCGGCAGACGATGAATCGCCGGTATCGCGTTGCGTTGGGGCTCAACAACGACCAGATGCGCACGTTGAATCAGACAGAAGGGCGATACGAACGTCAGCGCGGTGAGTTGCTGAAGAGCGAGCGCGATGCGCGCCAGGGAATTCGGGCGGCGATGGGCGATTCCGTTGCGTCCAAGGACCAGACGAAAATCGCCGGATATCTCGACCAGCTCACCCAGGCGCAGCGCAGTCGTGCGGATTTACTCGAGGCGGAGCAGAAGGAGCTTTCGACTTTTCTCAACCCGTTGCAGCGCGCGCAGTATCTCGGATTGAAGGAGCAACTGGACCGGAGGATCGTGCAGCTTCGGCAGCAGAATCTTGCGGCGCCCGCGGTGAAACCGGACTCGATTCCGCCGGAGCGTTGAGCGGCGCGGGGTGTCGCGTTAGATTTGGCTTCGTAACACCCGCCCGGGTGGTGGAATTGGTAGACGCAGAGGACTCAAAATCCTCCGCCCTCAGGGGCTTGCGAGTTCGAGTCTCGCCTCGGGCATGGTTACAAGCAGAACGACTCCGCAATGGCGCGTCAGAAGAGCGCCCAGCTATCCGCGAATGAGGATCAGAAGCCGGCGCAACCGCGTCGGCTTTTGCTTTGGACTTCCATTGTCAGGCACGCCCAACCGCTCTGTGCCATCGACACGCTGTCCAGGCTTGTGACTGACCCCTGGAGAGATCGTGTTTGAGACGTATGCCCACCGCCGAGTTGTCGAAGTGTCTCGTCAACGACCGTAGCGAGCGAATTCCGGCTCTCGATGCGCTCCGGGGCATCGCCATGCTCGCGGTCGTCGCTTGCCACTTGGTCTTTCCCAGCGCGACCTCCCAGTTCGACGCAATCGACCGCGTCATGATCAACGGGTGGATCGGCGTCGATCTCTTCTTCGTGCTGAGCGGATTCCTCATCACGGGCATCCTGATTGACACGCGTGACGACGGCCGATACTTCCGCAATTTCTATCTGCGACGGGCGCTCAGAATCTTTCCGATCTACTATCTGCTCCTCGTCGTCCTGTTCGTGTGGATTCCATTCGGCTCATGGGTTTTCGCGCACGGAATGAGCGGAGAATACGGCCAGCTGCACGCGCATCAATCGTGGTACTGGACGTACACGGTCAACATTCTGCAGGAGCGTTCGTCGAATCTCGATTGGTTCTGGACGGGACATCTCTGGTCCCTGTCGATCGAAGAACAGTTCTACCTTGTTTGGCCGGCGATTGTGCTCGTCATACCCCGACGACATTTGGCACTAGCGTGCGCGATCGCTTTCGTCGCAGCCGTGGGGTTTCGCGCGTGGTGGGTCGCCACTCACGTTCATCGATTGGGCGCGTATGTCCTGACTCCCATGCGCATGGACTCGCTCGCGGCGGGCGCTTTCGTCGCGGCGATGGCGCGCACGGCGTCTGGAACGCGGGCGCTGCGGAAACTGTATCGGCCGATTGGGCTCATTGCGCTCGCTGTGGCGCTTCCGTTGCTCGCGGTTTACGGCAGCGATCTTCAGAGCCTGCCGATGAGCGTCCCGGGATACAGTCTCAATGCAGTCGTCTTCGCCGCGGCGATCGTGTGGCTGCTCGACGATCCGCGCCCACGTCGGTGGCTCGATTCAAAGTTCTTGCGCCGCATCGGTCGCGTCAGCTATGGAAGCTATCTCTATCATCTACCGCTCATCGGCGTCTGCGTTGCGCTCCGCACCCGGCTGATGAATTTCGGTGACGCCGGCGGACTCGCTCGTATCGCGGCTCACACGGTTTGGGTTTCGTCGGTCGTGGCGCTCACCCTGGTCGTGGCGGCGATCAGCTATCGGCTTATCGAGAAACCCTTCCTCGATATGAAGAACCGCGTCACGTCGTAAAATCGCATCGCGCGGATGGCTGAACATTGGCGCATGCGACGCGGTTGCCGAATGGTGAGAAGCCAATTGCTCTCGTCATCCCAAATGCGAAAACCGAAACGTCCACTGCAGCGGGCTGAGCGCTTGACAAGGACCCGGTGATGTACACCAACGCGGCCGTTGCTACGAAGGTGCGCACGTGGTGACTCTTCCGACAAATCTTCCCATAGGCGCCTGACTGCCATCACGCGGTCTTACCCGCAAACTACGAATATCAATCTGGCTTTGTACGTTGGGCAACGCCGACTGGTATTGGTAGTCATGCATCTTTTCCGTCACGTCACCGCAGCGGCTTCGAGTCTCCTCCTCTTGCAGCTTTCGCTGCTGAGCGGTGGATCGCTCTGTGCGAGCCGTGATGGAGGGGGGATGGTTACCGGCCACGACGCGCACGCGACACAAGCTGCGGAGTTGGCGGCGCACCGCGCGGCCGGCCACCGAGCGACCTCTGCTGCCTCACATCGTGGGCACGTGGCTACCGCGGGACCCAGTCGGTTCGCCGACGGACGGAATGATTCGTGCCCGCTTACGGGGCATCCGAGGCCGTGCGCATCGATGACCTCGTGTACGCCGCCGGTCGCCGCTCCAGTTTCGTCCGCGGCTTCTGTTGCACGCATCAGTGGCGTCACCGACCTGCCCGAGGTGTCGTTCGGCGAGACTGAACTGACGTTCGCGCCCGAGTCTCCGCCTCCGCGAACGTAGTCTCTCACGCGTGGTGCGTTCGTCTCCGCACGTGATGAGTCGCGCGACTGCAGACGCGTATGAGCATCCGCTCATCGCTCCCTCGAGAGGCAATCAACAATGTGGACCAATTGGCGACGCCAGTATTGTCGCGCACCTCAGGCCGCCCAGCGCGCGCGAATCGCCGGGTTCTTCGGACTATTGATCATCGTCGGGTGCACGCCATCAGCCGGCGCGCAAACGGGCGTCGGTGACCGCGTTCTGCTCGGCGATCTGTTTACCCAGGTTCAACGCGAAAGTCCGCGGGTCTTCGCCGCGCGTTCGCTTGCCGAGGCGGCCCAAGCCCGCGTTCCAGGTTCAAGCCGCCCGCCAGATCCACAGATCCAACTCGGGTTCATGAACTACATGATCCCCCGTTTGACGCCTATGCCGACGCTTGGGATGACGCAGCTTCAGCTCATGCAGATGCTGCCGCTCGGCGGCAAACTCTCGCTTGCTGGGCGCGTCGCCGGCGCGCAGGCATCGGCAACCGATGAGCGCGCCCGCGACGTGACGTGGGAAGTGCGAAGCGCGACGGCAATGGCGTTTTATGACCTTTACGCGACAGACCGCGGGCTCGACGTGGCGCGCGAAACTTTGCGTCTCCTTCAGGATATCGAGAAAACAGCAGAATCGATGTACCGCGTTGGCAGTGGTCATCAGACGGACGTGCTTCGCGCACAGGTGGAGATCGCGAAGATGGCTGAGGACACGCTCCGCATGCAGGCCATGCGCGCAACAATGGTGGCTCGACTGAACGCGTTGCTCGATCGCTCTCTCGATGTCGTCGTCGGCGCGCCTGCGCTGCCGCAATTTCCCGACACGGTTCCCGAACGGCGTTGGCTCGATTCGCTCGCGGATCGTGACCGACCGATGATCCGCGCAGGTATCGACGAGGTGCGCAGCTCAGAGGCTTCGGAGTCGTTGGCGCGCAAAGAGATTTGGCCGGACCTCCAAGTCGGCGTGCAGTACGCGCAGCGTGGAGGAGCCATGGGGACGGACCGCATGGGAAGTCTCATGCTCGGCGCCTCAGTTCCAGTCTTTGCGCGTGACCGACAATTTCGCATGCGCGACGAAGCGGCCGCCATGAAACAGATGGCCCAGGCAGATCTCGCGGCGATGCGCGCCGAGACACGCGGCAAGGTCGGCGAGGCGTATGCGAACCTCATCCGCGCCCGTTCGCTCACGACGCTCTATCTCACCACAGTGCTGCCGCAAGCTGAGGCAACGGTTGCGTCGGCGTTTGCGGCCTACCGCGTTGGCAGCGTCGACTTCATGACGCTGCTCGACGACCGCATGAGTGTGAACAAATACCGGCAAGAGTTGTTTGCGCTCGACGCCGATCAAGGAAAGGCGTGGGCTGATATAGAAATGCTCATTGGGCGTGAGCTGTTCGACGCGAATCACACCGCCGCGACGGTGGCAGCAACGCGAGGCGGCAAATGAAAGAAGAAATGAACGAGGAAGCAATTCACGTGACATCGCACCAGCGAGGCCAGCAAGTCCTCCGCGGCACCCTGTACGCCGCGGTTCTCGTCGGCGCGGTTGGCACGGTGTACTTCGTTACTCGCGCTAAGGCCGTCGTCGCCCCATCGATGTCGTCAGGATCGAAGACAGGCGTTGCGGCTCGCAGCGATAACGACGTCGGAAAGCCGGTGATGCTTTCCAACGCTGATGCTCGACGGATCGGCGTTACGTATGCGACCGCCACGACGGGGGCGCTTGGCGGCGAGGTACGAACGGTCGGTCAGGTCACATTCGACGAAACGCGCGTGCACGCGATTTCGCTCAAGGTCGACGGGTGGGTCGAGCAGCTCATCGTGAATGCGACCGGGCAGCGCGTTACGGCTGGCCAACCTCTCCTCACGATCTATTCGCCGATGCTCGTCACGGCGCAGGAGGAGCTTCTGCTCGCAAAACGTCTGGAGACGGACGTCTCCGGCGCGAGCGGTGACGCGCGACAGAACGCCGCCGACCTATTGGTCTCGTCTCGCCGTCGGCTCGCGTACTGGGACGTCCCCGCGAACGAAATTGCGGAGATCGAGCGGACCGGTGAAGTGCACCGGACGCTCACACTTCGCGCCCCCACTGGCGGCTATGTGCTCGAGAAGAACGTGCTTGCCGGCCAAAAGATCATGGCGGGCGACGCGCTCTACAAAGTCGCTGACCTGAGCACCGTCTGGGCAGAAGGCGAAGTATTCGAGCAAGACATCGCTGCGATCCGCGTCGGCGCGGCGGTCGATATCGACTTCGAATCGCTCCCAGGAGAGCATCGGACGGGTCGAATTTCATATATCTATCCCACGCTCAACCCGGACACGCGTACGCTGCGCGTGCGGATCGTGCTCTCGAATCCCGACCTGGCGCTGAAGCCGGGCATGTACGCCACAATTCGGATCGCCGGCGATCAGCGAGCCAATGTGCTCACCGTGCCACGCTCCGCGGTCCTATCGACCGGAGAGCGCAGCATCGTGTTCGTCCGAGACGCGAACGGCAGGCTCGTGCCGCGCGAGGTGGCGCTCGGTGAGTCGAATGACGAGCGCATTGAAATTCTGCGCGGGCTCGGGGCCGGCGAGACGGTGGTTGCTTCAGCGACGTTCCTCGTAGATGCCGAGTCGAACCTGGGGACTGCCCTCGGCGGGATGGGCAATATGCCTGGCATGGAGGTGACGACGCCGCCAAAACCGCTACTGCCTATGAAGCGGGAGTAGCGGCCATGCTCAAGCGAATCATCGAATGGTCCGTGGCGAACAGATTGATCGTCACGTTGTTCACGGTCGCGGCCGTGGCGGGGGGCGTGTATGCGGTTCGACACACACCACTCGAGGCGCTGCCAGACTTGTCCGATGTACAAGTCATCGTGCAAGCAGACTACAGCGATCAAGCGCCGCGAATCGTCGAAGACCAAGTCACCTATCCGATCGCCGCCGAGATGCTGAAGGTGCCCGGCGCGCGCACCGTGCGCGGCTACTCGTTTTTCGGCGTGTCGTTTGTCTACATCATCTTCAACGACGGTACCGACCTGTATTGGGCTCGGTCACGCGTGCTCGAGTACCTCAACGGCATCAAAGGAAATCTTCCCACGACCGTCACTCCGACGCTCGGTCCCGATGCAACCGGATTAGGCTGGGTGTACCAGTACGCGCTCGAAGACACCACAGGACGGCTCGACCTCGCCGAGCTACGCAGCATCCAGGATTGGTATCTGCGTTACGCGTTGACCGCGGTTCCCGGCGTGGCAGAGGTCGCGAGTGTCGGCGGATTCGAGAAGCAGTATCAAGTGGACATCGATCCCGCGAAGCTGCTCGCGTTTGGAATCCCGGTCACGCGAGTGATGACCGCGATTCAAAGCGCCAACAATGACATCGGCGCGATGACGATGGAACTCTCCGAGCGCGAGTACATGGTCCGCGGACTCGGCTACCTGAAGTCGCTGTCCGACATCGAGAATGTTGTCGTCGGCGCGACCCGCGACGGGACACCGATTCGAGTGGCCGAGCTCGGACGCGTGAGCATCGGTCCGGCGATTCGCCGTGGCATCGTCGACTTGGACGGCCGTGGCGATGCAGTCGGTGGCATTGTGGTGATGCGCTTTGGCCAGAACGCGCTGGCGACGATCAACAACGTCAAGGCGAAGCTCGTCGAGACGCGGAAAGGGCTTCCACGCGGTGTGGTGGTGCTCCCGGTGTACGACCGCAGCGGATTGATCAACGGCGCGATTGAAACCCTCAAAGGAAAGTTGCTCGAGGAATCGATCATTGTCGCGCTGGTCTGCGTGATTTTTCTCTTTCACGTTCAGTCGGCGCTGGTCGTGATTCTGACGTTGCCTGTCGGAATCCTCATGGCGTTCATCGCCATGCGGGGCGTGGGCGTCGGAGCGGACATCATGTCGCTCGGCGGCATCGCCATCGCGATCGGCGCGATGATCGACGCCGCGATTGTGATGATCGAGAACATGCACAAGCATCTCGAGCGTGCCGTTGTGGCCAAGCAAGGTGGGGCGGCGGCGGGAGCGGGCGGTGCGAGGTCGTTCAATGTGTCGTTGCTGACGCCGGTCGAACGCTGGCGCGTCGTCGTCGAATCGTCGAAGGAAGTTGGACCCGCGCTGTTCTTCTCGCTGTTGATCATCACGGTGTCGTTCCTTCCGGTGTTCAGCCTCGAGGGGCAAGAAGGCCGGATGTTCAAGCCACTGGCGTTTACGAAAACATTCTCGATGGCCGCGGCGAGTCTTCTCTCGGTGACGCTCGTTCCGGTGACGATTGGCTTGTTCATTCGAGGACGCATCTTTCGCGAGCGCGCGAATCCCATCAATCGCGCGCTCATCCGCGTGTATCGTCCGGTGATCGACTTCGTGATGCCGCGCCGCGGTCCGGTGATCATGTCCGGGATCGTCATCGTGATTCTGACTTGGATTCCCTGGACGCGGATCGGCAGTGAGTTCATGCCGCCGCTCGATGAGGGAACGATTCTGTTCATGCCGACGACGTTGCCAGGCATTCCGATCGCGCGCGCGCGCGAGCTTGTGCGGCAGCAGGACTCCATTCTCAAGAGTTTTCCTGAGGTGGAGCATGTATGGGGCAAGGCCGGTCGCGCGAACACGGCCACCGACCCGGCCGGACTCGATATGATCGAGACGACCATCTCGCTCAAGCCGAAGGATCAATGGCGCGCCGGCGTCACGCATGACGGACTGGTCGCGGCAATGGATTCCGCTGTGCGCATGCCGGGTGTAACGAACGCGTGGACGATGCCAATCAAGGGGCGCATCGACATGCTCGCGACGGGAATTCGGACACCGGTCGGCATCAAGATCTTCGGCCCCGACCTCGCGGAGCTGGAACGCATCGGCAAACAGATCGAACAGGACGTGAAAATGATTCCCGGTACCCGGAGCGCGTTCGCCGAACGCGCGGTGTCCGGCTACTACCTCGACATCGACATCGATCGCGCTGCGGCCGCGCGACACGGCGTCAATGTCGCTGATGTACAAACTGTGATCGCGACCGCGATCGGGGGCATGACGATCACGCAAACGGTCGAAGGGCGGGAGCGCTATGGCGTTCGAGTCCGATACCCGCAGGAGTTGCGCGACACGCCGGAACGGCTCTCCTCAGTGCTCGTGCCCGTTAATCATGACGTGGGCGCGGCACCACGCATCGGCGCAAGTGGCGTGAACGGCACGTCCTCGATGGGCACTTCAGCAATGGCCGCCGGAACGGCGCAGATTCCGCTCGGGCAGATCGCGACGATCAAGCAGGTGGCAGGGCCGATGGTTGTTCGCACGGAGGGCGCAATGCCTACGGCGTGGGTCTACATCGACGTGGAAGGCCGCGACATCGGAAGCTACGTGGCCGAGGCGCAAACGATGGTGAACAACACGGTGAAGCTCGCGCCGGGCTACTCGATCGTGTGGAGCGGCCAATACGAATACATGCAGCGAGCAAAGCAAAAGATGAAGGTCGTCATTCCGGCAACGCTCGCGATCATCTTTCTACTTCTCTATTTTAACTTCAAGAGTGTCGGCGAGACGATGATCGTCATGCTCTCGCTGCCGTTTGCGCTCGTCGGCGGGGTCTGGTTCGTGTGGGCGCTCGGCTACAATTGGTCGGTCGCGGTGGCGATCGGGTTCATCGCGCTGTCCGGCGTGGCCGCGGAAACGGGTGTCGTGATGCTCATCTATCTCGATCAAGCGTGGAAGGCGCGGCTCGGTCGCGGCGATCGCGCAACGGTCGCTGATCTCTATGCGGCGGTCGTGGAGGGAGCCGTCGACCGTGTGCGTCCGAAGATGATGACGGTCACCGCCATCATGGCCGGTTTGCTCCCAATTCTCTGGGGGAACGGCACCGGCGCCAGCGTGATGAAGCGCATCGCGGCGCCGATGGTCGGTGGAATGATCTCGAGCACGGTGCTCACGCTCGTTGTCATTCCGGCAGTCTACTCCGTGTGGCAGGAGCGATTACTGCGCCGCGCGCGCGCATCCGCCGTGCTCGGTGAACCTGGGCGCGATGCTCTAAGTGGCTCGTAAAGTGCGTCGAACGTGCATTGGACGCGAGTCCGCAAAGTTCGGCCAGAACTCAGGTTGGGTTCGGACTGGCCTGCCGACTATTTCGTCCGAAGCATCCGTGCTGGGCCGTCGCGAAACTCGAGACGATGCTCCCGTCGGCGACGAGCCTCTCTTGGAGGATTTGATGCAACAAATGACCATGGCCATCTCCGGCATGAGCTGCGGCGGCTGCGTGACCAACGTGCGGAATGCGCTGGGCGCCGTATCGGGCACGCACGTCGATTCGGTCACCGTCGGATCGGCGACCGTTAGTTACGACGCGTCGCAAACCACTCCAACGGCGATTGCCCGGGCAGTGAGCGATGCAGGCTATCAGCCTGTCGGCCACCCGGCGACTGCGGGCGCGGCGGTCGGCGCCGGCAAAGCGGCGGCGGGAGGCGGATGCCGCTGCGGTTGATCGCGCGCGCGACCTACTCGTCCGAATCGCGTCTCACTCATCCTCGAAGGAGCGGTACCATGAAACCAGCCACAGTATTGTCCTTGTTGTCGTTTGCCGCGCTCGCTGTCACACTGTCCGCGTGCAGGCCGGCCGGGGAACAAGCGAGCGCCGACGGTTCAGTTGCGAACGCCAAAGCCGGGTCGCTCGAAGGACCTACGCGAGGTGCCGGAGGCTCGATGATGGGGAGCACTGGCGGAATGGGGAGCATGGGTGGCACGTCTGGCATGTCTGGCGCGGCTGGTATGACAAGCGGCGCAGGCGTGAATTCCATGGAGACGAGCCTCGGCGCGATGGACAATATGAGCGCCGCTCAGATCGAGGCGGCGTATCCGGCGAACCGCCAGGCCGCTGGGGACATGCTGTCCAGGATGGGTGCCGATATGCAAGGCATGCACATGTCGCCGAACGCGAGTTGGAGCGCTACCGCGGACTCGATTCGCCAGGACCTCAGTCACATGGCGGGGATGACTGGTGCGCAGATGAAAGCGGCGATGCCGGCGTATCATGGGCGCATGACGCGGTTGATGGGCATGCACCGCCAGATGATGGCGAAGCCGAAGACGTGAACGCACGGGTGAAACGCATGCGCGAGCATCGACGACAGGCGCCGTCATGATGAACGGATGGTCGGGCGGGGGGACGTGGATTTGGACGGCGATCATCGTCTTGGCGGTGGTCCTTCTCGCGGTCGTGTTTAGCAAACGCTCAAAGTAGTAGAGTCCCGCAATCAACCCCGCTCGCGTCGAGTTGCGGGCGTTCTTCATAGTCCGAGGCGTAGGTATCGCCCTGCGCGTAACTCCCGAGGAGAGATACCGTGCTCACACACGCGACGCATGATGGGCGCCGGCCGGCCGACGCCGCCGCCGAAGGAACGGCGACGGATCCCGTTTGCGGCATGCAGGTCGCCTCCGATACGGCCTACCGGGCCGAGCATGGGGGACGCGAGTTCCTGTTTTGCAGTTCTCGCTGCCGAGAACGGTTTGTCGCCGATCCGGCTTCGTTTGCCCAGCCACCCACGGCGGCCAAAGGCGAGCCATCGCCGGTGGCGCACCCGGCGTCTCGACAGGAATCCGGCGTCAAGTACACCTGCCCGATGCACCCGCAGATCGTCCGCGATGCTCCGGGCAGCTGCCCCATCTGCGGCATGGCGCTCGAGCCGATGCTGCCAACCGGGGGCCTCGCCGAGAACGCGGACCTGCGCGACATGTCGCGGCGGTTCTGGACGGCCACCGCACTCACGCTTCCCCTCCTGGCACTCACGATGGGTGGTGCGTTGCTCGGGTCATTGTTCCACGGCGCCATGACAACCCGGGATAGAGGGCTGCTCGAATTGCTGTTCGCCACGCCCATCTGCACGTGGGCAGCATGGCCGTTCTATGTTCGAGCGGTCCAGTCGGTTCGGCACCGAAGCCTGAACATGTTCACGCTCATCGGCCTCGGCGTGTTCGTCGCGTACGGCTACAGCCTGGTGGCCATTGCGATACCGGGACTCTTCCCGCCGTCCTTTCGTGACACGTATGGACAAGTGGCGGTGTATTTCGAGGCGGCCGGCACCATCGTCACATTGATCCTCTTGGGTCAAGTGCTGGAACTGCGCGCTCGGAGCCAGACGAGTTCGGCGATCAAGAAGTTGCTCGGAGTGGCGCCGGCGACCGCTCGCCGTTTGCGTAGCGACGGCACCGAAGAGGACGTGCCGCTCGATCAGGTGCAGGTCGGAGATCGGCTCCGCGTCCGACCGGGTGAAAAGGTGGCAGTGGACGGCGTCGTGTTGGAAGGAACGAGCGCCATTGACGAGTCCATGGTGACCGGCGAGCCGTTGCCCACCGAAAAGGTGCCCGGTGACCACGTTGTTGGCGCCACCGTCAACGGCACGGGGTCGCTGGTCATGCAGGCGGAAAAAGTGGGGAGCGACACACTGCTCGCGCGCATCGTCGCCATGGTGGCCGAGGCTCAACGCTCGCGAGCGCCGATCCAGAAGCTCGCCGACGTCGTGGCGGGCTACTTCGTTCCGACCGTGATCGCCATTTCGGTGCTGACGTTCGTCATTTGGGCCTGGGTAGGCCCGCAACCTCGATTCGCGCACGCGTTGATCAACGCCATTGCGGTGCTGATCATCGCGTGTCCGTGCGCGCTGGGCCTCGCCACACCGATGTCCATCATGGTCGCCACCGGCCGCGGTGCATCGATGGGGCTCCTGTTCCGAAACGCGGAAGCCATCGAGGTCATGCGCAAGGTCGATACGCTGGTGTTTGACAAGACCGGCACGCTCACGGAAGGAAAGCCGAAAGTCGCTGCCGTGGTCGCAGCAGCAGCGTTCAACGAAGCTGACGTGATGCGCTACGCGGCCAGCCTCGAGCGTGGCAGCGAACACCCGCTCGCCGCGGCGATCGTCAAGGGCGCTGAGGACCGGAGCATTCCAATTCTCTCAACGTCGGAATTCGCGAGCCTTACGGGGAAGGGTGTGCGCGGCACGGTCGATGGACATCCGGTGGCGCTGGGCAACGAGCTCCTCATGAAGGAGATCGGGGTCGACCCCGCAGTCGTTGCGGCGCGCGCCGAGGAGCTTCGGTCCGAAGGGCAAACGGTCGTGTTTCTGGCCGTCGGCGGGGCGCTCGCCGGGATCATCGGCGTTGCCGACCCTATCAAAGCCACCACACCCGAAGCGATCGAGGCCTTGCACGCGGAAGGCATTCGTCTCGTGATGCTCACGGGTGACAACGCATCCACGGCCGGCGCGGTCGCACGCCGGCTGCACATTGACGAGGTCATCGCCGGCGTGCTCCCGGACAAGAAAGCAGAGGTCATCAAGCGGCTGCAG
>JBDTAE010000115.1:0-4266 GCA_039924785.1 Gemmatimonadaceae bacterium | reverse complement strand
AACGCGATGGCTCAGTTCGACTCGATCAAAACCCTCTTCCTGTCCAACCGACATTCCCTCGGCCGCTTTCAGCGCGACACTACGCTCTCTGTGGAGTTGAACCGACTCCTCGATGAGTTGGCGACTGTTAAACAACTGGCGTCGAACCCGAACGGAACGATCGGCCGTTTTCGGACCGATTCGGCGATCACCATGGCGGTACGGTACGACATGCTCCGCGTTGATTCGCTGATTGCCGACATGAAGAAACATCCCCTTCGTTATATCAGTCCGTAAGCATCGCCCTTGACCCTCCATCGCGGCCGCCTTACCTTCGCATACACACAGGCACCTTTTCGCCTCGTCCAATTTGTTTGGACGGTCGCGCGCAACACGGCCTGGCCGCGACGACGCTCCAGTCTTTTCCGCGCCCTCGCAACCGCCCCCCTCCCGACCAGCCCCCGCCCCAACGGCACTGCCGCTGCGTTCGTTCTCGCATCGTCTCCCTTCCATTCCTGATTCGGTTCGGCGACTTCCGTCGCTGGCGCCAACACGTCTGTGAACATCGCTGAGCTGAAGCGCAAGACGGTCCCGGAACTCGTGGCGTTGGCCGACGGCTACGCCATCGAAGACTCCGCGGGCCTCGGCAAGCAGGACCTCATATTCAAGATCGAGCAGAAACTGCTCGACCAGAGCGTCGTGCTCACCGGCGAAGGCGTGCTCGAAATCCTGCCCGAAGGCTACGGATTTCTGCGCAGCCCGGATTGGAACTACCTCTATGGCCCCGACGACATCTACGTCTCGCCGTCGCAGATCAAACGGTTCGAGCTCAAGACGGGCGACACGGTCTCCGGACAGGTTCGTCCGCCAAAAGAGTGGGAACGCTATCTCGCTCTGCTGAAGGTCGAGAGCGTCAACGGCGGCACACCCGAATCCGCCAAGGGCCGCGTCGATTTCGACAATCTTCGCGTCCGGTATCCCGTAGGCCGCCTTCGACTCGAAACGAAAGACGGCGATCTCAGCATGCGCGTGATGGACCTCATCGCGCCAATCGGGAAGGGCCAGCGCGGTCTGATCGTCGCGCCGCCGCGCGCAGGCAAAACGATTCTCCTCCAAAAGATCGCCAACGCGATCGTCGAGAATCACCCGGAAGTCACGCTCATTATTCTCCTCATCGACGAGCGTCCGGAAGAAGTCACTGACACCATCGCGAGCGTCAAAGCTGAAGTCATCGCGTCCACGTTCGACGAGGAAGCCACTCGTCACGTGCAAGTGTCGGACATGGTCCTCGAGAAGGCCAAGCGATTGGTCGAGAGCGGGCAAGACGTCGTGATCCTGCTCGATTCGATCACGCGATTGGCGCGAGCGCACAATGCGGTCGTTCCGCAGTCGGGGAAAATTTTGTCCGGTGGTGTCGACGCAAAGGGGCTCGAGAAGCCGAAACGCTTTTTCGGCGCCGCGCGCAAGATCGACGGCGGGGGCTCGCTCACGATCATCGCCACCGCGCTCATCGAGACGGGCTCGCGCATGGACGAAGTGATCTTCGAAGAGTTCAAAGGCACCGGCAACATGGAGCTCGTACTCGATCGCAAGATCGCCGAGCGTCGCGTGTTTCCGGCGATCGACATCAATAAGTCAGGAACGCGAAAGGAAGAGCTGCTCCTCACCACCGAAGAACTCAACCGCGTCTACCTTCTCCGCAACTTCCTCGGCGACATGCCCGAGGCCGAGGCGATGGAGTTCCTGCTGAAGCAGATGGGCCGGTCGAAGAACAACAAAGAGTTCTTCCAAATGATGGCGCAGTAGTCACATGACTTCGTCTTCAATCGTGACGACGAATCGAGGACGACTACTGGCGGTTGACTATGGCGAACGCCGCATCGGTTTGGCGATCAGCGATCCGACGGGCACGATTGCGTCGCCCGCGGGCGTGATCGTGCGTCGCGCGGGCAAACGTCCGCCGATTGCGGAGCTAGTACGACGCGCTGAAGCGCTCGAGGCGCACGGATTCATCGTCGGGCTTCCGCTCGACGGCAATGGCGACGAAACGCCGCGTTCGACCGAAGCACGCGCGGTGGCCGCGGAGCTGACGAAACGCACCGGACTACCCGCCGAGTTGGTGGATGAGCGGTATACGACGGCGGCGGCGTTGCGGGCGATTCACGAGATGGGCGGCAAGACGCGCGACCGGAAAGGCGACGTCGACGCACTCGCGGCAACGGTGCTGCTTCAACATGCGCTGCGGGTTCGGAGCAATGCGCCGTAGCGTGGATCGCATCATTCGGAGCGCGATGGGCGGTGCGCTCGCGGCAGCACTCGCGGCGTGCGGCACCGGGACCGGGCCGGCAGTGCGCGTGACGATTCCCCCCGGCGCCACCATGCGCGTCGCCGCCGATTCGCTGTCGAAGGCGGGCGTTATCACGTGGGCACGACCGTTTCGCCTCTATGCGAGTTTGCGAAAGAGCGATCGCGGCATCAAGGCGGGAACATACTCGCTGCACAAGAACGCGAGTTGGGGAGTCGTGTTGGACGCGTTGCATGCGGGCCGCGGCATTCTGCACATCATCACGATTCCCGAAGGCTTTTCACTTCTCCAAATCGAACCGCTCATCGCGTCGAAGCTGGGCGACAGTCCCGATTCGGTCGATGCGGCGGTGCGCGACAGCGCGGCGCTGCATCAGCTCGACGTTCCAACGCCCACGCTCGAAGGCTATCTCTTTCCGGACACGTACGTCTTTCCCGACAAGACGACGGCGCGCGCGGCCGTCGCCGCGATGGTGAAACGGTACGAGCAGGTGTGGAAGCCGGAGTGGACCGCGCGTCTCGACACGATTCATCTTTCTCGCAACGACGTGATGTCGCTGGCGGCGATCGTGGAAAAGGAAGCGCGTTTGCCCGAGGAGCGTCCGATCATCGCCGCGGTGTATATGAATCGTCTAAAGGCCGGCATGCTTCTCCAGGCCGACCCGACGGTGCAGTACGCGCTCGGCAAACATGTCACGCGAGTGTATTACAAGGACCTCGAGGTCGACTCGCCGTACAACACGTACAAGCACGCGGGTTTGCCACCAGGTCCGATTGCATCGCCGGGAAAGGCGAGCATCGAGGCGGCGCTGTATCCGGCGAACGTGGACTATGAGTATTTCGTGGCGTATCCGGATGGCCACCACGAATTCCGAAAGGATCTCGCCGCCCACGAAAAGGCCAAAGCCGAAGCGCGCAAAGCGTGGGACTCGGCAGGCGCAAAGGGAAAGTAGAACTCGCTGAACGAGCTGTTGTTGTTCATCGGTAGCGACCCCAATTGCGAGCGACCCTTTCCCTACCCGTGTGTAACTCCTTACTGACGACTGCCTCCGACTCACCCGCTCGAGACTTGAATTGTGGGTGAATGAGTGGTGCTTTCGATGCGCGAAAATGATGACTGAGCACTCAGCACTAAACACTCGTCCCAGCCGATTCGCCGGACCCCGTCTCGCGCTTTACATTGAGAGTTGTCCCCGAGAGCTGTCCCCCACCCCCGAGACGCTGTCCTTGCACCTCCGCGGTACCCGCCCGTTCACGCTCGCCGTAGTGTGTCTCGCGCTGCTGACGACAGCCGCGAGCCACGAAGCGCGCGCACAGCCGGGCGTGCTCCGCGGCGTGGTGTACGACTCGTCAGGCGCCCCGCTCGCCGACGTCGACATCGGGATCGTCTCGGTGCATCGCCTCGCCCGCACCGATGCGAAGGGCCGCTTCTCGATCGACCATTTGCCGAGTGGAGCCGTCGAAGTCACGGCGCGCCGGCTGGGCTACACGCCGCAGACGCTCAATCTCACGGTGAATGAGGGATTGGAGTACTCGTATACCATCACGCTCGTCGCGCAGGCGACGACGATCGACGGAATGGACGTCACGGAAAAGCGCCAGCGCGCAGGGGTCGAAGAGTTCTATCAACGCCGCACGCGCGGCATCGGGGTGTTCTTCACCCGCGACGACCTACTCGCACGTCATGCGCGCATACCGAGTGACATTCTGCAGTCCACACCCGGCGTGCGGTTCGTGCGCGCCGGAACGGGCAAAGGCATTCGTTTCACCTCGCCGTCCAACGGCCGGAGAGAATGCATTCCGTCGCTCTGGATCGACGGGCAGCTTGCGCAGGGCGCGGAGCTCGACGACGTCTCGGTGAACGACGTCGAGGGCATCGAGGTCTATCAGAGTATGTCGACGACACCGGCGCAGTTCTGGCGCGGCAATGGGACGCCGTGCGGAACGATCGTCGTGTGGAGTAAAACGCCGGGACACTGAGAC
>JBDTAE010000114.1:0-9173 GCA_039924785.1 Gemmatimonadaceae bacterium | reverse complement strand
ACCGCATTCGCGAACATCCAAAGAATTCAAAGGTGCTCGTGATCGCGCACTCGCGGGGAGTGCATTTCTCGAACGACGGCGGCGCGACGTGGAATTCGCTCGCGACGAACATGCCGACCGTTCCTTCGAACGACATCGTCTTTCAGGAGCGCGACAACTCGATCGTCGTCGGAACCCACGGTCGCGGCATCTGGGTGCTCGACGATGCGGGCCCGCTGGAAGGATTGAATGCGGAGACGATGGCCGCGCCTGCGACGCTCATGCCGATGCCGCACGCGCGATTGATGAGCACTTTCGCGCCGCAGGCGTGGTACGGCGCGGGAGAGTTCTTCGCGCCGAATCCGGAATGGACCGGTTCCATCACCTACCATCTCCGCGATGCGGCAGCCAGTCCGGCGGCCATCGTCATCGCCGACGCGAACGGCAAGACGCTTCGAACTCTCAAAGGGCCTGCGTCGAAAGGTATCAATCACGTTGCGTGGGATCTCCGCCTCTCACCGCCGGTCGATTCTGCCAACATGCCGCCCGCTGGTGGACGCGGTGGCGGTCGCGGCGGACCGCCGGCTGCGGTGCCGATTGGCTTTCCGGCAGGCGGCGAAGGTGGTGGTGGGCGCGGAAATGCACCCATTGGCCCGCTCGTGCTGCCCGGAAAGTATTGGGTGAAAGTGACGGTTCCCGGGATCAGCGCGCCGCTCTCGGGAACGCTCACCGTCGACGGCGATCCGCTGCCGAAATTCAGCGCGACAGACCGCGCCGCACGTCAAGTGCTCCTCATGAGAATTTACGAATGGACGAAATCACTCGGCGTCGCGCGGACGACTGTACGCGGCCTCCTCGCTCAGCGTGATTCGATCAAAGCGGATCTCGTCGCGGGCGGTGCCGCGGACGCCGCAACGAAGGCCGACTCGCTCAGCACCCGGGTGTTCACCGTGTCCGCCGAACTGGATCGCGCGTTCAATGCGGTGAATGCCCAGCGCGCTCCGATCGAAGGCTGGAGCGGCATGCCGACCGCCGACGTGCGGAGCGCACTTGGCTACGCCGTCGAAGATGCAACGAAGGCCACGTCTGAATTGAACAAGCTCATCGGCGCGGACATTCCAGCGGCGTATAAGAGCGCGAAGAAAGACTGGACGAAGAAACCAGCGCTCGTCGCAACGCCCTCGTCCGCCGCGAGCGCAAAGCCCTGAGCGCTCGCGGTGTCGAAACAACCGTCGTGGCCGACTATCGCCACGACGGTTTCGATGCGAGATAGCTGACCATGCCCTTGCGAGCGCTGTCGAGCGCGGCGTGCGGAGTCATCCCATACGCCTCGCAGATGGAGTGTATTCCAGTTCTGTAACGGCAGGGCGAACGCGTTGGGCGGTGCGCCGTGCTGAATTCGCACGCCACCATTCGACACGTCTCATCGACCTTGACGATCCACGCCCCGGGCAGCGTGTCGACCGGATCGTCGATCGCACGCTCGATGGCGGTGGGACCGAGGCCGAGGGTCCATGCGCCCGCGTTCGCGGCGATCTGCTTGCCGTGCAGGCTGAGACTCGTTCCCAGCGAATACCGCTCCACGAGCGTCCGTACGTATTGCTCGGCGCTCGCGTTGGTCGAGAAATAGGCGAACGGCTCGCGGTCAGGTCCGTCGCCGACGACCCAGATTGAATGGCGCATTTCAAACTTCCATACCGAAGGAAGACCGAAAGTATGCCGGAGCTGGGAATTTTGAAAGATCCGACTTTTAAGACGCTGCCGCACAACGGTTTAGCCGAGCGAAGCGCTGCGTTCGTAGTCCGGCGACGTTCCTTACCGGTTGAGCCAGTACGAGACCTTCACGAGGAAGGTGTTCGCCGGATGGAGGGCTGAGCAGGTTGCGGACGTCGCCCTGGCGAACGAAGACGTAGCGGTTCAAGGCATCGTATGCGATCTTGGCCTCCGTGCGGAAGCGAGGCGCCTTTCCCTCAGTCGGCTGCCACTGCCGGAAGCGATCGATGACCGGCGTCTCCTTCCAGACAGCATCATCGTCCTTGCCGTCGATGACCGGCGCAACCGCCGCTCGACGGCAAACGCAGTGGAATCCGTCGGAAGTCTGTGATGCACGGCGGATGCCTGCCGAACGTCTGCTCCGGCTTGTGTCTGTTCAGTCGACTGAACAGCGAACGCGAGTCCGAGGAGAGCGACCGCACCAATCATTATCTGGCCATCCAAAATCGGGAGGGATCCACCGCGGCAACCTGGGCTCGCGATCTGTTGGATGCCCTACAACCGAAAATGATTGGAAAGTTTCTCCCTATTTTGCAAAGGTCCTTAACGTTCCACCGGCGGTTGAGCTAACGACCTCGTCTCAACCGCCTGCGCGCAATGCCGCGTCGACCATGGCCTGAGCGTCCGCGACGATTCGAGCAAGCTGGTCCTCTCCGCGAAAGGACTCCGCATAGATCTTGTAAATTTCCTCGGTGCCCGACGGACGCGCGGCGAACCACCCCGTGGCCGAGCTCACCTTGATGCCGCCGAGGCGGGCGTGATTGCCCGGAGCCTTGTTGATCACGTTGGTGATCGGCTCTCCCGCCATTTGCGTGAATGTCACCTGCTCGGCGGAGAGCGCGGAGAGTTGCTTTCTCTGCTCCGCGTTCGCAGGAGCCTCGACACGCGTGTACGCCGATTCGCCGAACTCCGATGTGAGATCTCGGTAAAGTTCGCCGGGATCTCGCTTTGAGAGAACCGTGATTTCGGCGGCAAGCAAAGCCGCTGTGATTCCATCCTTGTCCGTGGTCCAGACGTTGCCGTCGCGACGAAGGTACGACGCGCCAGCGCTCTCCTCTCCCGTAAAGCCGAGGCTTCCGTCGCACAGGCCGTCGACGAACCACTTGAAGCCGACCGGCACCTCGTAGAGTCGTCGCCCGAGCTTGTTCGCAACACGATCGATCATGCTGCTACTCACCACGGTCTTTCCGACGCCCGCGCCTTTGCTCCACTGCGGCCGATGTGTGAACAGGTGTTGAATCGCGACCGCGAGATAGTGGTTCGGCGGCATCAATCCAACGCTCGGCGCAACGATGCCGTGTCGATCGTGATCGGTGTCGCACGCAAACGCGATATCGAATTGATCGCGAAGTCCGATGAGCCGCTGCATCGCGTACGGCGACGACGGGTCCATGCGAATCCTCCCGTCCCAGTCGAGCGACATGAAGCGAAACGTCGCGTCGACGACATCGCTCACGACGGTGAGATTCAGTTTGTACCGCTCGGCGATCGGGCCCCAGTAATGAACGCCGGCGCCGCCGAGCGGGTCAACGCCCATGCGAATTGTCGATCCGGCGATTGCGTCCATGTCGAGTACGTTGCCGAGATCGGCGACATACGAATTCAAATAGTCGAATCGATGCGTCGTACCCGCGCGCAGGGCACGCGCGTACGGAATGCGACTCACGTCTTTGAGCTCGCCCTCGATGATCTCGTTGGCCCGCGCTTCAATCCACTTGGTGACCTCGGCGTCGGCTGGGCCGCCGTTCGGAGGGTTGTACTTGAAGCCACCGTCTTCGGGTGGGTTGTGCGACGGCGTGATGACGATTCCGTCGGCGAGGCCGGTCGTTCGGCCGCGATTGTAGACGAGGATGGCGTGCGACACGGCCGGGGTGGGCGTGTATTCGTCATTCGTCGACAGCATCACGTTCACGTCATGCGCCGCGAGCACTTCGACAGCCGACACGAGCGCCGGAGTCGAGAGCGCATGTGTATCGATGCCGAGAAACAGCGGTCCGTCAATGCCGTTTTGCTTGCGGTATTGGCAAATCGCCTCGGTGATCGCGACGACGTGCCACTCGTTGAACGTCGTCAGAAACGAGGAGCCGCGATGTCCCGAGGTTCCGAACGACACGCGTTGCGCGGCGACCGTTGGATCGGGAATTTCGCTGAAGTACGCCGTGACGAGGCGGGAGATGTCGAGCAGAGCCGGTGGCGGCGCGAGCTTGCCAGCGAGAGGGCTGATGTTCATGCAGATAGCCTATAAGTCCACCGACCACCGTCGCAAGACGCGAGCGTCCGCGATCACCCTATTTGCAGCGATCGCGACGCCGGTCGCTGTCAGCTCTTCGCGAGCGCGCGAAGCGCCTGCTGGGCCTGCACTGTTTCAGGCGAGAGCGTGGCTGCGCTTTCGATCTGTTCGACAAGCTTACTGTCGCGCTCGTAGAGATCGTTACCGAAATACAGTTGACCATCGCGCACATAGGTCGTGAAATAGACGATGTATACCGGAATCTTGGACTGAAGCTTCACGGTCTTGTTGTCGGTCGTGCCGTGCATCAGCGAGTCGACGCGCTCCGCCGACCATCCGAGGGCCCATTGCGCGAGCGCGGACGGATTTTCCACGCGAATGCATCCGTGGCTGAACGCGCGCACGTCCTTCTTGAACAATTCGCCGTTCGGTGTGTCGTGTAAGTAGATGTTAAAGTCATTCGGAAACATGAACTTCACGAGACCGAGCGAATTCTTTGGGCCTGGCAGCTGGCGCACGGCCCTTCGGCCATGGTCGCTGTACACTTCCATATTGTTCGCCGCGAGGTAGTTCGGGTCTGCCCGCATCTTCGGGAAGATCTCTTTCGACGCGATGTCGGGCGTGACGTTCCAGTACGGACGGAAGACGAGATACTCCATCGAGTCGCTGAACACGGGCGTCGCTTTGTCCTCATACTCCTGCCCGACGATCACCTTCATCTCGAGCGACTGCTTGGCGCTGTCATACGCGATGAGACGAAATTCAGGAACGTTCACAAGGACGTACCGCGAGCCGAGCGATCGCGGCATCCAGCGGTAACGCTCGAGATTGGCTGCGATTTCCGCGAGACGATATTGTGACGGAACGTTCATCGCATCGACGGTCTCCTTTCCGAGCATGCTGTCGACGCCGATTCCGTGGTGGGCCTGGAACTGCGCGACTGCGGCGGCAAGTGATGCGTCGTATACAGACCGATTCGATCGACCCTTCGACGCTGAACCACCCGTCGCGCCCGAGTCGTTCAGAAAGCCCTCAGCGCGAAGTCGCGCGCGGAGCGAGTCGAGGCGCGACTGCGGCGCGGCGTCTCCGCGCTTCAATATTTTTCCTTGGGGAACGGAGTTCGCTGCCCAGCCGCCGTGACTGACCTTCTCACGGAACGCGACGAGCGCAGTGCGAAGGGAGTCATACCCGGGGTCCTGCGGACGCATTCGAACGAGTCCGGCAGCGAGGTCGTCCTCTCGAAGCGTCAGCACCAACGCGCTGTCGACACGCTCTTCGAGTGGATTGATATGCCAATTCTGATTCAGGGCCGACGGTTGGAATTGACCCGTCAGCATGTTTTCGCCCAACGCGGCAAATGCAGCGGACAACAAGACGTCGGCGTTGGCAAGCTGTTCAGCGGTGGGATGGCTGCCGCTGTCATCAATGTCCTTTAATGCCTTGCTCAGGTCGGCGAGCGGATAGGCGTCGAGACGGAGCGCGTCGCTGTCGGCGTTCGCCACCGCGAGGAGCAGGGCCCGGACCCGCGGCTGCCGCGCGCCCTTGTCGTCGAGCCAGAGTAGCGAATGATCGAACGTAGTGTACAGGCGACCAACATGCTTCCACTCGTCAGCTGTAATTGGCGCAGGCGGCCCGCCCGCGAGTCGAGACTGTAGCGCGGCAGACACCGCCGCACTGGGAACGCCCAAGACCGTGTCGGCTTTTGCAGGCACCCAGTTTCGGCTAATCTCGCCATTGGCCTGCTTCGGCTTTTTGCATCCGCCCAGCCCGCCTGCGGTCACGACCGCGGCGACGCACAGAAGGGCGAAAGATCTACCATTTGAACTCACGGGATCTCCACCAAGGAATCTTTCTCTTTGATGTCACAGAGGCGAATTGCGGGCCAAACTCAACGGGCACCGATCTAACGCGCGGGTAAGCGACCGCCCAGATTTGGACGCGTGACTACGACTTTACTTGCGGTTCTCATCGCCCTCGGTTCTTTTTGCGGCGGCCTGCTCGGCTCGCTCACCGGGCTGGGCGGTGGAATCATCATTGTTCCCCTTCTGACGCTGGTTTTTCACGTCGACCTGCGGTATGCGATCGGCGCGTCGCTTGTGTCGATCATCGCGACATCATCCGGGGCTGCGGCGGCGTACGTACGTGAGGGATTTACCAATGTTCGCGTCGGCATTTTGCTCGAGGTCGCGACGACGATCGGAGCGCTGGTCGGCGCGGCGCTCGCGGCCATGATCAGCAAGAATGTGCTGTCGGTAATGTTCGGCGTCTTATTGATCATCACCGCGTATCGGTCGCTCAAGCCGCGTGAGGAGCACGAATTGACGGCGGAGCCGGACAAGTGGGCAGCGCGATTCCGCCTCGATTCGTCGTATCCGACGCCTTCCGGAAAAAAAGAATACGCGGTGCGGAACGTTCCTGGCGGGTTCGCACTAATGTTTGCGGCCGGAATCCTGTCGGCCTTGTTGGGGATTGGATCGGGGATCATCAAAGTGCTGGCGATGGACCAGCTCATGCGACTTCCGTTCAAGGTTTCGACGACGACGAGCAACTTCATGATCGGCGTGACAGCCGCCGCGAGCGCGGGTGTGTATCTGCATCGCGGCTACATCGATCCTACGCTTGCATTTCCGGTGATGCTCGGCGTGCTTGGCGGCGCGCTTCTCGGCGCGCGCATGCTCGGCCGGGCCAACACGGTGCTTCTGCGCAACCTCTTCACGGTGGTCGTCGCGATTGGCGCAATACAGATGTTGTATAAAGGACTCACGGGGACCGCATGACGGACACGGGGCCGAATGGTCGCTGGAGCGATCACGCCGTCGAGCAACTGATTGGGCGCCTGCTCCAAATCGGTGTGCTGATCGCCGCGGCGGTCACGATCGCCGGTGGCGCGCTGCTCCTGTTCCAACATGGCGGCGCGATCCCCACGTTCTCGGTGTTTCGGGGTGAGCCGGAACGCTTGACGTCGCTCACCGCCATTGTGCGCGGCGCAATGGCGCTTCAGAGCGACGCGATCGTTCAATGCGGGTTGTTGCTCTTGATCGCGACGCCCGTTGCTCGCGTGGCGTTCACGCTCGTGGCGTTCGTACTTCAGCGCGACCGCACGTACATCGCGATTACGGCGCTCGTGCTGGTGCTGTTGCTCTACGGCCTTCTCTTTGGAACCGCATGAAACGACACCATCCCATCGTCCGCATCACCCACTGGGTGAATGCGATCGCGCTGACGATCATGATCGGGAGCGGGTTGCGCATCTTCAACGCGTACCCCGCATTCGCGCGCCGCGGCGAAACGTTCTGCTGCAATCCGTGGGAGGGAAAAGAGATCCCGGACAACCTGACTTTTGGCGGATGGCTCGGCGGCGCGCGCAACTGGCACTTCGCGATGATGTGGGTGCTCGTGGTGAACGGACTTGTGTACCTCGCGTTCATCTACTTGCACGGCGAGTGGAAGGATCTTGTTCCGCGGCGCGGAGTGTTTCACGATTCGATCGAGATGGTGAAGTTCTATCTCACGGTTCGAAAGGATCATCCGCGGCAGGGCAAGCACAACGCGCTGCAGCGTATGGCGTACTTCGCGATGCCGATCGTCGCCATTGCCGCGGTCGTGACGGGCGTGGCCATCTGGAAGCCCGTCGAGCTTTCGCCGCTCACCACCCTCCTCGGCGGATATGCATTCGCGCGGTATTGGCATTTTCTTGCGATGGTTGCACTCGTCATTCTGACGCTCGGGCACATTTTCATGGTGTTCACCGTCGATCCCTACTCGATTCCGTCGATGATCACCGGAGGATATCGTGAAGACCTGTCGCCTGAGGCCCGCAATGCTCGTCCGTTCGTGCATTTGTTGCCGAATAGCGGACGGTCGCATACCTCCTCAACGCCGCCCCGCCGATGAAGCGATCCCCGACGCATCTCGCCGAGCAGTTGGGCATTGACCGACGCCGTTTTCTCGCGGCGAGTGGCAGTGGACTGAGCGCGCTCTTGCTGGCGGCCTGCAACTCTCAAGGCCCCGAAGCCGCTCAGAGTTTACTCAAGTTCGCCGAGCGGAAGAACGAGTCGCTGGAGCGTGTGCTGTTTCGGCATACGTCGATCGACACGCCGCCCGCGGGCGCGAAGATCGCTGGGTCGCAGTTCCCGTCGTACTTCGTGTCGAAGGAAGTGCCGGTGTGGGACGAGGCCGCGCGCGGCGTGTGGCGATTGGAAGTAGGTGGCATGGTGAACAAGCCACTGCAACTGTCGTTGGCTGACTTAGCGTCGTTGCCGCGCACCGGCTACAAGCTCGACCATTTTTGTGTGGAAGGATGGACGGCCGTCGCGACGCGTACCGGCGTGCGACTCTCCGACATCGCCAAGCTTGCGGGCGTTCAACCGGGCGCGCAGTACGTCGATTTCCAGTCGTTCGACGACGACTATCACGAGAGCTGGGACATCGACAGCGCGATGCATCCACAAACGCTCATCGTGTACGCGCAGGACGGTCACTACCTGAACCCGTCGTGGGGCGCGCCGGCGCGCGTGTACTCGCCGACGAAGCTCGGTTACAAGAACACCAAGTATCTCACGAAGATTCTGTTCATGCCTTTGCGCAACGGCGGATACTGGAGCGACAAGGGCTATGAATGGTACGGCGGTGTGTAGTCGGCACGTGACCCGTTCGCGCGTTGTACTGACACAGCCGCTGAGCGTTGTCGAGAATCCAGCCGCGGGCTACTTCTTCAATCCGTAGATGATCGTCGTCGTTGTTGTCCCGTCAACTTCAGCGAACGTGAGCGAGCCCGTGTTCGACCAGACGGCGGTGTCCTTCGTTCCGTCCTGACTGTTCGTGAACGAGACGCTGGTGCCGCTCAGCAGCCAGGTTCCGCCGGTACTGTCGGTGAAGACCGACACGTTGTTTGGAATCGTCTGACGCGTATTCATTACCGTGGAATATTTTCCGTCTGCGGTAATCGTGAACGTGCCGCTGGTGACCTCGAGCTTGTACAACCCGCTCGTGTCCGACAACACGGTGACTGGAGGAGCCTTGCCGTTCACCATCGTGATCGTGTAGACGCCGACCGGTGTCGTTGGGAGGACGACTGGCGGCGTAGTGGTTGAATCGCCGCTATTACCGCACGCGGCGGCCGTCGCGATGGCAACGATCGTTGCCAATCTCGAGATGCGACCTAACATCGTTGCGCGTGTCGCCGTCAAAC
>JBDTAE010000113.1:0-3071 GCA_039924785.1 Gemmatimonadaceae bacterium | reverse complement strand
TCATGCCGCTCGTCGGGTTTCTGTTCGACACCACGCTCGCCGCGGCGAAGATCGTGTTCTCCGGCATTCCCGAGAAGTATCCGAACATCAAGTGGGTGCTGAGCCACCTGGGCGGCGCCATCCCGTAGCTTGCCGAGCGTCTCGACCGCGGCTTTGAAGCGTTCCCGGACTGCCGCGCGGACATTTCACGGAAGCCGAGCGAGTATCTCAAGAACTTTTATTACGATACTGTGAACTTCGATCCAACTGCCGTGCGATTGGCGGTGGACTTTGCCGGAGCCGACCACATCATGGCCGCAAGCGACTATCCCCATCAGATCGGCAGCCTCGATAAAATGAAGTCGAGCCTTGCCGCGCTGAACGTGACGGAAGTCGAGCGCGCGAAGATCATGAGCGAAAACGCGAAAGCCCTCTACAAGCTGTAAGCGCCCGCGCCAGCTCGAATCTCAGACGAAACGGAGATAAGCATGAAATTTCGATTTGCTCTCGTTGGGATGCTCTTCTTCGGCGCGTGCGCCGGACACGTCGGCCCCACGGTTGAATTCCTCACGCCTGACGGCCCGCCGAAAAATCCATTTTCGCCCGCCGTGCGCGTCGGCAATATGCTCTACCTCGCCGGACAGATCGGCACCGATAGCGCCGGCAAGGTCGTCCCCGGGGGAATTCAGGCCGAGGCGAGACAGGCGCTCAACAACATCAAGCATGTGTTGGAGCAATCAGGGTCGAACATGAATCGCGTCGTGAAGTGCACCGTGTTCATGGCCGACATGAAGGAGTGGCCCGCCATGAACGAGATTTACGCGACGTACTTCAAAGAGCACTATCCAGCGCGCAGCGCATTCGGCGCGACCGGCCTCGCGCTCAACGCGCGCGTCGAGATCGAGTGCATGGCGGTCGCGTACTAGCTCGTCAGCTCGAGTAGTACGCGGCGTTTTCCTCGACGTAGCCGGCGGTCAGGTCGCAGCCGTACGCGACCGCCGCCGCGCTTCCCACGCCGAGCGACACCTCGATATCGACTTCCTCGGCGGCGAGCGTGTCGCGCACGACAGCGTCGTCGAAACTGAGACGCTGTCCGCCGCGCACTACTGCGTGCCCGTTGATCCACGCGTCCGTCACCGCCGGGTTGATCGTGACGTCGAAGCATTTGCCGACCGCCATCAACAGGCGTCCCACGTTGGGATCGGCGCCATGTACCATCGTCTTGATGAGCGGCGAGTTCACAAGCGACTTCGCGACGCAGCGCGCCTCGTCTTCCGACGCCGCCGTCCGAACCCTTGCCCGAATGAGATGCTCGGCGCCCTCGCCGTCGCGCGCGAGCATTTCCGTCATGCGAACGCAACCGGCCGAGAGGACGTCGGCGAACGCGCGCTCATCGACGCTCCCGGCGTGGCCATTCGCGAGAATGACGCACGTGTCCGACGTGCTCGTGTCGCTATCCACCGAGAGCATGTTGAAGGACACGTGCACGGCCTCGCGCAGCAAGCGATCGAGCGTCGCCGCCGGCAGATCGGCATCGGTGAAGATGTAGACGAGCATTGTGGCCATGTTTGGCTCGATCATGCCCGATCCTTTCGCGACCCAGGTGATGGTCGTGGCTCCGACCGACGCCGAGATCGCCTTCGCATACGTGTCGGTCGTCATGATGCCCTCGGCGCCGACGATCGGGTCGGATTGCAGATCCGCCGACATGCCCCGGATGCCACGCTCGATGATGTCGATGGGGAGCGGCACCCCGATGACGCCGGTGGAGCTGACGAGGAAACGATCCGGCGTCGTTCCAATTTCATTTGCCGCCGCCGCCGCCATACGCCGCGCGTTCTCGAGTCCCGCCGGTCCAGTCGCAACATTGCTGACCTTACTGTTCGCGACGATACCGCGGAGACGGCCGCTGCGAATGGTCTCGCGGCCGAGGATTACCGGTGCGCCCGGAAATTGGTTGCGCGTAAAGACCGCGGCCGCATTGGCCTCGACGTCGCTGACGAACAGGGCTAGGTCCTTCGCTTGCGGCTTGAGGCCGACGTTTCGGCTCGCGCACGTGAAGCCGCGGGGAAAGACCGGAGTTTCGTGAAACGACATCGTCGGGGACTGTTCTGTTGCGCGAAGGGATTAGAAAGGGTGAAGATACGGGCACGCATCCATCGCGCGCTACCGATGCGTGGGAAGGCCAACCCGTCGCGCGCCGGAGCTCGGACCAATGTTTGTTGAAGATTTCATCGCTGAATACGGCAAATACCGCGCGATGGGTGAGAAGGCCATCGCGCAGGTATCGGATGAAGGACTGAACAAGATCGTCGCGCCAGGCACCAACTCCATCGCGATGCTCGTTCGCCACATGAGCGGCAACTTCGTGTCGCGCTTTACGGATTTTCTCACGACCGACGGCGAAAAGCCTTCGCGCGACCGCGACAACGAGTTCGACGAAGGAAACTGGCCGCGTGCGGACATCGAAGCTGCGTGGAAGAAAGGTTGGGACGTCCTCGAGGCGGCGTTGAACGATCTCGTGGAAGACGACCTGCAGAACACCATCACGATTCGCGGCAAAAAGCTCGACGTGCACGACGCGCTCTGCCGCTCGCTCGCGCATCAGGCGATGCACGTCGGCCAGATCATTCTCCTCGCGCGCATCGTCGCCGAGGGCGAGTGGAAGTGGATCAGCATTCCGAAGGGACAGTCGAAGGAATACAACCTCAATCCGACGTTGGAACGAGGGCCGGCACGCTGATGACGGACGTTCTGGTCGAAGCGTGCGTCGAGTCGCTCGATGAAGCCGTGGCCGCGGAGCGAGGCGGTGCAAACCGCCTCGAGCTCTGCGCGAACATGGCGGTGTCGGGAACCACGCCGAGTGATGATTTGCTCATCGCGGTAAAGAATGCGGTGCGAATTCCCGTCTCAGTCATGATTCGGCCGCGCGGGGGTTCCTTCGTCCATTCAGCGACGGAAATCGTCTCGATGCACAAGGCAATTGATCGAGCGAACGAGCTCGGTGCCGACATGTTCGTGATTGGAGTCCTCGAAGATTCTGGTCGAGTCAACGAACCGGCGACGCGCGCGCTCGTCCGCCGCGCGGGGAA
>JBDTAE010000112.1:0-27914 GCA_039924785.1 Gemmatimonadaceae bacterium | reverse complement strand
TGATTCTCGCCATTGGGTTTGAGAGTTGATCCGGGCCGTGGCGAAAGTGCGTTCGCCTCGCTGCGCAGCCGGCGAGATTCTTAACGTGAAATGCGGCGCGGCGGCGTCGGTCGCGTGCCCGTGCGCGCGGATACGCGAGCCGTGGGAAACGCGGCATCGTCTTCCCGGATCGGGCGTTTCCTTCCTTATTTACGTCCTCGTTCGGGTTGTTTGACGTCGTCGTTCGATTTCACCGCGGCCGTGCAACGGCTTGCTTCGGTTGGTGGCTCGATCGGATTTGAAGGGGGACAAACGAGAACGATGTCTGCGCGCGTCGGGGGATGGATGCTCATAGATCGATCCGCAAAATCGCAGTGAGTCCGCTCCATTTCGCGTCAAGGCAGTTGCCGTTCCGCTACTCGTCCAACTGCCACAGGTCCGGGCTAGTGTTCCGACGCTGTCGGTCCGCCCGAACGTTTCAGGCAGCATCGTTCCCGACCAACGCAACTAGCTTAGACGCATGGTTTCTCTGCTAGACATCATCGGCCCGGTCATGGTCGGCCCATCGAGCTCGCACACGGCGGGGGCGTGCCGGCTCGGATTGCTCGCGCGCGGACTCGTCGGCGGTACTGCCGAGCGCGCAAAGATCGAACTGCACGGTTCCTTTGCGCGGACCGGCGAAGGCCACGGTACCGACAAGGCAATCGTCGCGGGCCTCATGGGCTTTCGCCCCGACGACGACCGCATTCGAACGGCCCTCGAGATCGCCGAGCACGAAGGTCTGGCGTATACGTTCGAGAAGACGACGCTCGACGAAGATGCACATCCGAACTCGGTGCGCATCACACTCGAGCGCGGGGAGCGATCGACACAAATGATCGGCTCGTCGCTCGGCGCCGGCCGCGTGCTCGTCACCCAGATCGACGGGTTCCCGGTCGAAGTATCGGGAAACTATCACACGATCGTGCTCGTGGCCGAAGACGCGCGCGGGTCCATCGCCCGCATCGCGACGCTGCTCGCCGACGATGGCCTGAACATCGCGACGCTTCGCCTCACGCGGCAGAAGCGCGGCGGCGACGCGTTCATGGTCATCGAGCTCGACGACTATCCCGCCGAGATCGTCCGAGACCACGTGCGCGAGTTGCCATGGGTGCGCTGGGCGTTTCGTCTCGACAAGGTCTCCGCGTAGCGGCGGCGTTCAAATTCAATAACTCTCATGTATCGCTCGCTTGCTGCCGCCATCCGCGACGCCGAGGCTCGCGGACTTTCGCTTTCCGAAGTCGCGCTCCAGGCCGAGTCGGACGACCAAGGCCGTCCCGTCGGAGAAATTCGCGACGTCCTCCTTCGCGCGTTGCGTGTCATGCAGGGCGCCGTAGAACGCGGACTTGCCGGCGATCTTCGATCGGAGTCCGGCCTGGTCGGCGGAGATGCGGCGAAGCTCATGACCGGGCCCGCAGGGCCGCTGTCGGGCACACCCTTTCGCGACATCCTCGCCCGCGCCCTCGCCGTCCAGGAGGTCAATGCCGCAATGGGGGTCATCGTCGCGGCGCCGACCGCCGGAGGTGCAGGCGTTCTGCCCGCGGTTCTGACTGGACTCGCCGCAAAGAACAATCTCTCCGACGATGTGCTCGTCAGCGCACTGGCCACTGCCGGTCTCATCGGAGCGGTCGTCGCCGAACGCGCTTCGCTCTCCGGAGCCGAGGGCGGATGCCAAGCGGAAACCGGTGCAGCGGCGGGAATGGCGGCCGGAGCCGCGACGGAAATGCTCGGTGGCTCGCCGAGTCAGGTTGGACATGCCGTGGCAATCGCACAGCAAGCCACGCTCGGGCTGATCTGCGACCCACTCGGCGGACTGGTTGAGTTGCCGTGCGTTTTCCGAAACGCGACCGGCGCGGCGATCGCGCTCGCCGCGATCGAGATGGCCCTCGCAGGGATCACGTTCGCCATCCCCGCCGACGAGGTCATCGACACCATGGGGGACATCGGCCGCGAGATGGATGTCCGATATCGGGAGACCGCGGGCGGCGGACTCGCCGCGACGCCGACGGGCCGCAAGCTTGCCCGCGAACGGTTGGTCCAGATCAAGCGGAGTTAGTCGTTCGGTCAGTTGCGGGTTCGCAGGCCGTTGCCGTTATCTACTCCGTAGACTTGCCGTCGTTATCTGCCACTTACGGAGTCAGGCCCCGCGAACAAACGTCCGAGCGAACGCCGTCCGAATCTCGCCGTGCGTCGTATTGCGTCGTACCTTTCCACCTGAAACGTTCGGCACGCCCGTTTCGTACTCCTCCCTGTATCCCAGAAAGGACCAGCAATGGTAACCAAGGACGACATCGAAGGCTTTCTCAATCGGCTCAGCGCCGACGGAGTGAGCTATACGGAAGTGGAGCCGGGCCTGTGGGTCATCAAGCCGAGCGGCGAGTTGGATTTCGGCGTGGTCGTGAACTATTCGCCGCCCGTCGTCATCATGCGAGTGAAGGTGATGACGCTTCCGACGAACACCGAAGCGTTGGCGACGTTGAGCCGGCGCCTGCTCGAGCTCAACGCGACCGATCTTGTGCACGGGGCGTACGGTATTGAGGAACAGTCAATCGTGATGACCGAGGCGCTCGAGCTTTCCCATCTCGACTTCGAGGAATTCCTCGCCGCCTATGAAAGCATCACCGTCGCGCTCGCGTCGCACCTTCGCGAGATCGGCTCGTACCGCGAGGCAAACTAAGCATGGGACTCTTCGATAGACTGTCGACCCTGATGCGGTCGAACATCAACGATCTCATCTCTCGGGCGGAAGATCCTGAGAAGATGCTCAATCAAATTCTCGTCGACATGCGCGGCCAGCTCGCCAAGGCCAAGCAGCAGGTCGCCACGGCGATCGCCGACGAGAAGCGACTCCGCGATCAGGCCGACGCCGAGTATCGCCAAGGACATGATTGGGAGCAAAAGGCCGTGCTCGCGATCAAGGAAGGCCGCGACGATCTCGCCAAACAGGCGCTGATGCGTCAGGGCGAGCACATGTCCGCCGGCCAACAGCTCGAACAGACGTGGGAACAGCATCGCGCCGAAACGGAAAAGCTCAAGAACTCTCTGCGCGATCTGAACGACAAGATCGAAGAAGCAAAGCGCAAGAAGAACTTGCTCGTCGCGCGTCAGCGCCGCGCAGAGGCGCAAAAACGCATTGCCGAAACGATGTCGTCGATGTCGGAGAAGTCGGCGTTCGACGCGTTCGCCCGCATGGAAGAACGGATTGAAACCAACGAACGCCAGCTCAAGGCATCGATCGAGATCGAAGAAGAGTTCACGGGCGACCGCCTGGCGAATGACTTCAAACAACTCGAACGAGGCGCGGTCGCCGGCAGCGTCGACGTCCAGTTGCTCGCGCTCAAACAGAAGATGGGAATGATCTCGGCCGGGTCGCCGGAAAAGAAGGCACTCGGCTCCGGTGGAGTGGCGGACGAAGAAACCGTCCACGCGGAGATCGAGGAGACGGAAGAGAAGAAAAGCCGTTGAGCACTGAAGCGGCTTCCGGAGCACGGCGCTTCAAGTTCGCGCCGATCCTGACGGCGACGGTCCTGACAGTCCTCGGATTATGGCTGTTCAAGACCGTCGCCCAGGTCTTTGTGCTGTTGATGCTCGGCATTCTCGCGTCGCTATATCTGGGCGCGGTTTCGCGCTGGATTCAGCGTCATGCCCGTGCACCGGAAAAGCTCGCACTCGCGGCGGCGATCTTTGGAACGCTCGGCGCATTCGTGCTGCTCGTGTGGATTCTCGCGCCGCCGATGATTCAGCAGACGCGGCAACTCGTCACGCAACTGCCGAAGTTCATCGAATCGTGGGAAGGCGGAATCGACAAGCTCGCGATCCGCTTCCCCGATTTGCAGGAAATGATCGGCCAGCCCGGCCAGCATAAGACACTGCAGGCGTTGTACAACCAGTTGAGCGGCGTCTTCGCCACGCTGCCCACGAAGGTATTCGAGATCGTCCATGTCGCGATCAACGTCTTCGCGGTCGGCGTCATGGCGATCTATCTCGCCCTGCATCCGTCGCTATACCGCGAATGGCTGATCGCGCTCTTTCCGCCCATTCATCGCGATCTCGTCCGCGACGTCCTCGCCGACCTCGCCGATTCGCTGCGCGCGTACATCGTCGGTCAACTGCTGACGATGAGCTTTCTCGGCGCGATCACCGCGTTGGGATTGTTCCTGCTCAACGTGCCGTTCTCGCTGCCGTTCGGCATTCTCACCGGACTCGTCGCGATCGTTCCGTTCTTCGGAACTCTGCTGTCGACGATCATTCCGGCGCTGTTCGTTCTCACCGGCACGGGCTATCACGGGTTCAGCCCTCTCGGCCACGCGCTGCTCGTTGTCGGACTCGGAGTCGTGGTCCACCTGATCGAGGGCAACATCGTCTCGCCGCTCGTCATGTCGAAAAAGGTCGACCTGCCGCCGGTGCTGACGATCATGTCCGTTCTCGTCATCGGCCAATTGCTCGGTGGGCTCGGCCTGATCGTCGCGCTGCCGACCCTCGCGGCGATCATGGTGATCGTCAAGCGAATTCTCATTAGCCGCATCTACGAAGGCCAGGGCTTCCGTAGAACGACCCGGGAGCGTCCCCTGATCCTGCGCGTGCCCGCGCCCGGCGGCGGAGTGATCACGCCAAACGGAAATCAGGTCGACGTCGTCTCGCTCGCCGAGGACGCCGGAGTGTTGCGGAGCGCGTAACCCCGCGGTTGCATGATTTTGGTTGGACCCGCAACGCGGTGGTGACACACAATCGAGCGATCGTCGCAACTGTAGCGCATGGCGATCGCACTCGAACTCCGCAGCGTTACCAAACGCTACCTCGCCGGCATCCACGGTTGTTCGGCACAGGCGGACGCGCTGCGCGGAGTCGACTTGAGCGTTCTCGAAGGCGAGTCGGTCGCTGTCGTCGGCGGCGCGGGCACGGGGAAGTCCACGCTGTTGTTTCTCGCCGCTGGACTGCTGATCCCGGACCATGGCGTCGTCCGGTGGTTCGGCGATGAGCGTCGAACCGCGGCGACGTCTCGAGCGTCGTACTTCTTCAGCGGATCGCGGTCGATCGCGCCGCCCAGTCAAGACCAGAGTCGCACTCCGCACATTCAGCTCATCGATATGCCGGAGTCGCTTCCGCGGAACTCGCTTTCCCGATTGAGTCGGTGGATCGAGCGGCACCGGCGAACAGGTGACGCCATCGTTGTTGCGACGCGCGACGCCGCACTGGGCTGCGACCTTGCCGGTCGCGTCGTGTTGATGCGCGAGGGGCGAGCAGTCAGCGCAATTCCACCACTGCGCGCCGCGAGAGTTGCGGAACGCGCCGTCGCCGTGGCTTCGAAGGGCGGGACAATGTAGCATTCACTCGTCTCTTGCCGCGCCAGTCGATGCCCGAGTTTCGTCTTTTCAATACGTTGACCCGTTCCGTCGAACCATTTGCGCCGGTCGATGGCTCGACCGTGCGCATATATAGTTGCGGCCCGACAGTCTACAACCCGGCGCATCTCGGGAATTTTCGCACGTTCCTGTTCGTCGACCTGCTGCGGCGGACGCTTCGTCTGCGCGGCTGGACGCCCATGCAGGTGATGAACCTGACGGACGTCGACGACAAGATCATTCGCCGCGCGGCGGAGCAGAAAAAGACGATTCGCGAAGTGACAGAACCGGTCACCGCGATCTTCCAGGCCGATCGCGAGTACCTCCGAATCGAAAGAGCCGAGGAGTATCCGAAGGCGACGGACTACATTCCGCAGATGATTGCGCTCGTGCAGCGCCTGGTCGAGCGCGGCGTGGCGTATGTGGCGGACGACAACTCCGTCTACTTCGCGATCGATCGGTTTCCTGGATACGGCAAGCTCTCACGCCTCGATACGCGCGAGCTGAAGTCTGGTGCGCGCGTCGCGCAGGACGAATACACGAAAGAGAATGCGCAGGATTTCGCGCTCTGGAAATCGGCGAAGCCCGAGGATGAACTCGCGCACGCGGCGTGGGATTCACCGTGGGGCCGCGGCCGCCCGGGTTGGCATCTCGAATGCTCCGCGATGGCGCTCGATCTGCTCGGCGACACGCTCGACATTCACTGCGGCGGTATCGATCTCATCTTTCCACATCACGAAGATGAGATTGCTCAATCCGAAGCGGCGACGCACAAGCCGTTCTCGCGGTTCTGGTGCCACGGCGCGTTTCTGCTCACCGACGGCGCCAAGATGGCCAAGCGGCTCGGCAACGTCACGACGGTGAAGGGCATGCGCGAGGCGGACATCTCCGCCGCCGCCGTGCGGCACTTCGTGTTCAACACGCATTACCGAAAAGAGCTCAACCTGTCCGACGACGCGCTCGAAGCATCGATCAACGCGGTGCGACGCGTCGGAGATTTTGCCGACCGCCTGAGCTCTGCGACCGGCGGAAACGCCGAGCTCGCGAAAGCGGCCGACGAGGCAATGGCGGACGCCGAAGCCGCGCTGTTTGACGACCTCAATGCGCCGAACGCGCTCGGTGCGTTGTTCACGTTCATCACCCGGGCCAACGCCGAGTTGGACAAGCATGGATCGGATGTCGCGGCCTTGGAGCGAGCGAGAGCCGTGTTCTCGCGCATCGACAGCGTGTTGGACATCGTGCCCGATCGAACGATCGACGATCCCGCGCTCGTCGCGTGGGTCGAGGAGCGTCTCGCCGCGCGGCGTGCAGCGCGCGAGAACCGCGACTTCGCGGCGGCTGATGTGATTCGCGCCGAGCTCGGCGCTCGCGGCGTGACGATCGAGGACGCGGCCGGCGGCACCAAGTGGAAGCGAACGCGGTAGCGCGCGTCGAACGGAACTCCGCGTTTCCCCTTCTTTTTCAGTTCACGCTATCTCGATCGACTTGCTGTTCGGCGGCCTGGTATTGCTCGGGTGGTCGGCACCGACAAGTCGATGGTGCTCGCGCTCGTCGGAGATCTTCGTAGACCGGCGCGGCGGAAGCGTGAAAGGTTGAGCTTCGTGCATTACCGGGACTCTCGCTCTGGCTGTGATTGCGTTTGGTACGCAGTGCACCGCGGGACTCGCGCCGATCGCCGCCACGCTCGTTCGACTCCCTCTGGCGCCGGCGCTCCTCACGATCGCCGGCCGGTGGAACTGGTGGCCCGATGGGTAGTAACACGTCTACAAAAGCGTTGTCGCGTTGCCCGCCGTGGTTCGTACGATCAAAGATACGATCAAAGAAAGGTTGTGATTCCAATGAGTGGAGAACCGATGTCCCGTCGACTGAGTGCAGGTCTCGCGCTGTTCGTGCTCGCCAGCGCATGTGGCGGAGGAGGCTCGTCGACCACAACGCCAGCGGCCCTTACGGTGGTCTATTACGATGGTGCCGGCGAGACCGCTGCCGTTGGGCAGGCGCTCTCGGCCAGTCCAGGTGCGAAAGTGACGGTCGGAAGCACGCCCTCACCGAACGTTGCTGTGACTTTCGCCGTCGTGAGCGGCGGGGGATCGATCACGGGCAGAACCGTCACCAGCGGCGCCGACGGTATTGCTCGGCCGGGCGCGTGGACGCTCGGAACGACCGCGGGCGCCAACACGATGACGGCGACGGTCAGTGGTGCCGTTGGAAGCCCCGTCACCTTTACCGCCACAGGCAGGCCGGGACCGGCGTCAGTCGTGACAAAGGTTTCCGGTGACGGAATCACGAGCGTGGCGGGCGTCCCGGTCGCGAACAAACCGACCGTCAAGGTCGCTGACTCGTTCGGCAACGGAATCACCGGCCTGACCGTCGTTTTCGCGCCGGCAAGTGGCAGCGGTACGGTGACCGGCGGCGCGACGACGACCGGCACGGATGGCACCGCTCAGGTCGGCGCGTGGATCATCAGCCCGACGATCGGTCCGAATACATTGGTCGCGACGGCGTCTGGTACCGGGCTGGCGGGCAATCCGACGACGTTCACCATCACGGGTGTGGCAAGCACGGTCGCGTCAATCACGAAGTCGCCGGGGACAATCAGTCGGCCGGTGTTGGAGCCTCGGCGTTGATCTGCGGCGCCGCAAGCTGGCCGGCGCGTGCGCCGTGCGGGAAAGCAACTGATGTGATGGGTCGCTGGCTAAGCGTCTATGCCAGCGAAGCTTGACACAGTTTCCGCGCTCACTTATTGTACGAGTCTCGCGCAAAAGTGGCCGTCAACTGACGAACTGCTGACGTAGCTCAATTGGCAGAGCACCTGATTTGTAATCAGGCGGTTACGAGTTCAAGTCTCGTCGTCAGCTCTGAACTGGTCACTCGGTGACTCGTCCGTGTGCGGTTGTTGACGGTTGTTTGAAGTCGCGCGAACAGCGGGTGGGGTGGCCGAGTGGCTAATGGCAGCAGACTGTAAATCTGCCGGGTTAACGCCCTACGAAGGTTCGAATCCTTCCCCCACCATTTGGTGGAACACATCGTGGAACAGGGGCGGAGGTTTTCGGTCCGAGGCGCGGTGGGTTGCGGGAGCGTGCAGTGGGTTGGTACGGAGTAAGAGAAGTGTGAAGGGCGGCGGCAACGATCGCGGGAGTAGCTCAGTTGGTAGAGCGCAAGCCTTCCAAGCTTGATGTCGCGGGTTCGAGCCCCGTCTCCCGCTCTCGAGCGGAACTGGTCGATTTGGATTGGGTCTTAGGTTTCTGAGGCTATGGGTGTTCGCTGACGTAGCTCAGTTGGTAGAGCACATCCTTGGTAAGGATGAGGTCACCGGTTCAATCCCGGTCGTCAGCTCCTGACGGTAGTGATAGCAATATGCGGTTGTATAGTGAAAGAGGTGCGAGTATCGAGGGTCGAGGGTTGAAGCTGGTGGCGCGCCTCGGCGCGCCACTTCGTGTCACAATCCTGCATGCAATTGGCCGCGCGCGGTGCGCGGCATTCGTCCCCGCGGTGCGCGCGTCTCAACCTTCCACCACGAAGTGCCATGCCTAGAGACAAAATCATTCTCGCGTGCAGCGACTGCAAAAACCGGAACTACATCACCACCAAGAACAAACGCTTGCATCCGGAGCGCGTGGAGTGGAAGAAGTACTGCCCTCGGTGCAACAAGCATTTGGTGCATAAGGAAACCAAGTAATGGCCGAAGCCGTCGCCGCTCCGGAGACCAAGGGTTGGTGGACGCGCCTTGTTGAGTTTTACCACGGCGTGATGGCCGAGATGAAGAAGGTGACGTGGCCTGATGCGCAGCAGGTGCGCTCGGCGACGATCGCCATCATCATCTTCGTGCTGCTGCTCGGCGCGTTCATCTCGATTCTCGATCTCGTGCTTCAGGGAATTCTGATCAAGGGCATTCCGACGTTGATCTCTGGGGGACGCTAGTCGCCTATGGAACACCGCTGGTATGCCGTTCAGACCACGGCTGGGCACGAGAACAAGGTGCGCTCGCTGATTCAGCGAAAGATCGAAGCGGACGCGCGTCCGGCGGAGGAACGATCGATTCGGCAGGCGTTGGTCCCGACGCAGGAAGTGGTCGAGATCAAGAACGGCAAGAAGGTGACAGTGGAGCGGAAACTCTATCCTGGGTATGTGCTGGTCGAGATGGAGATGAATCAGGAAACCGCGCACGTCATCAACGGCACTCAGGGCGTCATCAAGTTCGTGGGACACGATTCGCGCTTCCCACAGCCGTTGCGGCCCGATGAAGTGAACCGACTCTTGGGCATTGCCCTCGAGGCCGAAGAGGACGAGCCGCGCGAGGAGATTCCGTTCCTCGTCGGTCAAGCGGTGGCGATCACGGAAGGCCCGTTCACGGATTTCAACGGAACGGTGGAAGAAGTGATCGCGGACAAGGGGAAAGTTCGCGTCTCGGTGTCGTTGTTCGGGCGCCCGACGAGTGTGGAATTGGATTACCTGCAGTTAAAGGCGTACTAGAGCTGCAGCGAAGGACGTCGGCGACCACTCCGACGCTAAGCGCCCAGTGGGAGATCGGCCGCTTTTGAGCGGTGCTCTACAAGGAGTTCTATGGCAAAGAAAGTCGCGGGGTTCGTCAAGCTGCAAATCCCCGCGGGCAAGGCCAATCCTGCCCCTCCGGTAGGTACGGCGCTTGGTCCGCAGGGCATCAACATCATGGCCTTCTGCAAGGAGTTCAACTCCCGCACGCAGGGCCAGGATACGATTCTGCCGGTCGAAATCACGATCTTCTCTGATAAGTCGTTCACCTTCATCCTCAAGACGCCGCCTGCGGCTGTGTTGCTGAAGAAGGAAGCGGGAATCGAAAAGGGATCGGGACAGCCGAACCGCAACAAGGTCGGCAAAGTGACGAAGGCACAGATCCGTAAGATCGCCGAGCTCAAGATGCCCGATCTGAATTGCAACACGATTGAAGCGGGCATGATGATGGTCGCCGGTGCCGCGCGATCGATGGGTCTGGAGGTCATCGACTAATGGCCGAACACGGAAAGAAGTACATGGCCGCGGCGAAGAACCGCGACGCCGCGTCGATTTACCAGCCGAAGGCGGCGCTGGACATCGTAAAGAAGTCCGCATTCGCGAAGTTTGATGAGACGGTCGAGATCGTCGTGCGGTTGGGCGTCGATCCGCGTCATGCCGACCAAGTCGTCCGCGGCACGGTCGTGCTGCCAGCCGGCACGGGTAAGGCGGTCCGCGTGCTCGTCATCGCGGTTGGCGACAAGGCTCGTGAAGCAGAGGAGGCCGGTGCCGATTTCGTCGGCGTGGAATTCCTGCAGAAAATCAAGGATGGCTGGCTGGATTTCGACGTCCTCATTGCGACGCCGGACCAGATGGGCCAACTGGGCGCGCTCGGTCGCGTGCTCGGTCCGCGCGGGCTCATGCCCAACCCCAAGGCGGGCACGGTGACGTTCAACGTCGGCACCGCGGTGCGCGAGACCAAGGCTGGAAAGATCGAGTTCCGCGTCGACAAGGCGGGGAACGTCCACGCGCCGATTGGAAAAGTCTCATTCGCCGTGGAGCAGTTGGAGACCAACTTCGCCGCCTTCATGGACCAGATCGTTCGGTCCAAGCCGGCCGCCGCGAAGGGCGTCTACGTGAGAAACGTCTCGATCTCGAGCACGATGGGTCCCGGCGTCACGATCGACATCAACCCATACCGGGGCTAATCGATGAAGCGATCTGAGAAGGAACAGCTCGTCATTGAGCTCAAAGAGAAATTACAGGGTGCTACGGCGCTCTATTACACCGACTTCACTGGCCTCAACGTGAAGCGCATGACGGAGCTTCGTCGTCGCCTCCGCAAAGCCAACGTCGAATACGTAGTCATCAAGAACACGCTCGCGTTGCGAGCGGTGAACGAAAGCGGGCTTGTCGGCGAGCGTCTCCGTGGACCTACGGGGCTGGTCGTTGGAAAGGATCCGGTGGCCGCTGCCAAGGTCATCACCGATTTCGCCAAAGAGAACGACCAGCGTCCTGCGGTGAAGGGCGGCATGTTCGAGGGGAAGTCCGTCGACAAGACCCAAATCGCCAAGCTGGCCTCCATGCCGTCTCGCGAGCAAATGCTCGCCGATCTCGGCGCAGGACTCATGTCTCCGCTCGCCGGCTTCGTCGGCGCGCTGAACGGAGTGCTCTACAATTTCGCGGGCGTTCTCGAGAGCCTGAAGACGCAACGCGAGGGCGGCAGTTCAAGTACGTCAGAAGGCGCCGCCTAGAAGTCGGTCAGTCGACCGACCATGCAGTGACTGACCGAATTAACCGATTGACCGACTTTTAAAAACACCAGGAGAATTACCACAATGCCTACGACTCTGAGCAAGGACGAGATCCTCGACGCGATCGGCAACATGTCCGTCTTCGAGCTCTCCGAGCTGATCGAAACCTTCAAGACCAAGTTCAACGTCACGATCGCGGCTGCCCCGGTGGGCGGTGGTGGTGGTGGCGCAGCGGCTGCTCCGGCAGTCGTCGAAGAGAAGACCGAGTTCGACGTTGTCCTGAAGGAAGCCGGCGCCAAGAAGATCCAGGTCATCAAGGTCGTGCGCGAGCTGACCGGTCTGGGTCTCAAGGAAGCCAAGGACATGGTCGATGGCGCTCCGCAGACCATCAAGGGCGGCGTGTCCAAGGACGAAGCGGCCAGCGTCAAGGCCAAGCTGGAAGAGCAGGGCGCGACGGTCGAAGTGAAGTAGTGGAAACAGGAACTCGGTTCGAGTCGCGCACCGCGCGGCTCGACTCCCGATTCCGCTTCCCTCTTCCTTCAGCCGCGCCCTATTAGTGATCTCGAATCTTCGCGTTCCACAACCAAGCTGGACCAACATCCCTCGCCCGGGACGCGCTGACGCGCGTCCGTGCGGGGGAATCGTTGCTGTGCCCTGTTCCCGAGTGAACAATGCCTGACATCAAGCAAATTTCCTTCGCGAAGCTCGACGGTGGGATGAATATGCCCCACCTCCTCGACATCCAGACGCGCGCCTTCGAGGCGCTGCTCCAACTGGACGCGGCTTCGCACGACCGTGAGGACATCGGTCTCGAGCGGGTCTTCAAGGACCTGTTCCCGATCACCGACGTCCACGAAAACTTCTCGCTCGAATTCGTTCGCTACTCGCTCGGTGAGCCCAAATACACCGTCGAAGAGTGCATCGAGCGCGACATGACCTACTCCGCGCCGCTCAAAGCGACGCTGCAGCTGGTCATCAACGAAGTGGTCAACGAGCAAAAGCGACCGCGCAACATCATCGAGAAAGAAGTCTATCTCGGCGAATTGCCGCTCCTCACGCCGCTCGGCACCTTCGTCATCAATGGCGCTGAACGCGTCATTGTCAGCCAGTTGCACCGCTCACCGGGCGTCGTGTTTGAAGAATCGACACATCCGAACGGTCAGCGCTTGATTTCGGCACGTATCATTCCATTCCGCGGCTCGTGGGTCGAGTTCACCGTCGACATCCACGACGTCGTATACGTCCATATCGATAAAAAGAAGAAGTTCCCGGCCACCGCGCTGTTGCGTGCGTTCGGCTACGGGAGCAACTCCGACATTTTGCGACTGTTTTTTGCGGTCCGCGATCTCGACCTCACCAAGAAGCGAGAAAGCCGCACCGACGTCCGCGAGCTGTTCGGCGCGATCATCGCCGAGGATATCGCGCTGCCGGGCGAAGAAACTGCCGACGATGCGCCAAAAGCGCGGACAAAAAAGGCAAAGGCCGAGCGCGAAGCTTCCGAGAATGTGCTGCTCGTCAAGGAAGGCGACGAGCTCACGGAGACGGTGTACAACCGACTCCGCCGGCAGAACATCGACTCGATCAAGGTCTTCGCGTCGCACACGCGCATCGACCTGCGCGACGAACAGGACGCCATCGAACGCGGCGAACGTCCGCAGCGCCGTCAGCTCGCGCTCGACGTCGTCGATTCCGATGGGGAAGTGATCGCCGAAGTGGGCCAGTCGCTCACCGACACGATCATCAAGAAGATCCGCAAGGCGGAGATCAACAAGGTCAACGTGTTCGTCACGTCGGGCCGCGCTGAATCGACGCTCATCAAGACCACGCTCGCGAAGGATCCAACGCACAGCGAGAAGGAGTCGCTGTCCCAGATCTACGCGCTGCTCCGTCCGGGCGACGCGCCGGATGCGCAGACGGCCAAGCAGGCGCTCGAACGCCTGTTCTTCAGCCCCAAGCGCTACGACCTCGGTCGCGTGGGACGTTACAAGATCAATCAACGGCTCGGCATGAACATGCCGGCCGATTACACGGTCTTGTCGAAGGAAGACTTTGTAGAAATAGTCCGGTATCTGGTCGAGCTGCATGAAGGTCGCGGCCACGTCGACGACATCGACCATCTCGGCAACCGCCGCATTCGTTCGGTGGGCGAGTTGATCGCGAATCAGTTCTCGGTCGGCTTGTCTCGTATGGCGCGCCTCGTGAAAGAGCGCATGTCGATCAACACCGATCCCGAAAAGATTTCGCTCGACGACCTCGTGAACGCCCGCACTGTTTCGGCGGTGATTCAAGCGTTCTTCGGATCGTCGCAGCTGTCACAGTTCATGGACCAAACCAACCCGCTCGCTGAGTTGACGCACAAGCGTCGTCTGTCGGCGCTCGGACCTGGCGGTCTTACGCGTGAGCGAGCCGGCTTCGAAGTGCGCGACGTGCACTACTCGCAGTACGGCCGCATGTGCCCGATCGAAACGCCTGAAGGTCCGAACATCGGACTTATCACGTCGCTCGCCTGCTACGCGCAGGTGAACGACCTGGGCTTCGTCGAGACGCCGTATCGTATCGTCAAGAACGGCAAGGTCCTCAACGACATCGCATGGCTCGACGCGAACAAGGAAGAAGACGCGATCATCGCGCAGGCGAGCTCGCGTGTCGGAGCGAACGGTGAGTTCCTCGACGATCTCGTGCTCGCGCGTCAGCAGGGCGACGTGCCGCTCGTGTCGAGAGATCGCATCGACTTCATGGACGTGGCGCCGGAACAGATGGTCTCCATCGCCGCGGCGTTGATTCCGTTCCTCGAGCACGACGACGCCAATCGCGCGTTGATGGGCTCGAACATGCAGCGGCAGGCGGTTCCGCTGTTGAACCCGCAGACGCCGCTCGTCGGCACGGGTCTCGAAGGCAAAGTGGCGACCGACTCGGGCGCCGTTGTCATCGCGAAGCGTGCCGGTGTCGTGTCGCACGTGACGGCCGACGAGATCATCGTCGATGCCGGTCCGGCGCAGCGAGAAAAGGGAACCGAGGAGGGCGATCGTCCGCTGGCTCGTCTCACGCAGCACGACCGTTACCGTCTCAAGAAGTATTGGAGAACCAACCAGGACACCGCGATCAACCAGCGTCCGCTCGTTCACGCCGGCCAGATTGTCAAGCCGGGTGACGTGTTGGCCGACGGAGCGGCGACCGAGCAGGGCCAGCTCGCCCTCGGCGCGAACGTGACGGTTGCGTTCATGCCGTGGTACGGCAGCAACTTCGAAGATGCCATCGTGCTGTCCGAGCGCTTGGTGAAGGACGACGTCTATTCGAGCGTCCACATTCAAGAGCTCGAATTGCACGTCCGCGATACCAAGCGCGGCCAGGAAGAAATCACGCGTGAAATTCCGAACGTTTCGGAAGAAGCGCTGATCGACCTCGACGAGCGCGGCATCGTCCGCATCGGCGCGCACGTGAAGCCGGGCGACATCCTCGTCGGCAAGATCACGCCGAAGGGTGAAACGGAGCTCTCGCCGGAAGAAAAACTCCTCACCGCGATCTTCGGTGAAAAGGCGAAGGACGTGAAGGATTCGTCCTTGAAGGTTCCGCCGGGCATGGAAGGCGTGGTCATCGACGTGAAGATCTTCTCACGCATCGAAGACCAGGTCGTTGAAAAGGACCGCGGAGAGCGAATCGGTGAAGTGCGGCGCCTTGAAGGCGACGAAAAGATCCGAGTCAATGAGGTTCGAGATTCTGAACTCATCGAAATTCTCGATGGCCAGGTGATCGCCTTGGCGCTGAAGTCTGGAACCGTCGAGGAAGCGATTGCGACGGGCACCAAGCTGACGGCCGATTCGCTTCGCGCGATGAAGCTGTCGTCGATCGATCTCAAGACGCTGCGCGTCGAAAACAAGAAGGCGAACGAACGCGTTCGCCAGATCATCGAAGCGTCCACTGAAGAGAAAGCACGGCTCGAAGAAAAGGCCGAGGAGCGCATCGACCGAATTCTCCAGCCTGATGAATTGCCGCCGGGCGTCATCCAGCTCGTCAAAGTCTATCTCGCCGAGAAGCGCAAGATTTCGGTGGGCGACAAGATGGCCGGACGTCACGGTAACAAGGGTATCGTCGCCCGTATCGTGCCTGAGGAGGACATGCCGTTCCTTCCCGACGGCCGTCCGGTCGACATCGTGCTCAACCCGCTCGGCGTGCCGAGCCGAATGAACGTCGGTCAGATTCTCGAGACTCACCTTGGGTGGGCCGCGAAGATCCTTGGCTTCTATGCCAAGACGCCCGTGTTCCAGGGTACGAACGAGCGCGAGATCGGTTTGTTGTTGAAGATGAGCGGTGTGGTGTGGAGCGCGCAGGCACTCGAGCTGCGCACGCCGGCACCGCACCTCGCCGATGTCGAAGTCCGAGGCTTGCTGAAGGACATCAAGCCGGATCGCACAAAGGAACGTGAGCGCTTCCATCGTCTCGAAGAGGCATCGATCAACGACCTCGGTGGTCGCACGATGTCGCAGGAGACGCGAGACATCTATCATGGTATTCGCGACTTCCTCGCCAATGCGGCGAAGGAGTTGGCGGAGCGTGAACAGACGGCCGTGACGAACCAGATCGCATTCCACACGGAATGGGCCGAGGACGAGAGCCAGACGCCGCAGAAGCGCGCCGAATACAAGGCGGCGCTGAAGCAGTTGGAGAAGCGGAAGGCGATGGAACCGGCCGAGCTGTTGAACGATCAGGAATTGCCGGCGTTGGCTGGCATGCTTGGCAAGAAATCGGAAGCGGACGTCGATGCGGCTGCGGTGGAGTTGATGCGACTCGCCGGCCTCACGCCGTTCGGCAAGGTTCGTCTGCGCGACGGCCGCAGTGGTGAGACGTTCTCGTCGCCGGTAACGGTGGGCGAGGTGTACATGCTGAAACTCTCACACTTGGTCGACGACAAGATTCACGCGCGGAGCATCGGACCGTACTCGCTCGTCACGCAGCAGCCGCTGGCGGGTAAGGCGCAGTTCGGTGGACAGCGCTTTGGAGAAATGGAAGTCTGGGCGCTCGAAGCGTACGGTGCGGCACACGTGCTTCAGGAAATCCTCACGGTCAAGTCCGACGACGTGAACGGCCGTAGCCGCGTGTACGAAGCGATCGTGAAGGGTCAGAACCTTCCCGAGCCGGGTATTCCGGAGTCGTTCAACGTGCTCGTGAAGGAACTGCAGGCGTTGGGAATCAAGGTCACGATGGGCCAGAGCGTCGATGGCTTCTGGGGAACCGGTATCGACACCGGAACCTCGAGCAACAGCAGCACTGGGACCGAGGAGTAAACGATGATTGACTTCCGTAGCGTGCGCGAACAGCGCGCGAGCTCGTTCGACTTCATTCACGTTCGGATCGCGAGCCCCGAAGAAATTCGTGGGCCGAAGGATCCGAAGGAACGCGAGCGCCTGGAGCTTCAGGGCCTTCGCAACTGGTGGTCGTGGGGTGAGGTCACGAAGCCCGAGACAATCAACTATCGCTCATTCAAGCCTGAGAAAGACGGCTTGTTCTGCGAGCGCATTTTTGGTCCCGTCAAGGACTGGGAATGCCATTGTGGAAAGTACAAGCGTATCCGCTACCGCGGTGTGATCTGCGATCGTTGCGGTGTCGAAGTGACCCTGAGCAAAGTTCGTCGTGAGCGCATGGGTCACATCGAGCTCGCCGTACCCGTCGCCCATATCTGGTTCTTCAAGACCTTGCCCAGCCCCATGGGCAACCTGCTCGACATCACGCTGCGTGATCTCGAGAAGGTGATCTACTACAGCAATTACGTCGTCATCGAGCCGGGCACGCAGGAAGTTCAGGTGAACCAGCTCCTCGACGAAGACGAATACCTCAACCTCCGCACCAAGGCGAAGGAAGAGAACGATACCGCGTTCATGGCCGACATCGGTGCGCCGGCTGTGCGCGAATTGCTCCGCCGCCTCGACGTCGACACGCTCACGGATACGCTCCGCGCGCAGGTCGTCACCGAAACGTCGCAGCATCGCAAGAAGATGCTCCTCAAGCGGCTCAAGATCGTCGACGCGTTCCGGAATTCCGGCGACGCGGGTGACGTGCGCAACCGCCCGGAGTGGATGATTCTCGACGTCGTTCCGGTCATTCCGCCAGACCTTCGTCCACTCGTTCCGCTCGATGGTGGTCGTTTCGCCACCTCCGATTTGAACGATCTCTATCGTCGCGTCATCAACCGCAACAACCGCTTGCAGAAGTTGATCATGCATCGCGCGCCGGAAGTCATTCTCCGGAACGAGAAGCGCATGTTGCAAGAGGCCGTCGACGCGTTGTTCGACAACGGCCGTCGCTCCAAGGCCATTCGTGGCCGCGGCAAGCGTCCGCTCAAGTCGCTGTCCGACATGCTCAAGGGCAAGCAGGGCCGGTTCCGTCAGAACCTGCTCGGCAAGCGCGTCGACTACTCGGGCCGGTCTGTCATCGTCGTCGGTCCAGAGCTTCAGTTGCATCAGTGCGGCTTGCCGAAGCTGATGGCGCTCGAGCTGTTCAAGCCGTTCATCATTCACAAGCTCGTCGAGAAGGGAATCGCCGAGACGGTGAAGCGCGCCAAGAAGATCGTGGAGCGCGAATCGCCGGAAGTGTATGAGATCTTGGAAGAGATCATTCGCGATCACCCGGTGCTGCTCAACCGCGCGCCGACGCTTCACAGACTTGGTATTCAAGCCTTTGAACCGGTGCTCGTCGAAGGCAAGGCCATTCGTATCCATCCATTGGTCTGCGCGGCGTTCAACGCCGATTTTGATGGCGATCAAATGGCGGTTCACGTACCGTTGTCCTTTGAGGCACAGCTCGAGGCGCGCCTGCTCATGCTGTCGTCGAACAACATCCTCAAGCCGTCTGACGGACGTCCAGTCGCGGAGCCATCACAGGACATCGTGCTCGGCTGCTATTTCGCGACGAAGGCGCCGGCGAACTTCAACACGGTGGCCGACAAGGCACTGCGCCGGTTCACCGACGTCGCCGAGATCGAAATGGAGCTCGCACTCAACCGCCTCGAGCGGCAGAGCGCGATATTCTTCTTCGTCAAGGATTTCGACGGCCATCGTTGGGAGAAGACGACCGCCGGCCGCATGCTGTTCAATGCGATCGTTCCGCCGGAGCTTGGCTTCAACAACGTGGACATGAAGAAGAAGGTGCTGTCCGAGCTCGTGTTCGAGTCCTACCGCAAGGCCGGCCTCGCCGCGACCGTGCAGTTCCTCGATCGTTTGAAGGAATTCGGATTCGCCAACGCCACGCGCGGCGGCGTTTCGATCGGTATTGAAGATCTCGAAATCCCGACGGCAAAGGTCCAGCTGCTCGAGGAAGCCGAGCAGCGCGTCGAGCGTTTCCAGCGCGCGTATCAGACCGGCAACATCACGAACGGTGAGCGCTACAACAAAGTCATCGACACCTGGACGCACGCGAACTCCGACATCGCCGACGAGATGGTCAAGTCGATGCGGGAGTCGAAGCAAGGCTTCAACCCGGTGTTCATGATGTTCGACTCCGGCTCGCGCGGTAGCCGCGATCAGATCCGCCAGCTGGCGGGTATGCGCGGTCTTATGGCCAAGCCGCAGAAGAAGCTCACCGGTGGTATCGGCGAAATCATCGAAGCACCGATCAAGTCGAACTTCCGTGAAGGTCTGTCACCACTCGAGTACTTCACGTCAACGCACGGCGCTCGAAAGGGTCTGGCGGACACGGCGCTCAAGACGGCCGACGCAGGATACCTCACGCGTCGCCTCGTGGACGTCGCGCAAGACGTGACGATCAGCGAAGAAGATTGCGGTACGATCCAGGGTCTCGAGATCTCGGCGCTGAAGGAAGGCGAAGATGTGATCGAGCCGTTGGCGGAGCGTATCGTCGGCAACTTCGCGGCGGAAGATGTCGAAGATCCGCATGAACTGGACGAGTCGGGCCGCCGCACGTTGGTGGTCGAGGCCGGCCAGCTGATCGACGAAGAGAAGGCGCAGCAGATTGAGGAATCTGGCATTGAAATGATCAAGATCCGCTCCGTCCTCACGTGTGAGGCGAAGCGCGGTCTCTGCCGCATGTGTTACGGCCGCAACCTGGCGACGATGAACGTCGTCGACATCGGTGAAGCCGTCGGTATCATCGCCGCGCAGTCGATCGGTGAGCCGGGCACGCAGCTCACGCTGCGCACGTTCCACATCGGTGGAACGGCCGCTCGTATCGCCGAGCAGACGGCGCGTAAATCGAAGGTCGCTGGTATCATCGAGTACAGCGATCGTCTCGTGGTCGTCACGAACCCCGAAGGACAGAAGGTCGTCACGAGCTACGAGGGCGAGATTCTCATCAAGTCGTCGAACGACAAGACCGCCGGCATCGCCGCGCGGTTGCAGGTGCCGCTCGGCTCCATCCTGATGGTGCAGGACGGCTCTGATGTGAAGCGCGACCAGGTGATCTTCACCTGGGATCCGTACACGAACCCCATTCTGGCGGACGTGGACGGCACGGTGCGGTTCGTCGACATCGTGGAAGACGAGTCGGTGTCCGAGGAGCTCGACGAGCTCACCGGTCTTCGTCAGCGCGTCATCATCGAAGATCGTGAAAAGAAACTCCACCCGCACATCGAGATCATTCAGGAGAAGGGCGGGAAAGAAAAGAAGATTCGCGACTTCATCATCCCGGCGGGCGCGCAGCTCACCGTCGAAGATGGACAGCGAATCTATCCGGGAACGACGTTGGCCAAGGTCGGCCGCGAAGCGTACAAGACGCGCGACATCACGGGCGGTCTGCCGCGAGTCGCCGAGTTGTTCGAAGCGCGTCGTCCGAAGGATCCGGCGACGATCTCCGAGATCGACGGCGTGGTTCGGTTCGGCGAGATCAAGCGCGGTAAGCGCGAGATCTACGTCGCGCCCATGAATCACGACGGTTCGCTCGACGAGTCGCGTGAAGCACAGGTGTACGAGGTGGGCGCTGGAAAGCACTTGCGAGTGCACGAAGGCGACCGCGTCCGCGCCGGCGACCGGTTGTCGGAAGGACCGGTCAACCCGCACGATATTCTTCGCATCAAGGGACCACGCGCCGTCCAGGAGTATTTGCTCAACGAAGTGCAGGAGGTGTACCGCCTGCAGGGCGTGAAGATCAACGACAAGCACATTGGCGTGATCGTCAAGCAGATGCTTCAGAAGGTTCGCATCATGGAGCCGGGCGAGACCGAGTTCCTCGAAGGGGAGCATGTGGATCGCCAGGTCTTCCGCGACGAGAACGATCGCGCGAAGAAGAAGAAGGAAACGCCGGCTGCCGCCGAGCCGCTGCTGCTCGGTATCACGAAGGCGAGCTTGACGACGCAGTCGTTCATTTCGGCGGCGTCGTTCCAAGAGACCACGCGCGTTCTCACCGATGCGGCCATTCGTGGCGCAAAGGACGACTTGCTCGGTCTCAAGGAAAACATCATCATCGGACACCTCATTCCAGCTGGAACGGGTATGTACCGGTATCAGGACGTCGAAATCGAGTTGGCGCAGCCGGAAGGATTCGAGCCGCTGCCACCGATGGCGGCCGAGTTGCCGAACGTATTCTCGATGGCGGATGACGATGACTTCACGACGCATCCGCGCCCGGCGGTAAAGGGCACGGCGGAGTAATCCGCAGTATTCCCGAATGACGAACGGCGCATCGATCTTGTCGATGCGCCGTTTCGTCTTTCTACCCATTCACGTTCGCCCGGTCTTCCGCGCGTGCTTTCGAGCGCGGTGCGCCCACCCATGATCCCAACCTGCCTTCGGAGCAGGGAAGTGGCGAGCCGCATCTCACGGCGCGCATTCTCGGCGGCTATTCTCTTTTCGTCCTGACTGAATAGCCCGCCATTCGCGAGCGCGGGTGGCGTTCAGCAAGAACGGAGAACTTCACGAACTCGTCAACTCCAGCGGGTCGCGCTCGCTATCGTCCCGACATCGACGGGCTGCGCGCCATTGCGGTCACGGCCGTCGTGGCGTTTCACGCCGGCGTTCCAGGCACAGGCGGTGGCTTTGTCGGCGTCGACGTCTTTTTCGTGATTTCTGGTTTCCTCATCACGCGATTGCTCGTCGACGACGTCGCCGCGAACGGTCGCGTGATGTTTGCCGAGTTTTATGCGCGGCGCGCGCGGCGCCTGTTGCCGGCACTGACCGTCATGCTGATCGCGGTGTTGCTCCTCGGCCGCGTGTTTCTCTCAGTGCTGGGTGAGCAGCAGACCTTCGCGAAGTCGGCGATCGCAACGGTGCTATTCTCGTCGAACTTCTACTTCATGGTGTCCACGGGCGGGTACTTTGAGCCCGCCGCGGTTACCCAGCCGCTGCTTCACACATGGTCGCTAGGAGTAGAGGAGCAGTTTTACGTCGTGTGGCCGCTCATGGTCCACTTCGTCGGACTACGGGTGAAAAGCTCGCTGTCCGATTTCGAATCGCGGCTTCGCATGGTCCTCGCTGTGGTATTCGCGGCGTCGCTGGCGTGGGCAATCGTGGGCACCGTGCGACAACCCGCAGTGGCGTTCTACATGATGCCGCCTCGCGCGTGGGAGTTCGCGGCGGGCGGTCTCGTCGCGCTGGCGTCGCGCCGGCTCGCGGGCCTCTCGAGCACGACATCCGCCGTATTCGGAACGCTCGGCGTCGCGGCAATCGTTGCATCAGTCGTAATCCTCAGCGAGCGAACGCCATTCCCAGGCGTCGCGGCGTTGCTCCCTGTCGCCGGTGCGGCCGCCGTCATCGCGGCCGGTGTCTCGCGACACAAGACGTCGGTGATGAGCGTTCTCTCATCACGGCTCATGGTGTACGTCGGGCTCGTGTCGTACCCGTGGTACCTGTGGCACTGGCCATTTCTCGTGATCGCCAGAGAGTCCTCGCTTGGGCGCCACAGCCTGTTGCGCGACGTGGGGCTCGTCCTCGTGTCGCTCCTTCTCGCGATCGTCACCCGTGACGTGATCGAGCGCCGATTTCGCCGCCCTCGCGGCCGCGGGCAACCTCGCCCAATGCGGACCTTCGGTGTCGCAGTCGCCGCGTCAGTCGTGACACTCGCGGTGGCGGTTGGACTTGGCTTGACGGCGCGCCGTGATACGCGGAAGCCGGAGTTTGCCGCATTGGCTGTCGCGAAGGCCGACCGGCCCGCGTCGCGTGCGACGTGCGACATCAGAAGCTCTCCAGATCTTCAACCGGCAGCTCAGTGCATGACTGGCGACACGACGAGCCGTCGTCAAATCGTGTTGTGGGGCGACTCCCACGCGGAGCATTGGATGCCGCTGGTATCGCGTGAAGGAGCAATGCTGTCGGTTGGCGTACTCGAACGCTCGCGGAGCGCGTGTCCTCCGTTGCTCGGCGTCGCGCCGGTTTCGGTTCGAGTTTCCGGCGGCGATCCGCAAGGCGTTCGTTCGGCGCGCGCATGCGAAGGGTTCAACGAAGCGGTGGTTGACGAATTTCGACGGAACGACCAGCCGCGTTCGACCGTTGGCGTTATCGTCGCGGCTCGCTGGCCGGCATACCTCGGCAAGGATTCGCCGTTCGACGACAACGCCGTGTTCGATCTCGGCTCAACCGACGGTGGACGTCCGCCGTCGGTTGAGCCGAGTTTGTTGCGGCTCACGAGCGGACTCGATGCGACTCTCGCGGCGCTCGCGGACGCGGGTCTGCGCGTCGTCGTGCTGGCTCCAACGCCCTTTCTTCCATTCTCCGGCCCCGACTGTCTTGCGACTCGTTCCGCCACGGACTGCCGAGTGTCTCGGCAGGCTATCGAGCGGCTGCGAGCGCCGGCGCTCGAGGCTGTTCGCGGCGTGGTCGCGCGGTTCGCAAATGCGCGGTTGTGGGACCCGATCGACGGGTTGTGTGGTCCCGAGTACTGTGCCGCGACCAATGGCGGCGTTGTCGTCTATCGAGACCTCGGTCATTTAACGTCTGGAGCGGTGGAGTCGCTCGCCGCGCGCGGGCGTCCCGTGTTCGAGTGGCTTGTCGGCGATTCGACCGTCGACCGTCGTTTTTGAGGGCTCGCGCGACGAGGCTCTTGCTAAAAATACGAATATCGGTAATCTAAATTTGTCGTTGGGTGAACCATGATACGCGGTCCTCGAATGGCGACTCGACTTCTGTTCGTGCTCTGGTGTCTCGTGGCATGGCGCTCAACCCCCGCGCAGCGGGTTTCTGTCGTCGGCACGGCGTACGACAGTCTTCGAGGCGCGCCGATCGTCGACGCCCGTGTTGCAATGCTCGGCACGGGGATGAGCTCGACGACCGACTCCGCCGGCCGCTTTCGCTTCGATGGTGTTGCCCCGGGCGGGTACGCGATCACGATGCAACACGCCGCGTTCGATTCTGTCGGACTGACGGGCGTTTCGAGGCGAGTGGTGGTTTCAGCGGTTTCCGATACCGTGCGGCTATTTCTTCCGTCGTTCCTTTCGCTGTGGCGGGCCGCCTGCGGCGACACTCCTGTCTCGGACACAGCGGCCCTCGTTTATGGCAACGTTCGAGATGCGGCTGGTCGCCCGGCGGTCGATGCAACCGTTGATGCGACGTGGGTGGATGCCGGATTCGACAAGGCTACCGGCATAACCCAGCATCGGTATCGCCTCGAGGCGCGGTCGGACTCGACTGGCGGATATTCGTTGTGCGGACTGCCGTCACAGGGCGGCGTTCAGATTCACGCATTAAAAAATACTATCGAAACCGGCGTTGTCGATGCGCTCCCGCGCGAGCCGCGCATTCGCCGATTGGATCTGCTGCTTGGCGACGCTGGCGCATCGTCATTGAAGGGAACCGTGGTTGGAGGGATTGTCGCTGAAGGAGGCGCGCCCGTAGCCGGTGCTCGCGTTATCGTCGATGAGTCGTCGGAAACTCGCAGCGACAAGAGTGGCGCGTTTGTTGTCCGTGGCGTCGCGCCTGGCACGAGGCAGATCGAGGTGCATGCGTTGGGGATGTCGCCTGCACTGACTACGGTGGACGTCGCGGGCGGCGATACGGCGAGGATTGCGGTCGAGCTGCATCGAGTCGTCTCGCTCGACTCAGTGCGGGTTGTCGCGCCGTTGTCGGTACGTCAGCGTCGCGTCGCCAACATTGAAGAGCGCCGCAAACAAGGCTTCGGCTATTTCAGGGACTCGACCGAGGTCGCGAAGTATCCGACGATCGCGGCGGTGCTCAACTCTGTTCCCGGCACGACCGCGCGGGGTACTCCAGCAAGAACGATGGTCGCCTTCCAAGGTTGCACCGCAAATATTTTCCTCGATGGCGTCCATGTGAAGGGCCAGATTCAATTGACGGACCTGTATCCAGAACAGATCGCCACTATCGAGGTCTATCCACGGGCAGTCTCCGCGCCTGCCGAATTTGTGGTTCCTTCGGGGCCAGGCGCTGGTTGCGGAGTAGTCGTGGTATGGACCAAACGCGCTATGCCGTAACTCCCGGCTGCTGACGGGCTCGATCGAGTCCGTCGCTCAGAGTCGTGATGCGGTAATGCGGTGATGTATCTCCGTAGCCTGCGTTCGCATGCGCCCTCGCGGCGCCTACAGCAAGTTGGTCAGCGACCGTCGTAGGGGAATCGATAAGAAATCTTCGCGATCGAAGCGAGCCGTGCGCCGTGTCGGCTCGACGACACGGTTCGATCTGTCTAGAGCTCGCTCTGACTGCTAAGATTTTTTGCACATGTAGTCGAACGCGACCTTCGTCATCGAGCCGCCGAGTGGAGAGCTGAAGCCAGGAATTTTGTTGACCTTTTTCTCCACGACTTTTTTCCCCGCTTCGTCGGAGAAATACGTGCTCTGCTTGTTCGCGAACGTGCCCTTCGCGCAATCGAACATCGCGAGATGTTGCGACGTCACCCAGTTGCCATCGGGCGTTGCGACCGGTGGCGAAAATTTCACACGAATTCGTGCCGAGATGATGCCGTTGACCGTCTTCACGCTGGAGGGGTCGACGTACACGGAGTTGCCAACCGACGTTTTCCCGATCTCCTTCCACTTGCCTTGGGCCGCTGCTGGAGCGGCGACTGAAGCAAGGAGGAGCAGGACGATTTGTATTCGCATGGGTACACTATGCGTTGCGAATGGGTGGTTTGACAATTCCCCGTGAACGATGCGATAGCAGCGACGACGCTGCCGAAGTCCTTAACACCTCGCCTTTTGCAGCGTCTTTCATTCACGTCGCAAGAGAATCTCTACGCCGGCGGTGATGCGGCGCACCTCTATTAGTGCGCTCAAGCCCTGAAGTTGCAACGGAAAGTTCGAGTGTGCCGCGTGTTCCATCCGCGGCGCGCGTGCTCGCAGAGGAGAACGACAGGTCGCTCATTCGACGGTGAGGATTCGCATGCGCACGAAACGCCCCACGATTTCCGGATCGGAACGGGACCACGGAACGTCAACGACGTCTGCCGTCGCACACGACGAGCGAGGTGACATGACGGACGAACTGAACGCGAGCGACGACGCGGCCGAGCGGTCGAGCGACACGCGAGCGACGCGCCGGTCGTTCTTGTTCCTCGGCGCACTCGCCGCCGCATCGGCATTGCCGAAAATGGCGAAGGCGCAGGGCAGGGCACGCCCTCGTCCCGCGTCGAGACCGTCCGATGTTGGGTCCGCCATTCTCCAGCCGAAAGAGAGCTCCGCGACCTTCGCCGAATGGCAGAGCACTCCCGCGCGTCTCGTGCGACGCACGAACTACGGCATCACGCCGGCTGAGCTCATGCGAGCCAATCAGCTCGGGCATGACGGCTACTTGAACTATCAGCTGAACTACACGCGCATCGACGATGATATCGTCGAAGCGTCCGTCGCGTCGCGATTTCCGCTGCTGAGCCAGACGTCCGATCAGCTCTTCAGCGCCGACTCGGGGCAACTCGAGTTACAGCTGCAGCAAGCGACGATCTATCGCGCCGCGTTTTCGCAGCGTCAGCTATATCATCGCATGGTCGAATTCTGGACGGATCATTTCAACCAGGACTACACGAAAGTTCAGTATTTGCTCGTCGCCGACCAGCGCGACGTGATCCGCACGCACGCCCTCGGGAAATTTCCAGATCTCTTAAAGGCAAGCGGGCACAGCGCGTCGATGATGGCGTATCTCGATCAGAGCTCGAGCCGTAACACCGCGCCGAACCAGAATTATGCGCGCGAGATCATGGAGCTCCACACGCTTGGTGTCAACGGCGGATACACGCAGACCGACGTCGCCGAGCTGTCGCGGGTGCTTACGGGGTGGACGATCGCTGGCCGCGGGGTGTTCACGTTCAACCCGTCGATTCACGACTGGGGCTCAAAGACGGTGCTCGGTGTGAACATCCCGGCGGGCTCGCCATCACTCGGCGCTGCTGGGATCAACGAGGGCGAGCAAATGCTCAATGTCCTTGCGTATCACCCGAGCACGGCAAGGTTCATCTCGACCAGGATGCTGCAATGGTTGCTTGACCCGAATCCGAGTGACGCGCAGATCGCGACCGTCGCCGCCACTTATCGCGCAACGGGCGGCGACATCAAGGCAATGATTCGCGTGATCCTCAACGAGTCGTGGCTCGCCGCGTCGCCGATGAAGTTTGCGCGCCCGTTTCACTTCGTTGCGTCGTCGCTCCGCGCAACGAATCCGACCGTGACGAACATGGCGACGATCAGCAGCCAGCTCTCGGTGCTCGGGCACCCGATCTACACATGGGCCACACCCGACGGGTTTCCCGACCAGGTCGAGTATTGGGCGGGAAATATTTTGCCGCGTTGGGCGTACGGCACGGTGTTATCGAGCTTGAACTCGGCAACGACGCTTGCCGTCGACACGTCGGTGTATCGAGCCGGCTCGCCGGCGGCGGCGATCGATTTGATCGACATGAATTTCTTCGGTGGTGAGATGCCAACCGTGACGCGCACCGCGCTCACGACCTATCTCACCGGCGGCACGTTCAACGATACGCGGGTGCGCGAGACGATCTCGCTCGCCATCGGCGCCAACGCCTTCCAGTGGTATTGAGGAGCTGACGATGGACGATCAACACGACATCGATTGCGGTTGCGAAGAGTATAACGAGCTCTCGCGACGACAGTTTCTCGGACGAGCGGCTGGGCTGTCGGCCGCTGCGGCGTTTCCGGCATGGCTTCCGAAGGTCGTCATGTCGAAGGGGTTCGCGTCCGATCGCGACATCATCGTCTCGATTTTCATGCGCGGTGGCGCCGACGGATTGAGCCTGGTGGCGCCGTTTGCTGACGCGAACTACTACACATCGCGTCCGACCATCGCGATCCCGCGGCCGGACGCCAGTGTTGCCACGAAAGGCATCAATCTCGACAATTTTTTCATGTTCCCGCAGGCGATGGCTGGTCTCGTTCCCGCGTATTCGGCGACCGACTTGCTCATCGTGCATGCAACGGGCCAATTGAACAACTCGC
>JBDTAE010000111.1:0-11049 GCA_039924785.1 Gemmatimonadaceae bacterium | reverse complement strand
GCCATCACACGCGTGATGTACCTCTACCACTATCTGTTCGCGGAATTATGGATGTCGGTCCTGGCTGTGGTGTCGATCGGCGCCATTGCCGAGTGGAACGACGATGACGCACACCCTTGGCGCTTCTCGTCGCCGAAGTCCGCGGGTCTTTACTACGGTATCGTCGCGCTCGTGGTGATTGGCTTCGCGTACTTCGCGCCACTGACGTACGGATGGACGCTGACGCCAGCGGCGTACGATGCGCGCTTCTGGGTTCTTCATCCGCAATTCTGAGACTGGCCAACGCGAAGTCGAGCCCGCCTGTTTCACCGCAACCGTTACGTTTCAGTATGCTCTCGAACGACAACACAAATGCGCCGCTGACTGACGAGGTGCGCGAAAAAGAGCGGGCGCTCGTCGTGTGGCTTCGACAACATGGTTCGATCGCGATCGGCTACAGCGGCGGTGTGGACTCGGCGTATCTCGCCGCTGTCGCGCTGGATTCACTCGGCGCGGATAGGGTGCTCGCAGTTACGGGCCGGAGCGCTTCGTATCCGGAAAGCCAATGGACCGCCGCGCGCGACGTCGCCGCGAAGGTGGGACTTTCAGTGCTCGAGATCGATACCGACGAGTTGAACGATCCCAACTACGCGGCGAATCCGAACAACCGGTGCTACTTCTGCAAGTCGGAGCTTTGGTCGCGTGTGATTCCCGCGGCGAGAGCGCAGGGCATGGCCGTCGTCGCGGACGGAACCAACGCGGACGATCTGCACGGCCATCGTCCGGGCGCGCGCGCCGCGAAAGAGCAGGGAGTCGAATCGCCCCTCGCGCAATTCGGATTCTCTAAGGACGACATCCGCGCGCTTTCACGCGCGCGCGGCCTGCCGACGTGGCGGCAGCCGTCGTCGCCGTGTCTCTCGTCGCGCATTCCGTATGGAACGCCGGTGACGGTCGACCGTCTCAAGCGCGTTGAGGAGGCCGAGGCTGCGGTGCGCGCGCTTGGCATTGGTGGCGATCTCCGCGTTCGTCATCACGGCGACCGAGCGCGCGTCGAGCTGTCCCAAGCGGAGCTCGCGGATTGGTCGACCGGCGAAAATCGCGCCGCGATCGAAGACGCCGTGCGGTCGGCGGGCTACTCCGATGTCGAGATCGATCCGCGGGGATTCCGGTCCGGTTCACTCAACGAACTGCCGTTGATTCACGGTGCGCCTGTTTCTGGCGATTAATCCTCCCGAGGAAGTTCGTCGTGAAACGAACGCCGCCACGGCGGCGCTTCGCGCGGCCGCACCGGAGTTGTCGTGGGTGGCTGAGGAAAGAACCCACCTCACACTCAAATTCCTCGGCGAGCAACCGGACGAGCGGCTCGACGAAATCCAGGCGATGCTCGCGGCAGTGGCGTCTCGTCACAGGGATTTGCTCATGACGCTGGGCGGCGTTGGGGCCTTCCCGAACTTTCGGCGTGCTCGAGTCGTATGGATTGGGGTGACTCCAGATCCGCGACTCGAACTACTGCATCACGACCTCGACGTGGCGTGCGAGCGTCTCGGCTTTGCCGTGGAGGGACGACCGTTTCGGCCGCACATCACGCTGGCGCGGGTGAAGGATCCGCTGGCCGAGGACCGGTTGCGAGAGTTGTCGCGCACTTCCAAGGCGACGCGCTATCGCACCGATTTCATCGTGCGGTCCATCGACCTCATGAAAAGTGAACTCACTCAAACCGGCACAGTGTACACCACACTCGTGTCGGCCGCACTGCGGAGCGACTGACCCATGGGCTGTCTTGCGCGACTTGGTTGTCTCATCCCGGTCGTCGTGCTGGCGATCGGCGGCTGGTTCACGCGCGATCTCTGGCTGCCGGCACAATATCGGTCGCACGCACCGGTCTCCGCGCGCGCGGTCAACCCGGGCTGGGAACCGATGACGAACGCGGGCGCCGAACGCGCGAGGGTCGCGCTCGACAAGCTGAATGAGCCTCGCGGCCAGGCGTTTCAAACCTTATCGTCGAGCGACCTCGCGTCGTACGCGCTTCACGCGCTGTCGCCGCGGCTCGTTGCCGCGGCCGACAGTGTGCAGACCCGGGTGAGCGGTGATGCCGTAACCATTCGGGCGCGCGTTCGCACGAAGGACATTGGCGAGGTCGTTTCACTCGGACCGCTCGCCGGCGCGTTGAACGCGAGCGAACCGGTCGAGCTCACGGGTACGTTTCATGTGATCAAACCGGGACTCGCGGAGTTCGACGTGAAGGGCGTGAAGATTCGCGACCTCCCTATTCCGAGTGGAATGATTCCGGGTCTTGTTCGAAAGCTGGGCGGAAACAGGCCGGCGGGAATGTCGGAGACCGGTCTGGCGTTGCCGATCCCCCGCTATGTAGGCGACATTCGAGTAGCGAACGGGAAGGTCACCTTGTACAAGTCCGTGCAATGACATTGGCGCGCCGCATTCTCATCATCGACGACGAGCAGGGAATTCGCGGAGCACTCGGCCAGCTGCTCGAGTTCGAGGGCTATGAGGTTCGCAGCGCGAGCAACGCTGTCGACGGAATCGCCGCGTACCAGAAGCAGCGGCCCGACCTCGTGTTTCTCGACGTGAAGATGGCCGGCATCGACGGCGTGGAGGCGCTCAAGAAGATCAAGGAAGCCGATCCGAGCGCGATCGTCGTGATGATCAGCGGACATGCCACGATTCAAACCGCGGTCGAAGCCACGCAGCTCGGCGCATACGACATTCTCGAGAAGCCGCTCGATACCGACCGAATTCTCGTCACGTTGCGGAACGCGCTTCAGCACCTCGATCTGCATGAGGAAAATGCGCGTCTCAAAGAGACGATTCAGTCGCGGTACGAGATCGTCGGAAAGTCGTATGGCATTCGCGCGGTCATCGACAAGATCGAGCGCGTCGGCAAAACGCCGGCTCGCGTACTCATCACGGGCGAGAACGGAACGGGGAAGGAGCTCGTCGCACGCGCATTGCACGCGCAGTCGACTCGCGCCAAGGAACCGTTCGTCGAAGTGAACTGCGCCGCCATTCCGAGTGAGTTGATCGAGAGCGAGTTGTTCGGTCATATGAAGGGCTCGTTCACGGGCGCCGTCGCCGATCGCGCGGGCAAGTTCGAGCAGGCGGACAAAGGCACGCTGTTCCTCGACGAGGTCGGCGACATGAGTCTCGCCGCGCAGGCGAAAGTCCTGCGCGTGTTGCAGGACGGGGTCGTGACGCGCATCGGCGGAAGCAAGACGACCGAAGTCGACGTCCGCGTGCTCGCGGCAACGAACAAGACTCTCGAGTCCGAAATCGCCGAAGGGCGGTTCCGCGAGGACCTGTTCTATCGCTTGAACGTGGTGCCGATTCACGTGCCGCCGCTGCGCGAACGCCGCGAGGATATTCCGCTGCTCGTCGCGCACTTCGTGGCGGTACTCACAGGGCGCGAAGGCATCGCGCCGCGCACCGTGGCGCCCGAGGCGGTGGACCGCCTGGCGAGTCTCGACTGGCCCGGCAACGTGCGCGAGCTTCGCAACACGATTGAGCGTTTGCTCATTCTGGCATCGGGGCCGCGCATTATGGCGGACGATGTGGCCCGTCTCGTCGGAACGCGAGACGTCGAACAGGCCGGGCTTGGATCCCTGCTCGAGTGCAAGACGTTCGAAGCATTCAAGCATGCGGCCGAACGCGCGTTCCTGTTCGCGAAGCTGCGTGAGCTCGACTGGAATGTGTCGGAGACGGCCCGAGCGCTCGAGATGCCCCGGTCCAATCTCTACAAGAAGATCGAGCGATACGGCCTCACGCGGGAAACGGTGAACTGATGGCTGATCGCGATTGGGACAAGGAGCTGGCAAAGGTCGACAAACAACTCGCGTCGCTCTCCGACGCGGAGCTCGAGGCGCTTGCGGGTCCTGCGCCCGTGCCGGCCAAAGGAAAGGCCGGTGCCGCGCCCACGAAGCCGGCACCCGCTCGGGCGGCAGCCTCGGAGCCGCGCGCGACGTCGGCCTGGGGGGTGTATGCCCGCTTGGGACTTTCGGTGTTGCTCGGCATTGGCATGGTCGTGTGGCCGTACGACGTGCGCTGCGGCGTCGGGCTGTTCGGCTATCTGGCGGCGGTCGTCGTGGTCGTGACCAGCGGTGTGTGGAGCTCGATCTGGACCTGGCGACACCGCGCGAGCCGGGCGCATGCGCTGTCGCTCCTGCTCGTGCTGTGGGGACTGATCCTCGGCTCGATCGAGGTGCTTCCACGAGTCGGCTACGCCAAGCCGGACGCTCGCCATCCCGCGACGTGGACGTGCGTCGCTCCGACAACGCCGGCGCCCACAGCGCCGGCTCCGGTACCGGCCCCCAAGCCGAAGTAGGTCGCCACCGCTTTGCGTCCGCCGTACCTTTCATCGTGCATTTTCATCCCGCAATTACGAATCTCTCAATGAAGACTTTCAAGAATTTCATCGGCGGTCAGTGGGTCGCGCCCTCCAGCGGCGAGCACTACGAAAACAAAAATCCAGCCGACAGGAACGACGTGATCGGCCAGTTCCCGCTGTCCGGCGCGGCCGACGTCGAGAAGGCGGTGGAGTCGGCGTGGCGCGGGTTCGAGATCTGGCGCGCGACGCCCGCCCCCGCGCGTGGCGACGTCATGCGCCGCATCGGCGATCTGATGGTGCAGCGCAAGGACGAAATCGCGGACCTCATGACCCGCGAGATGGGCAAGCCGATCACGGAAACGAAAGGCGACGTGCAGGAAGGCATCGACACGGCATACTACGCCGCGACCGAAGGCCGACGCCTGTTCGGCCACACCGTGCCGAGTGAGATGAAGAACAAATGGGCGATGAGCTTCCGCAGGCCAATCGGCGTCGCCGGCATCATCACGCCGTTCAACTTTCCGATGGCGATTCCGACGTGGAAGATGTTTCCGGCGCTGCTCTGCGGAAACGCGTGCGTGTTCAAGCCGGCGGAGGACGTTCCGCACACCGGACACGTGCTCGTCGAAATCATGCTCGAGGCCGGCCTTCCGCCCGAGGTCATTCAGCTCGTGCATGGGCACGGTGAGACGGCCGGCGCGGCAATTGTGAACCATCCGCGCGTTCCGGTCATCTCATTTACAGGTTCGACGGAGACGGGGCGAATCGTGGGTGAAACGTGCGGCCGTATGCACAAGCGATTGTCGCTCGAGATGGGCGGCAAGAATGCAATGCTCGTGTTCGACGACGCGAACCTCGATCTCGCGCTCGACGGCGTGCTGTGGGGCGCATTCGGCACCACGGGGCAACGATGCACCGCGACGAGCCGTCTCGTGTTGCAGAGCGGCATTCACGATGAGCTGCTCAGCCGCCTCGTCGACCGTGCGCGGACGCTCAAGCTGGGCGACGGTCGCAAAAAGGGCACGGACGTGGGTCCCCTGATCAACCAGGCGTCGCTCGAGAAGGTCGAGCGGTACATCGACATCGGTCAGGCTGAGGGTGCCGACCTGCTGTGCGGCGGCAGACGCGCGACGGGCAAGGGACTCGACGACGGCTATTTCTTCGAGCCCACGATCTTCGCCCGCGTCGAGGCAGGTATGCGTCTCGAGCAGGAGGAAATCTTTGGCCCGGTGCTGTCGGTCGTTCGTTTCCGCGACGTCGACGAGGCGTTCGCGATCAACAATGACGTTCGGTACGGTCTGTCGTCGTCCGTGTACACGCAGGACGTGAACGTCGCGATGCGCGCCATGAACGAGCTCGATACGGGAATCACATACGTCAACGCACCGACGATTGGCGCCGAGGCACATCTTCCGTTCGGCGGCGTAAAACAAACAGGGAACGGCCATCGTGAAGGCGGCTGGGAGGTCTACGACTTCTATTCGGAGACCAAGGTCGGGTATATCGACTTCTCAGGAGCCCTGCAGCGGGCGCAAATTGACAATTACACGGATTAGGGCGTTGATGCGTGCTGGAATCGAAGGGGTTCTAGCACGGCGGCCCCGCCGAAGTTATTTCCTCCCGGCGGGACCGCACTTCGCGAACCGGAGTTGAGGCTGTGGCAGTACATCATCCATGAGCATTGACGAACACACGACCCCGTCAGCGGGCGGCGACGAAGGATCCAACCTGAGCGACGGCGCGCTGCCGTCGTCGCGATCGATCACGCCTGAGCGTCGCACTGAAGCGCTGCGCGACGTCAATCGCGGTCCATCCCGGCTTGGCTTTCTGTGGGAGTGGACGAAGATTCTGCCGGTCTCGATCATCCTGTTCCTCGTCATTCAGACTTTTCTCGTTCAGGCGTTCAAGATTCCGAGCGGCAGCATGGAAGGCACACTCCAGGTGGGCGACTTCTTGCTGGTGAACAAGCTTGTGTACGGCGCGGAGGTGCCGTTCACGCACACGCGGCTGCCGCGACTCAGTCAGCCGCAGGACGGCGACGTCATCGTCTTCAAGTGGCCCGAAGATCTGACCAAAGATTTCGTGAAGCGTTTGGTGGGCGTGCCGGGGGATACGCTACAAATGCGCGACGGTACCCTGATTCGAAACGGCGCCACGATTCGCGAGGGATACGTCGAACACACGGAGCCCGACATGGATCCCGCGCCCGAGGACTTTCGCTGGCAGCGCGATTATCTCGTACATTCCGCCATGGCGGCCGGATACCACCCGTCGCGAAACAACTGGGGGCCGTTGGTCGTCCCAAAGGGGAACTACTTCGTGCTCGGCGACAATCGAGATAACTCACTCGACAGCCGATACTGGGGGTTCGTAGCGGACTCGCTGTTGAAGGGACGGCCGTTTGTGATTTATTACAGTTACTCACCGGATTCAGTAGACACGTTCGCCTGGCTCTCGCACATTCGTTGGACACGACTTGGTGGGCGTATTCACTAGTGCGTTCGCTGCATCGTTGAGAAATTCTGCGTGAGAACGCTCTCGCGCGCCCGCTGCAAAAGGAGCTGCTGGACGTATGGCCGTCACCGGCAACAAGAAGTCTTCGTACGAAGAAGGCTCGCTCGACCAGTATCTCCGCGACATCAGCGCCTACCCCCTGATCTCGCGTGACGAAGAAGTTCGTCTTGCCCAGAACATCCGTAAGGGCGAACAGGAAGCGCTCGATAAACTCGTACGCTCCAATCTTCGCTTCGTCGTATCCGTCGCCAAAAAATATCAGAACCAGGGTGTGTCCCTCTCGGATCTCATCAACGAGGGCAACCTCGGCCTGATTCGCGCGGCTCACAAATTTGACGAAACCAAGGGGATTAAATTCATCTCCTACGCCGTGTGGTGGATCCGTCAGGCAATCTTGCAGGCGCTCGCCGAACAGTCGCGCATCGTTCGCGTTCCGCTCAACCGGGCGGGTACGCTCCACCGCATTGGCAAGCGCGCGAACCTGCTACTCCAAGAGCTCGGCCGCGACGCCACCCACGCCGAAATCGCTCATGGGTTGGATATCACCGAGGAAGAGGTCGCCAAGACCATGGCGATCTCGCAGACGCACTTGTCGTTGGATGCGCCGCTCACGCCGGGCGAAGACAATCGTCTTCTCGACTACTTGCCCGACACGCTGAATCCCACGCCCGACGAGCTGACCTTCGAGAAGGCGCTTACGGAGTCGATCGAAGAAGCGCTGTCGCACTTGAAAGAACGCGAATCCAAGATCTTGCGACTCTACTTCGGGCTCGACGGCGGAGAGCCGATGACGCTCGAGGAAATCGGCGCGTTGCTCGGCATCACGCGCGAGCGAGTCCGTCAGATCAAGGAGAAGGCGCTTTCGCGGCTTCGCCACGTGTCACGCGCTCGAGCGCTGGAGTCCTACCTGGGCTGAGCCGCGTGGGATAGCTTCGTAGCGGCAGCGCGACGCAAGAATCAACCGGGGTTCTTCGAAGCGCCTTTACCGCTACCCGAGCATCGTCCTATGACACGCTTTTTCAGCGCGGGCCCGCGGCTCACCGCCGCCGCAATTCTCTTCGGTGCCGCCTCGACGGCGTTTGCCCAAGCGACACAGACCTCGCCCAATCACGCTCGGCGTCGCAGTTCTTTTCGGCAGAAGAGGCGCTCGCGATCACGTCGCACGCCATCGCCGACGTGAGTGCCGACGGAAAATGGCTCGCGCTCACGGAAACGGTGCGTCGCGATTCGTACGGCAACGACTATCGCCACGACGGCGATCCGACCTACGTGCATCCGACGCCGGTGAGGCTCTGGTCGGTGGACGCGAAGAGTGGGCAGCGCACCGCCGTTTCGGAAAAGAAGTGCTGTGGGTCGACTACATGAAGGGCGGGCATGGCGGCGGCGTAGCGAGCACCGAGGATTTCCTCGACATGTACAAGCGAATGGTCGATTGGTACGACCAGAAGCTGAAAAAGGCGCCCGCCGGCAAGACGGCGACAAATGACAGGTAACCGATAGGAGGCTCACGGCCAATCGCCCGTACCTCTAACAAACCCCCATCTGCCCATTGCCCCAATGGCCCAAAACAGTTCCTTCGACGTTACCACCGGGGTCGACCTCCAAGAGGTCGACAATGCTATGAACCAGGCGCAGAAGGAGATTGCCCAGCGCTACGACTTCAAAGGGTCGGAGGCCACGATCACGTTCAAGCGTGCCGAAGAGCTCATCGAGCTGGTCGCCGACAGCGACTTCCAGATGCGCGCGCTGTTCGATGTCGTGCAGGCCAAGCTCATCAAGCGCGGCGTGCCAGTGAAAAACCTCGATGTTGGCGAGATCAAGCAAGCGTCGGGCGATTCGGTACGCCGAGAGATCAAGCTGAAGACCGCGCTCGACTCCGACACGGCGAAGAAGGTCGCCGCGGCAATCAAGGACGCGAAGCTGAAGAAAGTCCAAGCGTCTATTCAAGGGGACCAAGTGCGCGTGACCTCGCCGTCGAAAGACGAACTGCAAGAGGCGATGGCCCTGTTGCGCGGAAAAGAGTTTGACGTCGAGCTCAAATTCGGGAATTACAGGTAGTTCGAGGCTCGAGAGCGACACTCGCGCCTCGACGACCCTGACCGCGCGGCTTTCTCCCGCGTTCGACGTCCGCCACATCGCGAGACTTCCGGAACGCTCCTCCGCATTCGTTGCGGCACCCCACCGTGCGAGTACTATCCGCGCCGCTCGGCACTTCTCCTTCTGAGCGAGTTTTGGACCATGCCGGCGATGGGGTGCGGCGCGATGTTCGATGGGTTTATGGAAAGTACTTTACAATGCAAAGCGAACGACCGCAAGAGCCGCTGAACAACCATTACATTCTACCGATGACTCAGGCCCACTCTCCTCCGCGCGCGTTGAAGGTTTCCGTCATCACCCTCGGCTGCGACAAGAACACCGTCGATACCGAGCGCTACGTTGCCCAACTGGCGGACCGGGGCGCCGAATACGCCGAGGACATGGCCGACGCCGACGTCATCGTCGTGAATACGTGTGGGTTCATCGACGCGGCGAAAAAGGAGTCCATCGACGCGCTCGTCGAGGCCGGCCGCCTGAAAGAGGAAGGGACTTGCCGCGCCGTGGTCGGTGTCGGGTGCATGGTCCAGCGGCACAAAGACGAGCTGACCGCAGCGTTGCCCGAAGTTGATCTCTTCCTCGGCTCATCGGAAATGGACCGGCTCATTCCGGAGCTCGAGGCGCGGGGCTTCATCGGCGCCGACGACGTTCCCGTCGTTCACCCGGGGACGCGGATGTTCGCGGCCGGGCTGCGCCATGTGAGATATCTGAAAATCAGCGAAGGGTGCGACCACGGGTGCGCCTTTTGCGCAATTCCGCTGATGCGCGGCAAGCATCGGTCGTTCGCGCTAAACGACGTGATTCGCGAGGCGCAGTTGCTCGAGGCGCAGGGCGTTCGCGAGATCAATCTCGTCGCGCAAGATCTTGCCCACTACGGTCGCGATCTGCGCGGACAAAACCTGGGCCTGCCCGACGTATTGAACGCGCTCGTTCGTGAGACGTCCATCCCATGGATTCGCATGCTCTACGTCTATTCGGCGGGTCTCACGCCGACGGTACTCGAGCTGATGGCGACGGAGTCGCGGATCGTGCCGTATCTCGACATGCCGATTCAACACGCGTCGGACGCGGTGCTGGCCCGCATGCGCCGGCCGGAGCGGCAGGCCACCATTCGCGATCGCGTCGCCAAGGTCCGCGCCGCTGTTCCCGACATTGCCATTCGCACGACGTGCATCGTCGGATTCCCGGGCGAAACGGACGAAGATTTCGAAACGCTCATGACGGTGCTCGAGGAGGTGCAGTTCGACCGCGTCGGCGCGTTCACGTATTCGCCGCAGGAAGGGACGCGCGCGGCCGAGATGGCGGACGACGTTCCTGAGTCGCTCAAGCATGAGCGGTTGGAGCGATTGAACGAGGTGCAGCGACTGATCACCGCCGAGCGTTACGAGGCGCGGCTCGGTCAAACGGTGCGGGCGCTGGTGGATCGCGTTACGGATGACGCATTGCAAGCGCGCGTCGTGTGGCAGGCCGATGACATCGACGGCGTGACGTACGCGCACGGTCTCGCTGGAGTCGAGCCTGGCACGATCGTCGATGTGAGGCTCGACGAAGTATTAGAGGATGTTGATTTCGGCGGAACGATCGTTCGGGTCGTGTCGGAACCGGCGAAGGCGCCGCGCGCCGGTCGCGCCTTGCCGGTGTTCGCCGGGAGTGGATCGATCGGGAGCTTCGGACGCTGATGAGTCGCTCGCACGAAATCATGGAGCGTGCTCGCGCGCTGTTTCCTGGCGGCGTCAACTCGCCGGTCCGCGCCTTTCGCGGCGTCGGCGGTGAACCGTTCGTCGTTCAGCGCGGCGCCGGCTCGCGGATCTGGGATGCCGACGGCCGGGAGTACATCGACTACGTGCTGTCGTGGGGTCCATTGGTGCTCGGGCACGCGCCGAAAGTCGTGCTCGACGCGCTTGCCGAAACCATGCTCCGCGGGACGAGCTTCGGTATACCGACCGAGCTCGAAGTCATCCTCGGCGAGATGATCGTGGACCGGATGCCGCACGTGGAGATGATGCGATTCGTCTCGAGCGGAACCGAGGCGACGATGAGCGCGCTGCGCGTGGCGCGCGCGGTCACCGGCCGCGATGTCCTGCTCAAGTTCGACGGGTGCTACCACGGGCATGCCGACGGGT
>JBDTAE010000110.1:0-4034 GCA_039924785.1 Gemmatimonadaceae bacterium | reverse complement strand
AACAACGGCGAACAACAACGGCGAACAACAACGGCGAACAACAACGGCGAACAACAACGGCGAACAACAACGGCGAACAACAACGGCGAACAACAACGGCGAACAACAACGGCGAACGCGGAATTGCACGGACTCAAGCGGACTAGAACGATTTAACGGGAGTGGCGAGCGCACCGCCGGTGGCGGGGTTTTTGTTTTTTGCTTTTTCGCTCTTTTACAGCCCCTCGCAATGCGCGCAGCCTGCGAAACCTTCGGTCCTTGCGAAAGAGTCGAGGCGTTCGCGATTCGTTTTCCGTTGGTTCTCTGCCGTTGTTTTCCTTGGCCCTCCCGTCAATTGCTCGGCGCGACCCAGCGTACTACGCATCGGTTGGATGAGATCCTTTGCGATCTTGTCCGTCAAATCCGCGATCGAGCAGTTTCCGTGCTGTTCGGAACGCCCGAGATCGATATCGCGGATCGAGCGACAATCATCGATTATCGCCCAAAAGGCCGCCCCAATAGCACCTCGGTCAAGACCTAGCCCCAGGGCGTTTTGACGCGCAAATTGCGTGAATGGCTTGGTTCCGAAAAGAGAAAAAACCGCGTCAGCCGCGGCCGCAGCGTCTCGAGATTCCTGCCGACGTCTGGGAGAAATGCGAGGCCTGCGGGCACACCGATATCCGCGAGAAATTCGAGCGGAACATGAACGTTTGCCCGAACTGCGACTATCATCGCCGCGTTCGGGCCATCGACTATTGCACGCTCCTGCTCGACGAAGGCTCCCTGGAGGAAGTCGAAACCGACCTTCGATCCATCGACCCGCTGGGTTTTCCCGAGTATCCCGCGCGTCTCAAGAAGAACATCGCGAAAGCCGGCGAAACCGATGCATTGCTCGCGTGCACCGGAATGCTCGATTCGCTTCCGGTGAACATCGGCTGCATGGACTTCGCGTTCATGGGTGGCTCCATGGGTTCCGTGGTCGGCGAAAAGATCGCGCGGCTCGGACAGCGATCGCTCGAGCGTAAGTATCCGCTCATCATCATCTCGGCGAGCGGCGGCGCGCGCATGCAGGAAGGCGTGCTGTCGCTCATGCAGATGGCAAAGGTTTCCGCGGTGCTCGCGCAGCTTGCCGAACGACGGTTGCCGTACATCTCGATCCTGACAAATCCCACGACGGGCGGCGTGAGCGCGAGCTACGCGATGCTCGGCGATGCAATCCTCGCCGAGCCGGGTGCGGTCATTGGCTTTGCCGGGCCGCGCGTCATTAAGCAGACGCTCGGACAGGATCTTCCTGAAGGCTTTCAAACGGCGGAATTCCTGCTCGACCACGGAATGCTCGACGGCGTCGTGCACCGCAGGAACCTCAAGCGCATCGTGAGCCAGCTGCTTCGCCACATGTCCGGTCGCCCAGCGGCAACAGGGTGGACGTCGCCCTGACCTTCAAGGACGCGCTCGACGCCCTCTTCGCGCGCACGACGGGCGGTTTCAAGTTCGGACTCGAGCGCACGTTTGCGTTGCTCGACCGCCTCGGAAATCCGCATCGCGCCTATCCGTCCATTCATATCGCGGGCACGAACGGGAAGGGCAGCAGCGTCGCCACGATGTCCGCGTTGCTCGCCGCGAAGGGACACAAGGTCGCGACCTATACGTCTCCGCACCTCGTGGACTTTCGCGAACGCATGATTGTGGGTGGCATCCCGATCCCCGCGGACGACGTCGTTGAATTCATTACGCGCACCACACCGCTCATCGAAGAAATTGGCGCGAGCTTCTTCGAGGCGACGACGGCGATGGCGTTCGAGTACTTCGCGCGCGCGGGCGCTGACGTCGCAGTGGTCGAAGCCGGACTCGGCGGACGGCTCGACTCGACCAATGTGCTCGACCCGGTCGCGGCCGGCGTCACGTCGATCGGGCTCGATCACACCGAATACCTCGGCAACACGCTCGAGGAGATCGCAGTCGAGAAGGCGGGAATCTTCAAGCCGGGACGCGCTGCCGTGATTGGCGAACCCGATCGCCACATTCGCGAACTGCTCGCCGAGCGTGCGTTGCGCGCGGGTGCGTCGAGCGTGCGCGTGGTCGCAGACGAGGTCGCGCTCAACGGCGTGCGTGTCGACGACTCGGGCACCTCGTGCGACATCGAATGGAAGGGCAGATCCCTGACGCTCCGCACGCCGCTCGCGGGGCGGCATCAGTCGTCGAACCTCGCGTTTTCCCTGGTGATGCTCGATTCGCTCGCTCCCGAGCTCGCCGTGAGCGTCGACGATGCGTCCGCGGGCCTTGCTCGCGTGCGGCTGCCGGGCCGCTTCCAGCATGAGGGGCGGTACATCTTCGACGTCGCGCACAATCCCGCAGGCTCGGAAGTGCTCGCCGAGACGATCGCGGCCGTGTCGCCGCCGAAACCGATCGTCGCGATCCTCTGCGTGCTCGGCGACAAGGATTGGCGCGGGATGATGCGCGCGTTGAGTCCCGTCGTGTCGCACTTCATTTTGACGATGGCGCCAACCGCGCCCGCGAGCCGCGCGTGGAACCTCGGCGATGCGATTGCGTTCGCGCGCCAGGAGGGCTTGTCCGCTGACGCTATCGCCGATTTTGCTGCCGCGCTGGAAAGTGCAAAACGCAGCGCCGCCACGATTCTGATTACCGGCTCGTTTCACACCGTCGGCGACGCAATGTCGCTGTTGCAGGTGTCACCGCTGCCCGGGTAATCTTATAGATGGCCCAAGGTGCGCTCCCCGGTTTTCGAGATTTCTATCCAGAACAGTTCGCCGAGCGCGCTCACATCACCGATGTGTGGCGCGATGTGGCGCGTCGGTTTGCGTTCGTCGAGTACGACGGGCCACCGCTCGAACCGCTCGAGCTATACACGAAGAAGAGCGGCGAGGAGATCGTCGGCCAGCTCTACAATTTCGTCGACAAGGGCGGTCGCGAGGTCTCGCTGCGCCCCGAAATGACGCCCACGCTCGCGCGGATGGCGTCGGCAAGGGCGAATGCGCTTCGCAAGCCTGTGCGCTGGTTCTCGGTGCCGCAGTTGTTCCGGTACGAGCGACAGCAACGCGGGCGTCTGCGCGAACACTTTCAGCTGAACGTCGACATCATCGGCGAAGCAGACGTGACCGCCGACGCCGAGTTGCTGGCGGTGGCGATCGAGATCATGCGCGCGTGTGGCCTGACGTCGGCCGACGTTCGCGCACGCGTGTCGGATCGTCGTTTGCTTCGCGCGATTCTCGCGGCGCTCGGGGTTGGCGACGAGCAGGCCGCGGGCGTGTTTGGCGTGATTGACAAATTTGACCGACAGCCGCGCGACGTGTCCGTCGAGAAGCTCACGGCCCTCGGTGTTTCGACGGCGTCGATCGAGTCGTTGCTTGGGTTGCTCGGCGACATCACGCTCGATGAGATCGAACGACAGTTCGGCAGCGCGGACGGCGTCGTTCCGTTGATCACCGAGCTGCGCCGGTACTTCGCGTACCTCGGCGCGCTCGATGTGCTCGAGTGGGTGACGATCGATCTCAAGATCGTGCGTGGCTTGGCTTACTACACGGGCATCGTGTTTGAGCTGTTCGACGCGAAGGGCGAGCTGCGCGCAATCTGCGGCGGCGGGCGCTATGACAATTTGCTCATGTCGCTCGGCGGCGTCGATTTGCCGGCGCTCGGGTTTGGCATGGGCGATGTCGTGCTCGCGGAGCTGTTGCGGGATCGCGGGTTGCTGACTCCGAAGACGATCGGTGCGGGCGTGTGGGTGATCGATTCAACGAATGAGCGCGATACGGACGTTCGAAGAGTCGCCACAGCACTTCGTCGACATGGGGTGAGCGTCGAATACGCATTGCGCGATCAACAGGTCACGAAACAGATGAAAGCGGCGAGAAGCGCCGGTGCTGCGACCGTGTTGACGTTGCATCACGCGTCTGAAAGCAACGGCAACCGGGCATATTCGTGGAGTGGTGACGTTCCGCCCGCATGGGACGAGATGATCGTTCAGGCAGGGCTCTAAAGGGGTTCGCGTCTGGCTGGCGGCGGTGCGCCAGTCTGAACTTCCACAATAGGATACGGAC
>JBDTAE010000109.1:0-9531 GCA_039924785.1 Gemmatimonadaceae bacterium | reverse complement strand
CGTACTCGGCCCTCGTGATGGAGTTCATCGGCATGGCAACGCCGACCCTCGAGGGTATCATCACCGGCAAGTGGGCCCAGTTCGCACCGGCCGCCGCGACGACGAAGGAGGATCTGCTCGCCCTGTGGGACCAGACGACAGCGGACATCGATCGTCTCTTTCCGACGATCCCGGTGCATCGCTTTCAAGAAGTCGACACCGCGTTCGGCCAGTGGAAGATGCCTATCTACTCGTTGCTGCTTTATCTCGTCGACAACGAAATCCATCACCGCGGGCAGGGCTACGTCTACCTGCGGTCGCTCGGCATCGAGCCGCCGCCGTTCTACGAGCGCGCGTAAGTCCGGTGCGAGAGCGTAGCGTGTTTCGGCGCGGCGCTCTCGCATTCGCACCACTGCTTGTCGCCGGCAGCCTTGCCGCCGGTGCGCAGACGATCACAGCGGCGGGCGGTCCCGCACAGCTCGACCTTCGAGCGGCGGGCGCGGGAGCGATTCGCGTTACGCTGTCGCCGCTCGCCAACGCGCCGGATCTTCCCTTTTTGCCCGCCGTGGCGGAACGCGCCTTCGCGCGGCCCGTCGTCAGCATTAGAGACTTGAAAAGCCCGTTGTCCGCCACCGTCGGTGCATTGAAGGTTCGCCTCACCCCGAACCCACTGACGCTCGACATCCGGAATGCGCGGGGCCAAGCGATTCAACACATCGTCTTCGAGGACGACGGACGCCTCACGTTCGCGATCGGAGCGGCACCCGTGCTCGGCATGGGAGAGGGCGGACCAAAACCTGAACGCGGCAAGCCATTCCGCGATCAACCCATTCAGTTCGATCGCCGCGGCGCGTTCGACACGATGGAACCGCGCTGGCAGAGCGACGCCTATGGATCGCGCAACCCGGCCGCGATGCTCGTGGGCACCTCGGGGTGGGCCACGTTCGTCGCGACACCGTGGACGCAAGTCGACCTCCGCGACGCCGATCGCGGCGCGTTCATTCCGTGGAAGCCCAACGTCGCCGACGCGACGCCGCAGAACGTGCAGAACCAGGACCTGAGCGCGGGCAAAGGCCTGCCGCCGATCGACAAGATCGTGCCTGGCCTGTACGACTTCTTCGTGTTCGACGCGCACGACCCCATCGTGATGATGAGAGATTTCTCAACGATCACCGGACCTGCCGCCCTTCCGCCCAAATGGGCGCTCGGCTATATGCAGTCGCACCGCACGCTCGAGGATGAAACGCAACTCCTCGGCATCATCGACAAGTTTCGGGCGAAGCGCCTTCCCATCGACGCGGTGATCTATCTCGGAACGGGGTTTGCACCGCGCGGCTGGAATACGAAGCAACCGTCGTTCGATTTCAATCCCGATGTCTTCAAGCGCGACCCCAAGGTTGTGATCGCCGACATGCACGCGCGCAACGTGCACGTCGTCCTGCACATCGTGCCCTGGGATCGCGACATGTTGCCAACGTTGCACGGGTCCATTCCGCCGGCACCGGCCGACACCATCGACGCGGGCCACATTCAGACCTACTGGCAACAGCATCTCGGGCTGATGAGCGCGGGCGTCGACGCGTTCTGGCCCGACGAAGGCGATTGGTTCAACCTCTTCGAGCGTCTTGAGCGACACAAGATGTATTACGAGGGGCCGCTGTCGACGCGGCCGGACACGCGGCCGTGGAGCCTCCATCGCAACGGCTATCCCGGCATCGCGCAATGGGGCGGTTGGGTTTGGTCCGGCGATACAGAATCCTCATGGAAGACTCTCGAGGGACAGATTGCCGTCGGCATCAACTACGGGTTGAGCATTGCGCCGTTCTGGGGATCGGACATCGGCGGGTTTTATTCGAACTCTGAACTCACTGGCGAGCTCTACGCGCGGTGGTTCGAGTTTGCGTCATTCACGCCCTCGTTCCGCGGGCACGGCCGAACGTGGCAGCTGCGCCTTCCATGGGGATGGGGCGAGGACGATATGGGGCCGCGCGAGAACGACAATGGCAATCGTCCGGTCGCCGACGACGACCCGCGCAACGTAAGACAGTCGGAGATGAACAATCCCGCGATCGAGCCGATCGCGCGGAAGTATGACGAGCTGCGGTATCAACTGATGCCGTACACGTATACGCTGGCGCGAGAGGCGCGCGACAGCGGGCTCCCGCTCATGCGGTCGCTGTGGCTGCACTATCCCGCGGACGAACGCGCGCGAAGCATCGCGACCGAATACTTGTGGGGTCGCGATCTGCTGATCGCTCCGGTGTTCGAGAAGGGCGCGACGCAACGCGACGTCTACCTGCCGGCCGGCGAGTGGTACGACTGGTGCACGGGTGCAAAGGCATCGGGCGGTGGGACCATTTCGCGCGCGGTCGATCTCGCGACGATGCCGATCTACGTTCGAGCCGGTGCGATCATACCGTTCGATCCGGTCCGGCAGTACACGAGCGAGCCCGTCAGCGAGCCGACGACGCTGCGGGTCTACCGCGGCACCAATGGATCGTTCACACTGTATGACGACGATGGCACGAGCCAGCGGTACTTGAATGGAGACGCGGTGTGGACGCGAATGCTCTGGACCGATCGCGCCAGACAGCTTACCATCGAGCCGTTCACGCCGGCAGGTCAGCGGTCGAGCTCACGGAGCCCAACGGCGAGGACGTTCAAGGTGATGTTGCTTCCCGATGGTGAGACGAAGACGGTCTCGTACTTGGGCAAGCCAATGAAGATCGCGTTCTAGTCGACGCCGACGGCGAACCGGTTGTGACCATTGTCTAATAACGATTGCGTATGAGCGGCGTCAAACTCGGTCTTCTAATCGTCTTATTGATCTTCGCGGTTGTGCTGGTAATTGCGGGACGGGCGTTGTTTCGTGTCCGACGCACGCGAATGCTCGTTGAGGCAAGGCAACGCGAGGCGGAATTCCTTCGCATGAACGCTCCACGCAAACCTCCGGCATGACCACCGGTTTCACCTCGCACGACGGAGCAATCGAATGCCTGCGACACCAGCGAAACAGCTCGCCGGCTTCATCGCGAAGTTCGAGCCGTCCGTTGCCAAAGTCATTCGAGAGTGCCGCACCGTACTCCGAAAACGGATGCCGACCGCGACGGAGCTCGTATATGACAACTATAATTTCTTCGTGATTGGCTTCTGTGCCGCCGCCAAGTCGTCGACGTGCGTCGTGTCCATCGCGGCCGCCGCCAACGGCATCGGTCTGTCGTTCTACTACGGCGCCACGCTGCCCGATCCCGACAAACTTCTCCAGGGAAGCGGCGTGCAGAATCGCTTCATTCGCCTTCCCAGCGCCAAGACACTGTCCGCGCCCGGCGTAGCTGCGTTGATCGATGCCGCGGTGAAACAGGCGAAGGTCCCCCTGCCCGCAACGGGGAGCGGTCCGCTGGTGATTCAATCCATCTCCGCCAAACAGAGGCCGCGCCGTGCGGCCGCGAAGAAACGGCGCTAGTCCGCGCGCATGCTCGTGAGTGGATCGACCCGCGTCGCGCGCGTGGCAGGGATGAGGCACGCGGCCACCACCACGGCGACGAGCACTCCGATCACGGCCGCATAGGTCGACGCGTCGAGCGGCGTTACTCCGTACAACATTCCCGCCAGGAGCCGCCCGCCCGCCACGGCTCCGGCGACGCCAAGCACGATGCCGAGCAGCGACCAGGCGAGGCCTTGGCGAACGACGAGGACGAGAACACTGCGAGCGGACGCCCCGAGCGCGATCCGCACGCCGAACTCGCGCGTCCGATTCGTTACGGTGTACGCGAGCACACCGTAAATCCCGATCGCCGCGAGAGTGAGAGCCACGAACGCAAAGCTCATCGCCAGCCCGAGCGCGAAACGGCGCGACGCGAGGCTGTCGCCCACGACCTGATTGAGCGTTTTCACATCGCGCACCGCGAGCATCGGATCCTCCTGCTTCACCGCGCGGCGAATCACCGACTCGGCGGCGGCCGGATCGCCCGACGTGCGGACGACGAGCGACATTGTCCGCATCCACGATTCGCGCCGGTGATTCGCGTGCAACGTCGGCTTCGCCGGAGTATCGATCCCGCCGGACTTGATGTCGCCCGCAATGCCGATGATCGTCTGCCACGCCCCGTTCGGATCCGGACCGATGCGAATGCGATGTCCAATCGCATTGCCCTTTGGAAAAAAGCGACGAGCGGCGGTCTCGTTAAGGATCGTCGTTTCCGGACCGTCGAGAAGATCCGTCTCATTGTACGCGCGCCCCGCGATGATAGGCACGCGCATCGCTTTGAAGAAATCGTTACGGATCGCGAGATACTGAAGATCGGGAAGATTCTTTTCGTCGGTCGCTTCGCCTTCGATGCGAAGGCTCGTGCTCGCGGCACCCTGCGCCGGCAAGTCGCTCATGGCGCCAACGGCCACAACGCCCGGCGACCGCGCGACGGCGCCGATCACGCCGTCGTAGAAACGCACATTGGCCTCCGCAGAATCGTACTTGTCACCCGCGGCGCGTACCTGCGCCGTGAGCACATGATCCGGATCGAAGCCAAGCTTCGTCCGCGTCAATTCGCTGAAGCTTCGAATCAAGAGCCCGGCGCCGATGAGCAGCACGAACGCCAACGCCACCTGTGCCACCACCAACCCGCGCCGAATTCGATCGGCGCCACGGCCGGCGCTCGACCCGCGCCCGCCTTCCTTTAGAGAATCATGAAGGTCGGCCCGCGCCGAGTCGAGCGCCGGCAATAGGCCAAACAGAATGCCGCTCGTGACGGAGAGCGCCAGACTGAACACCAGGACCCGCGAGTCGACGCCGGCAGTGAACATCGGCGGCAGCGCGTCGGGATTGAGCGACAGCAGCCCTCGCGTCGCGAACCCAGCGAGAAGAATACCCAACACCCCGCCGACAACCGAAAGCAAAACGGACTCGGTCACGAGCTGCCGAATCAACCGCGATCGACCCGCGCCGAGTGCCGCGCGGACCGCGAGCTCGCGACGCCGCCCCATCGTGCGCGAGAGCGTGAGGTTTGCGAGATTCGCGCAGGCGATGAGCAACACCCCCGCGGCCGCGCCCTGAAGCAGCAGCAACGGTGCGCGCAGATCGCCCACGATGACGTCGCGCATCGGGCGCACGACCGCGATTCGGCCGCTGTCGGCCTCTGGGTACTGAAGGGCAAGGCGGCGCGCCACGGTCTGCAAGTCGGCGAGAGCGGACGCTTCCGAAACGCCGGGCTTGAGGCGCGCCATCGCCTGCATCCAGTGCTGCTTTCGCGAGCGAACGGCGTCTTTCAATTCCGCTTTCACGTCGAGCGGAAGCCAGATGTCCTCGTCGCCGGTCAACGTGAAGCCGCGCGGCATCACGCCGACGACAATCGTGCTCTTTCCGTTCAGCTGTATTTTGCGTCCGACAATCGACGCGTCACCACCGAATGCGCGCTGCCAGTACCGATAGGCAAGAAGCACTGTGGGGTCGCTGCCGGGCAGCTCGTCGCCGGGCACGAACGTTCGGCCGTGAAGCGCAGGAACCGCGAGCACGCCAAAGGCATTCGTCCCGACGAGAATTGGCTTCAACGATTCCGGATCGGCGTTGTCGGGTTTCCATGTCACGGCGCCGCTGGTCGCGAGCGCCGCCACGCCCGTAAAGCCTCGTTGTTGCGCCTGATAGTCGTCAAAGTCGGCGGGCGACAGCGGAATCGGATCGCCCTGCCAGGTTTCGTAAAGTCTAAAGAGCGCATCGGGCGACCCGTACGGCAGCGGTTTGAGCAGCACCGCCCGCGCCACGGTGAAGATCGCGGTGTTCGCGCCGATGGCGAGCGCCAGCGTCAACAGCGAGACCGCGGCGAAGCCCGGCGCCCTCCGAAGAGTGCGGAGCGCATACCGCACGTCTTGACGCCAATCTGCAAAGCGATCCGCGTTCTTCGTGTCACGCTCGGCGCGCTCGTCCACGTCGCGACAGTACGCTCGCGTGAACTCGAGATCGCCGAATTCTTCCTTCGCGCGGCGCGCGGCATCCTCCGGGCTCATGCCCTGCGCCTTGAGCTCGTTGACGCGCATCTCGAGATGAAACGACAGCTCGGTGTCGACATCGCGCGCAATGGAAGAGCGCGAGCGCCATGGCACTTGAAAGAAGCGCGATGATTTCTGCGGCATGATCGACGCTCAGGTTGGACTGAGAACTTTGAAGACCGCTTCGGCGTACGCCTTCCACACTGCCGTCTCGGCTTTCAATTGCGCGCGGCCGGCCGCGGTAAGGGAGTAGTATTTCGCCTTGCGATTGTTTTCGGACACGCCCCACGAGGCGGTGATCCACTTGCGGCGGTCGAGTCGATGCAGCGCTTGGTACAGCGCGGCGCCATCGACGCCGAGTACGCCGTCGCTGCGCGTGTCGAGCCAGCGTGAGATGGCGTATCCGTGCATCGGTTCCCACGCGAGGGTGCGAAGGATGAGAATGTCGACGGTACCCTGCAGCATCTCGGACGGCGTGCGTGCCATTGCGCTCTTCCAGTCATCAGATGAGTGGGATGATAGAACCGATCCACCGCGCGGTCAAGGATCACTGCTGGTGCCAACGTTCAGACGCGGTACCTTGCAGGCTCTGCTTGCTTTGACACCTCAAGCCCAAACACCGTTCGCCATGCCGACTCGCGCACACGGAACATTCACCGTCAAAATGAACAAGCTTCCGACCGACGAATCGTCGCCGCTCGCTCGCATGTCCATCGACAAGGAATTTCAGGGCGACCTCGCTGGCACGAGCAAAGGCGAGATGCTCACGATCGGCACGGCCACGAAAGGCTCAGCGGTCTACGTCGCCATCGAGCACGTCACCGGCACACTCGGCGGCAAGAGCGGAAGCTTCAGCCTCCATCACACCGGCATCATGAATCGCGGTGCGCCGAGTCTCACGATAAGTGTCGTGCCGGATTCGGGCACCGACGAGTTGGCGGGTCTCACGGGAACGCTCAACATCATGATCGAAGGCGGGCAACACTCGTACGAGTTCGACTACGAACTGCCCGCGGAGTAGAACCGGGTCGGTCTTCCTCGCGGCGACTGCTCGCGACGACTGCGCACCACGACCATGCACAACGACTCGGTAGGGTCTGCGGGAGTAGGAAAGTACTCAATACAGAGTCAACATTTTCCCGCAACGAAAGCACCACCAGCTCAGGAAGGATCCGAGTTTTGAGCTGATGAGCCGGAAGCAGTCATCAGTAAGAAGTTACTCATGGGCCGGGGAGAGCACCGAGCGCGAGCGGGGTCACGCTGTCTCGGCAAACGGGGGCATTTTATACGTATGTGGCGTAAAGGAGATTGGGCCGTAATTCATTGGTGACAGCGGGTCGTACGCTGCCCGGTACAATCGGGCATGCGAGACTTTCGAAAACTCCAAGTCTGGGCGCGATGGCAGGCGCTTGCCTTAGCGGTACGAGTGGGTGCGGCTCTCCTGCTCAACCGAATGGTTCGCGTGGCCGATTCGATCGCGGCGAACACGCTCGAGGGATGCGGAGCGGAAACGAGGAAGGAGTCGCCCGCTTCCTCGATATTGCGATCAAGTCGGCGATGGAATTGGAGTATCCCTTCCGCGTGCCAGCGATTGCGACGTCCTCTTGCCCGCAACACGGCGCGCGCTGGCCGCCGAGGTAGCGGCGGGACGCCGAATGCTTCAAGCCCTGCGACGGAGAGTACTCGAGGCGGACAGTCTCTCCCGAATCCATGAGTAACTTCTTACTGAAAACTGCTTCCGACTCAACCGCTCAAAACTCGGGTCCTTCCTGAGCTAGTGGTGATCTCGTTGCGGGTAAATGATGACTCTGTTCTCGATACTTGCTACTTCCATCTGCCCATCGCGTGCTGAGTCCTCGAAAGTCGAGAGTCGTCGCGAGTAGTGGCAAGCAGAATGTGGCGAGGACGCATAGCGAACACCCCCGGCCAGCCCCGGAATTTCCGCGATCCAACGCCCGGCTCGCTCGACTTCAAAGTCTGGATGCATCTCTGCCCTCGTCCGGTCTTCGGTCAGCGACCCCCAACCAGACTGACGATCTTGTCGTAGATCTTGACTTCGAGCGCACCGTTCGACTGACACTCTTTAGGGTTTCTGAATACCCCGGAGACGTCGCGCCCGCTCGCGATCGCTGCCACGCCGAGCGTGGTGCCGGCGCCCTCCGGCTTCACCCATGCGACGACGGCGATCTCCAATCGGAAGATGTCGGCGTTGGCTCCCATCGCCCCCTCGCCGCATAGGAACCAGTGCGACATCGGTGCGTTCGCCAACACGCGCGCGCGCTCGAACTTCTCGCTCCCGATGATGCCGTTCTTTCCGTCGGTCTGCCCCGTGGGAATTCCGAGATCGGCAAAAACCTGCAGCGCGGCTTGGTAGACCTTGTCGGCCGGCGCGCGCAGGAAATGATCCTGGCGCAGCGTGTCCATTAAAACGGGCTCCTGCCACGCTTTGAGGTTGATGCGCACTTGGGCGGTGAGCGCCCCCGACGCAACAAGCGTAAACGCCGCTGCAGCGGCGAGGGTACCGATGGCGCGAGTCGCCCGGACAGCCGGAGCGCGGAGAACGTTTAGCATTCTCTATGCTGCGGCAGGGATGAGCCGGCCGCAAGAGCGGCTCGTCCCTGCCTCAGATCCAAATTTCACGGACCGGACGCTTGCCTCGGAGCGACGTAGCATTGCGCAAAGCGGTCGTTTGTATGGGACGCGAGTGCGCGTCGCGCGGAGCTACCTCTTCCCTGTCGTGTGCTGTGTAATCCAGGTCGCGATGATGTCGAGCGCCACCGGCGAGAACGTCTCGCTGATCGCGGCATACTCCGCCGGCGCGCCTGTCGTGGCAGTCTGAAATAGATGATTCAGCTTTGGTAATTCGACAATCTTGTAGTCCTTGTTTCCCGCCCGCTTCAACGCGGCATCGATCGACGCGAGGTCGGCTTCCGGCGGAACCTGCAGGTCGAGCGACCCGTCGAGCGCCAGAACTGGCACGTGCACGTTGCGCAGCGCGGGACGCGGATCGTACGTGACGAAATACCGCATCCACGGGTCGAGCAACTGCTTCTCGGCGCCGGCGAGACTTCCGGCCGCCTGTTTCTGCTGCGCGGGCGGCACCGTCTCTACCATACGCGCCGAGAGCGCGCGCAAACTATCGGCGGCGGCAGCGGAGTCGTGCACGGTCTTGATCACGTCGAACATGCGGCGGTTCACGTACATGCTCTGATCGATCGCCGCCTGCGGAGCGCCGCCAGCCTTCGCGATCAGTGCGCCCTGGAGCAGAAGAATCGAATCGCCTGGTAGACCCGGACCCGCGAGCAGCACGATGAACGCGACGTCCTTCGACCGCGCGGCAACCATCGGCGCGATCATTCCGCCTTCGCTGTGGCCGATGATGCCGACGCTGTTGCTCGCGATGCCCGGCCGGCCGCGAAGAAATTCTACTGCGGCTTGAGCGTCGTTTGCGAAATCCGCGCTCGTGCTACCGATGAAACTGCCGGTGGACTTCGCGATGCCACGATCGTCGCAGCGCAGCGACGCAATACCGTGTCGCGCGAGGTAGTCCGCGATCACGAGAAACGGCTTGTG
>JBDTAE010000108.1:0-8843 GCA_039924785.1 Gemmatimonadaceae bacterium | reverse complement strand
ATTGTTGGCTCGCTCGGAATCGGAGGCGGCGGAGTTATCTGGTCGATTCTCGTTGCGACCTTGGGTGCGGTGATTCTGGTGTGGTTGGTGCGCCTCGTGAGCGGCGGAACGCGCGCTCGCGCGTAGTGGCGGCACCGTGCGGCATGAGGTCGGCGTGGGGGCCGATCTCGTGCCGTGAGTATGTTCTCATGAACGCCTCGCGCCCGCGCGAGGCGTTTGTCTTGCCGGAGCGGACGCCGGTCGGCGGACGCCCCTGCCGCTCGAGGCCTCGACACCAACAGTAGATTGTTGGATTGTTCCCGACCGCCTCGAGCATCCAATGATCACCGGCGACCTTCTCACGGCAGTCCCGCTCCTCAGCAGCCTCCCGCAGGCCGAGCGCGACGGCATTGCAGCGAATGCCGCCGACCTGCGGCTGCGGACCGATGAGTGGGTGATCCACGAAGGTGAGACGCCGGCATTCTACGTCGTGCTCGAGGGTACGCTGGCCGTGTTCAAGAACATCGGCGGTCTCGAGCAGCAGATCACTTCGTACAAACCGGGCGACTTCTTCGGTGAAGTCCCCCTGCTTCTCGGATCAGTGTCGATGGCGAGCGTCCAAGCGACTGCTCCATCCAGACTCATGCGCCTCGACGCGGAATCGTTTCACGGTCTCGTGGCCGGCTGCGCAAAGCTCAACGCTGAAATTCTCAAAACGATGGCATCGCGCGTCAGTTCGCTGCAGCAGTTGTCGGTCGACGCGTCCGGGCCGTCGCTCACGGTGGTTGGCCGTCGCCGCGATCCCGCGTGTCATGAGCTGCGAGATTTCTTGCTTCGCAATCACGTTGCGTTTCGCTGGGTCGAGCCCGGCGACGCGGGGAACGATCGCGAAACCGAGCCGGTTCGCGTCGCGCTCTCACGCGGCACACCGAACGCGCCCATCGTCTGCCTATCCGACGGTGAACAGCTCACCGCGCCGAGCCTCCGCGAGGTGGCCGCGAGCGTTGGTCTTCAGACGCAACCTCGCGCCGCGACGTACGACGTGACGGTGATCGGCGGTGGCCCGGCCGGCCTCGCGGCGGCGGTGTACGGCGCGTCGGAGGGCCTTAAGATTTTACTCATTGAGCGCGTCGCGGCCGGCGGACAAGCGGGAACGTCATCGCGCATCGAGAACTATCTCGGATTTCCGAACGGAATTTCCGGCGACGATCTGAGCGTTCGCGCGCGACAGCAGGCCATCCGTTTCGGAGCGGAGATCGTCGTGGCGCGTGAGGCAACGTCGATCACTACAGCGCATACCTCGCGTTACACGATCACGCTCGACGGGGGCGACGTAGTCGACACATCATCGGTCGTTCTCGCGACCGGCGTCAACTGGCGGCGTCTCTCGATTCCGGGCGTCGACGCGTTTCTCGACAAGGGCGTCTACTACGGCGCCGCGGCGAGCGAGGCGACCGCCCTGCGCGGCCGCGACGTGTACCTCGTCGGCGGCGGAAACTCGGCGGGACAGGCGGCCATGCTGTTCTCGAACTACGCCGAGCAGGTCACGCTGCTCGTTCGCGGCCCCGCTCTCGCCGCGAGCATGTCGCAGTACCTGATCGATCAGCTAGAAACGAAGTCCAACATCACCATTCGCACGATGGCCGAGGTGGCCGAAGTCGAAGGCGGCGATTCTCTCGAGTCGATCACGATCATGGATCACACCAGTGGTGCTCGCGAACAATGCGAATGCGGAGACCTGTTCGTATTCATCGGCGCGCGAGCTGAAACCGACTGGCTTCCGGCAACCGTGATTCGCGACGAGTGGGATTACGTCTGCACCGGCCGCGATGTAATGGATCTGCTGGCGGCGGGCCACGCGGCGGGCTGGGCGCTCGAACGCGATCCGTTCTTGCTCGAGACCAGCGCGCCGGGAATTTTCGCCGCCGGCGACGTGCGCCACGGATCGATCAAACGCGTTGCGGCCGGCGTCGGCGAGGGCAGCATGGCCATCGCCTTCGTGCATCAGTATCTCGCGGAGCTCCGGAGCCGCGAAACCGCGGCGTAGCGTTGTTCGGACACGACCGTTCGCTGCGCGACGAGGAAGGACGCGTATTTACAGAACACTGAAAACGCGCTCGTCGTCGAAACGATGAAACCCGCAACCCCGTCACGCCAGCCACCGAGCACGAGATAGTCGCGCACGAATCGCACGGCGGGATGCGTGAGCATGGCCCAGATCGACGCGGTTCGGCCGCGGTCCTGCATGTCGAGCGCGGCCCACTGCGCGTACTTCGCGATCTTTACGACTTGATGAGCGAGATCTTCGTACGGATGGTGAATCAATTCGCCCGATATGGTTCCGACATCGGATTGCGACACGAGATTCTCGTGCACGCGCGACTCGGTGAACCGCTCGCCTCGCGACAGCACACGAATCTTCCAGTCATTGCCCCAGGGACCGTGCCGCAGTTCGCGGCCGAGGTGCCAGTTGCGCGAGCGAACGCGGAACGACGCGTGTCGCTCGACGCTTCCCTCACTCAACCGGCGAAGCGACTCCTGCAATTCCGGCGTCACCGATTCGTCGGCATCCAATGCGAGCACCCATTCATGCTTGGCGACCTCAAGGCCGGCGTTCCGCTGCGCGCCGATCGTTCGCCCCGGAACGACCATCGTCCGCGCACCCGACCGGTCCGCGATGCCAACCGTGTCGTCCGCCGATCCGCCATCGACCACGATGACATCGTCGGCCCAACGAACGCTCTCGAGCGCAGCGCCAAGACGCGCACCCTCGTTCAGGGTTGGTATGACGACCGTTATCGGAACGCGAGAGTTAGTCATTTGATGTCGGCTTGGGCTATTCGGAAGACACACGAGAGCGGCGTCGCCCGCAAGAAATTCCCAGTGCACTATCAGCGTTACGCGCGCCAAGAGCCTGCCGCGGCACTTAGAAGTCTTTGCGCTAGAATTCGCTTGCGGCTAACGAGGTCGTCGGCAGAAGACTTGGTATCCTGCGGACTGTACGACGGCCGCCTGTCTTATTTGTTAAAGCCCGAAGCCCGAATATGAAAGCGCTTTGCGTGTTTTGCGGTTCCAATGCGGGAACGAGACCGAACTACACAATCGCCGCCCAACAATTCGGCGCCGCCGTCGCGCAGCGCGGCGTCACACTTGTGTACGGGGGCGGCCGCATCGGGCTGATGGGAAGCCTGGCGGATTCGGCGCTAAAAGCCGGCGGACGAGTCGTTGGCGTGATGCCGAAACATCTCGTCGATCGGGAAGTTGCGCATCACGGACTCACGGATCTCCACATCGTTGCCAGCATGCACGAACGAAAGGCACTCATGATCGAGTTGTCCGATGCATTCGCCCTGCTGCCCGGCGGCTTCGGCAGTTGGGACGAGTTCTGCGAAGCGGTAACGTGGCGACAACTCGGGCTGCACGCCAAGCCACTCGGCATCCTGAACGTTTTGAACTACTATGATCCCTTGCTGTCGCTCGCCACGCAGTCCGTCGCCGAGGGATTTGTGCGCTCGTCGCTCTTCGAGGCGATATCGATCCACGACGACCCCGAGACTCTGCTCTTATCTCTGACCAGATAGTCGAACGCATGTTTACGGACATCGTGCAGACGCTCGTCGTTCGGGAGCTTCGCGCCCTCCGGCGAAATATCGAGCTCTATCCCGACGACGCGAGCATCTGGGCGCTTCCGCCTGGAATCAGTAATTCGGCGGGGACGCTGGCGCTGCATCTCACGGGAAATATCCAGAACTACATCGGCCGTCGACTCGGTGGAACGGCGTACGTCCGCGACCGGCCCGCCGAGTTCTCGCGGCGCGACGTTTCGCGCGACGAGCTGCTCCGAGATATCGATGCGGCGATCGACTCGGCGACCAACGCGCTCTCGAATTTCGACGAAAGCGCGCTCTGGAACATGTTTCCGGAGCAAATTGGAGGGCGCTCCTTTTCGACCGGCCACACACTGGCTCACCTTGCCGTTCACCTCGGATATCACCTCGGCCAAGTCGATTATCACCGGCGGATCGTGACCGGCAGCAACCAGGGTGCAAACGCGCTTTCGCTGCTCGAAATGCTCGAATTCCAATCCACGTAAAGAAACCGCAACCCGCACGGCCGCGATTTCGCACTCATTTCAGGAAAACCTGATTTTGGTGACGTCAAGATTATGCGAGCTCGACGCGACGGCACGTGGAGTGCATCTGAATTCGCGTTTTCGATCCTGACGAGCGGCGCGAGCCTCTCTCGCCGCGGCGTCTCTCAAAAAACTTACAGGACCGTCTGAGGCCGGACCACCTAATTGTCGACTCAAGTCGCTCGCGCCCGTCCGCATCTTTCGACCGCTGAAACGCTCACGCTTGTGACGGTTGGTGTCGTCGTTGCTGTCCTCGCCACGGCGCTCACCGTCATCTGGCTGACGCTCAGAAACGCCGCGATCAACACCGCCCAGGACCGGGTGAATCGGAGCGTTCACCAATTGGCGACCGTCAGCGCCACGACCGTGCGCCAGAGTCAGGCGCGGTACGAGGCTGTCGCACGCGACTCCGGGGTTCGCCTCGCGCTCGCCAGGACGCCAACTGGCAAGGCCGAGCTCAACGCGATCGAGGAGGAACTCCGCAAACTGCCCCTGCCAACCGACTCGGGGCTTCCCGTGGAGCTTTGGAGCGCGAGCGGAAAGCGAATCGCATTCATTGGAAACAATCTTGAGGAACCTGCGAATCGGGCCAACCCATCCGAATCCGGTGCGATCGCGGTTCCAGCGCACCAGGGCCTCGACCAAATCGTACCGCACGATTCGCTTCAATTTGGAAAGCTCTATCGCGCCAACGGGCGCACCTTCTTCTGGGTGGTCATGCCGGTTGTGGTCGACGGGTCATTGCGCGGCTACATCGCGCAGCAACGACGGATCGCCGCCAATCCCACCGCGGAGCAAACCATTCGCGAGCTCGGCGGAAATTCCGTCGCGGGATACTATAGAAACACCGACGGGTCGGCCTGGACATCCTTCGGCGGAGCGCCGGCAGAGCCGCTTGGAGACGACAACGGCGATGGCCGCGTTCGGCCAGGTGTTGGTCCGATGATCTTCGCAGAGGAGCACATCGAGGGAACCCCGCTAGTCCTCGATATGGAAGCGCCGCGCGCCGCAGTGGTCGGCGGCGCAATGGTTACCGTCCGCAACCTCGGCGCATTGAGCGCGATTTTGACGATCGTTGGGGCGCTGATCGCCTGGACAATTGGCCGGCGCGTCGCTCGTCCCCTCGTTCGATTGACGCACGCCGCGGAGGCCGTTGCCCAGGGCGACTATTCGACCCGCGTCTCCACGAGCGGCAGCGAGGAAGTGTCCTTGCTCGCGAATACGTTCAACAGAATGGCGGGTCAGATCGCGGACATGCGGTCGGGGCTCGAAGAAGCCAAGACGGCTGCGGAAGCCGGCAGCCGCGCTAAATCGGATTTTCTTGCCGCGATGAGCCACGAGCTTCGGACTCCGCTCAATGCGATCGGGGGCTACGCGGAACTGATCGACATGGGACTTCGCGGTCCCGTATCCGATGAGCAGCGCCGCGACTTGGCGAGAATTCGCGCGAGCCAGCAGCATCTCCTTGGCCTGATCGGCGGTGTGCTGGACCTCAGCCGAATCGAGAGCGGCCGAGTGACGTATGATCTCGCGAGCGTGGCGGTGGATCCGTTCCTGGAAGGGCTCGAGGCGCTCGTCCTTCCCCAGGCGGCCGCAAAGCAGCAGACGTTTACGTACGTCCCGTCCGCAGGGATGCTCGCCGTTCTCGCGGACCGCGAGAAGCTCCGTCAGATCATGCTCAACCTGTTGTCGAACGCGATTCGCCACTCGCCGGCGGGGGCGTCGATCACGGTCAGCGCCAGAACTGCCGATGTCGTCGAACTATCGGTGTGCGACACCGGACCGGGCATTCCGGCTGAGCGCCACGAATCGATCTTCGAGCCATTCGTGCAGCTCGATCGCTCGTTCACCGCACGATCCGAAGGCATCGGATTGGGCCTCGCCATCAGCCGAGATCTCGCGCGAGGAATGGGCGGCGACATCACGGTAACGAGCGTGGTTGGAGAAGGTGCGTGCTTCGTCGTGACGTTACCGATCGGCTCGTTCGACAAGCGTACGCTCATGACCGGCACCACTGAAACTCCGGTTCAGGCGCGCGCGATTTCGTCGTAGTCGCCCAGCGAGTCTGGCCACGCCGCGCTTCTGCGTCACACGAGGCGGCGACACCTAGTCTACTATCCGATCCTTCGAAGTTGTTGGTGGTGACTAATTTACGGATGGAGGCTCAACCAGTATCGAGCTTCTGGTACGCGGTTCTGTGGTCGGTCAGAAAATCAGTGGGGGCGCACTGCGGTGGTCTCCAAAACCGGGAGGGACGCCGCCGAAGCGATGCTCGCGCCGGCGCTCGCCGGTTCGGCGTCGCGGGACAACCAGGCGGCTCGGGCCAACGCGCGGGTCGCAGTTTCGACGTCACCCCGTTTTGTCGCTGCGGCGGCTCGGGCGCGAGCGACCGGTGTCATCAGAAGTACGTCGAACGCGTCGGGCTGAATCACCAGATTGAAAACGCGTTCTGCCTCGGAAGGATTGTTGTCGGCGAGTGCAGCCAACCCCAGCTCGAGCCGCGCCGATCCCTGCGCCGGAAAGATCGGCTGAATCGGAAGCCCCTGACCGACCAGTTCGTACCGGCGATCGCGCGCACCGGCTCGGTCGTACGGATGAAGCAACCGGTCCAGGACAAGTTGTCGCATAGCGGATGCACTCCCGACGAGAGAGTACATCGACGTCGAATCCTTCGCGCCGGTTTTCGCGGCGGACGAACGAAGACCGGCGATCGCCTGCTGAATTCGAGATCGCTCAACGTCGCCCAAAGCGGGTAGCGCGGCAAAACCGGCGCGAACCACGACCGCGTGCTCCGGAGAAATCTCGGCGAGCTCGCCGAGTGCGCCGTCGGCTGCGATTGGGCGGCCGGCCGCCATGCGGAACGTCGCGATCGCAAGCCAACCGGCCCCGCGCGCACCGCCCGAACGCTCTTCCGTCGTTAGCAGCAGTCCAATTCGCTCCGCGAGTCTCCAATTGCCGGCATACTGCGCGACGCTCCAAGCCGTTGACCAAATGTGGACGGCGTCCGCCCCGGAGAGTCGAGCGACGAGTGGTGCGGCCGCATTTCCATCCGATCGCGCAGCGGCGTCGAGCAACCGAATTTCTTCCGCGCGTTGGTCGTCAACGGCAGCCGCACTTTCCGCGGCGGCAAGTCGAGCAGTCGTGGTCGTGTCGCCTTCGTAGGCCGCGATTCGCGCCAAGTGAACCCGCGCGCTCGGAGCGAGCGACGGCGCGTCGAGGGCATGCTCGAACGCTGAACGCGCGTCGACGAACGAGCGTCCGAGCACCGCCGCGTTGTGAAAGCGCACTTCCGCCAACTCGTGCCATGCGTCGAGATCCGACGGATAGTCATCGAGCAAGCGGCGCAACCGCGACTCAGCGATGACCTCGTGGCCGGACCATTGCTCCCAATGTGCGCGAAGGAGCTCCTGGTCGTGCAACGTGAGCTTGGCGCTTCGATCCACCGCCTGCTTCGCGGCAACGACCGCGTTGTGATCTGCCGTTGGTGTTCCACGCGAGCGCTACGCTTTCCTCGTACAGAGCGAGCGCGAACGTCGAATCGAGGTGGACAGCGGCAGCGAACGAGTTCGTCGCTTCGGCAAACTGCCCCAAACGCGATTCGTGCATGCCGGTGATGTACGCCTTGAGCGCGGGCAGTGAGCTCGTCGTTGCAAAGGCGAGACGCATGAGGCGGGCGCCAGGATCGCCGAAACGTCTCGCGAGCAGCTGTCGCGTGAGCGAGTCGACCATCGCGAACAGCATCGATTCGTCGCCACTTGCGTGGGTGGACCCAACTGGCTTGCCATTCGCGTCGCACATCGTGGCGGTCACATTCATCCGACCGCCGCTTTGCAGCACGCGACCCGAGACGAAGTACGCGGCACCGAATTTGTCCGCGACACGCTTTCCCAATTCGTTCGGATCGCCGCCCGCGTCGAGCGACGCGGTGTACGCGACCACTGCGTGTGGGTCGACCGCGCGCAACGGGCCGGAGCCGTCGAGCGTGCCGCTAAGTAGATCGACGATTCCATCATGCAGATATCCAAACGGCCCCGCGCCCTGAACATCGAACGGCACGACCACGATGCGATCGTTCGTTCGCCGCGCGGCGCCCCGACTCTGAGCGAACCTGCTGACGGCGGCGGTTGCGGCTCCGGCGACGAGCACCGCCGACGCGGCGACCAGCAACAGGCGTCGCAGACCCTTCGCGCCGCTCGCGACCGGCAATGCGTTTTCGGGCAAGGCGTGAACCGGCGTTTCGCGGTCGGGCGGCTCGCCGCCCTTTTGAGATGTCGCAATGAATTCCGTCGGAACGCTCTGCGGTACAGTCGGCGCAACGGCGGGAACACGATCGGTTCGGTCCGGACGCTCCGCAGGTTCCACGCGGCACGCGTCGGCCACGGCTGTGGTCGCGTCGGCGGGGGCCGCACCGAATTCGCGTTTCAGCAGCTCGGCGATTTCGGCGTACGTCCGGAGCGCTCCGGCGTTGTCGCCGGCGTCATGCAACAACTGTAATCGGCGGCGAAGCGAGCCTTCATCGTATGGAGCGAGCGAACACGCTTTCGCACTCCATGCAGACGCCTGATTCGCCGACACGGACGACGATTGCTCGGCGAGCTCCCAACAGGCCGACGCGATGTCCGCGCGAACGCTTCCCCGGAACAGATCCATCCACTGATCCAACTCGGCGGCGCCCTTGACGTGCAGCCCGTCGAGGAAATCGCCCCGATACTCGGCCACCGCGTCCTCGCGC
>JBDTAE010000107.1:0-26057 GCA_039924785.1 Gemmatimonadaceae bacterium | reverse complement strand
CGAAGCAGATCGAAGCCGCTCTGCACCGACAACAGATCCCGCGGCTGCGAGTAGCCCGCGAACACCACGCCGGTATCGACCGTGACTTCGTTCGTCTGGATGATTCCGTCGCCATTGGCGTCGGCGTAGTGGAACGGACGAATGAAGAGAGCGTTCACCGGGAAGCCGGCCGAGTCACGCGCCGCGCCGGTGCCGATCGTCTTGTTCGGCTTGCCGTTCGCGTCGAGTCCGAGGCTGTTGATCTTGTTCGTATTGTGCGAACCCGAGATCGTGACGTCCCAGCCGAGCAACGGGCGATCGATGATCTGCGTGTTGATGCTCGTTTCGAACCCGCTGTTCGCGACGGACGCGATGTTCGAACGAACCGTCAGCGCCGACGGCGCGGCCGACGACGCGATGGGCAGACTGACGAGGGCGTCCTGCGTCTTCTTGTTGTAATACGTGACGTCGAGGTTGACGCGGTTGTTCAAAATGCGCGACTCGAAACCCGTCTCGAACTCGCCGGACCGTTCCGGCTTGAGGTTCGGATTGCCGAGCGCGTTCTCGATGAGACCCGTCGTCGGCGTGCCGTTGATGTTGACCGTCGTCGCCGTGAACGTGCGCAGTCCATCGGTCGCCCCCGGCTGCACGCCGGACTGGCCGTACGCCGCGCGAAGACGGAACGTGTTCAAGAAGTCGTAATGCGGAAAGAAGCTCTCGTCGGACAAAATCCAGGAGAGGCTCGCCTTCGGATAGAACACGCGCTGGAAGTTCACGCCGAACGCGCTGTTCTGGTCGGAGCGCACCGCGGCGGTGAGGAACAGCCTGTCGCGCAGACCGGCCTGCTCCTGCACGTACACGCCGAGCGTCTTGACGGCGGTCGGCTGCTGGTCGGACGCGGTGATCGTCGCCGCATCCTGCACGCGCTGCGCGCCCGGCGGCAACGTCGTTCCCGTCGCGTTCGTATTGTCGGATTCAGTGTTGACGTAATCGCCGCCGACGGACGTCTTCAGGTTCATCCACGTGTTCGGATTCCACGACGAGTTGCTGACGACCTTCGCCGTGAACACGCGGTTCTGCGCGTGGTTGTCGACCACGAAGCCAAGTCGGTTCGAACCGAACGCCGGGCATTCGGAGAAGCGGCAGAGATTCATGTAATCGAGACCAGCGTAATCCACGCCGAGGGTGCCGCTGTTCTGCATCCACGCGAGCGGACGCCACTGCGCGTCGATGCTGCCCGTGACGCGCTGAATGCCCTGAGTCGTCACTTGCTGGAACACCTGCGCCGGCGAGAAGCGCGCGTACCCCTTGAGGTCTTCGTTCTCCGGACCTTTGCACGCGTAGTCGAAGTTGCACGACGCGGTGCCGCTGCCGAGGTAGATCAACCCGCCGATGCCGTTGATGTTGTTGTCCACGTTCGGCGCGCGCTGGTCGCTCTTGGAGAAACCGGCGTTGACGCTGACGTCAACCTTCGGCGAGATCGTCGCATTGATGTTCGTGCGGAAGTTCGTCCGCTGAAGCGCTTCGGGATTGATCCACTCGTCGCGCAGCGGCGTGTTGAGCGAATCGCGAAGGAACTGCTGCGCGAAATCCGGCATGTGATAGGTGCCGATCTCATTGAACAGCTCACCGCTCATGAAGTAGCGAACCGCGTCGTTGCCGCCGCTGACCTGAAGGCCGTAGTTGGAGTTGTGGCCGGTCTGGAGCGGACGGATGTTCGAATCCATGATCGGGTTCACCGACGTAAGGCTGTCGGGAATACACGTGCCCGTGGTGTTCGCCGTCGTGAACATCGTGGCGAGCTGGCATCGTGTCGACTTCGCCGGAGCGGCCGCCGTGTGACCCCACAGCGCGTACGTGGCGGGATATTGATTGCGGTCCTGCACTGCGCCGCCTTCCGCGTACCAGTTCCAGCGCGCATTTCCGGCGCGCCCCTTTTTCGTCGTGATGACGATGACGCCGTTCGCCGCCTGCGTTCCATACAGCGTGGCCGCCGACGGGCCCTTCACGATCTCGATGTCTTCGATCTCTTCCGGGCTCAGCGTGTTGAGGACGCTGAAGTTCGTGCCGCCCAACCCGGCGCCGAGCGTATTCGAGTTTACTCGAATGCCGTCGATGATGTAGATCGGATCGTTGTTGAGGCTGAGCGAGTTGGCGCCGCGAATACGAATGACCGGCGCGGAGCCGGTCATGTTCGGCGGGCTGACGATGACGCCCGGCGCCTTCGCAACGAGAAGGTCCGCGAGGTTGTTGATCGGCTTCTCTTCGACCTGCTTCGTCGCGTTGATCGTCGCCAGCGAGTTGCCGAGTTCGACCTTGCGCTGCTCACCCGTCGCCGTTGTGACGACTTCCTGCAGTTGAATGATTGCCGGCGTCACGGTGAAATCGAGCGTGACCGAACCCCCCGGCGGCAGCACTACTGACTTCTTCTGCTCCGTGTACCCAACGCGAAGCACGCGAATCTCGACGGTCCCCGCGGGAACGCCGCGCAGAGTATACCGACCATCGGTGTTGGTGCTCGTCGTGAGACTCGAGGTCACAACCATCACACGCGCGTCGGCGAGCGGCTCGCTCGTTCCGACCGCGGTCACTCGTCCCGTAATTGTACCTTGTTGTCCCTGCACGGCGACTGGAATCGCAGTACAAAGGAATGCAGCCAGCCTGAGCCGGGATGCAGCCCCCGCGAATACTCGTAACACTTTCATCATTCCCCCTCGGAAAGTTAAAACCGATCACAGCGCTCGAACCGGTGCGACCCGGTGCGAACCGGCTCCCCGCGCCTGTATGGCGCGAGCGCTGCCCAATAAACCCACAGAGATGGAACAGCGTCACAAATCTCTCATGGTACCAGACGGCCTTTCACCGTGATGAGAATCGAGCTGTCGGGGGCGAACGACTTTCGCGCGGCTCGCGTGGAGAAAGCGTACGGCTTTCTTATAACTCTTTTCGACGAAACACGTCGCGCTCAGCGAGCTCAGCGAACGCGCGACTCCAGCCGCGACGGATTCGCCAGTCGCGTTTTCGCGCTGCATACTGACGCATGGCCTTCACCTCACCACGCTTTGTCCCAGCGACCCTCCTGCTCGCCGGCGTCGCTCGCCGGCGCTTGCTCTCACGGCGAACGCGCCGGACCGTTGCCGTTCGTAATCACCGCGCAGTTCCCACATGACCCCACCGCGTACACGCAGGGACTCCTATGGGACGACAGCGTTCTATATGAAAGCACCGGGTTGTACGGGCACTCGGAGATTCGTCGCGTCGACCTGAAATCCGGGCGCGTGCTCGCATCGCGATCCCTCCCGCAAACGCGCTTCGGCGAAGGCCTCGCGTTGCTGAAGGGCACGCTGTACCAACTCACGTGGGAGTCGCACGTCGCATACTCGTACGACGCCGCCACGCTCGCGCCCCGCGACTCCTTTCAGTACGCCGGCGAAGGCTGGGGGCTCGCGACCGACGGCACCTCGCTCATCATGAGCGACGGATCCGACTCGCTCCAGATCAAGTCTCCCGCAACCTTCAAGACGGAGCGAGTAGTCCACGTCCGCTACAACAATTCCCCGCTCCGCAATTTGAACGAGCTGGAATACGTGAACGGCGACGTGCTCGCGAACGTGTATCAATCGAACTGGATTCTCCGCATCGATCCCGCGACGGGCGTCGTACGCGCTGTCATCGATTTCGCCGAGCTGTACCCAACGCGCACGCCGACGGCCGAAGTGATGAACGGAATCGCGATCGCGCCGGGCGGGAAAGAGCTCCTGCTAACCGGAAAGAAGTGGCCCGTGCTGTTTCAGGTGCGACTCGTCAACCCCGACTCCCGCTGAGGACGACCCCCGAAACAGGCGGTCGGGCCACCCCGTTACCGAATTGTTGTGAAAGAATTCAAAAGGACGCTAGCGTACACACAGCTCGTAGGCATATTCCTTAGTGACGGGAGCGTCGTAGCAGCGAACGAACCTCTTACGCGCCAATGAAGTGGTTGTGCGCGCCCCCGCCAATCTCCGTCCCGGAGTTGGCGTATGGTCGTCCGACCCGATTCCAAGGTCGCGCTTGCGATTGCCTTGGCGTCGATACTGGCAATTGTCGTTGCTGGGATCGGCGTTGTGTCGACGTGGCAGTTCGCGCAAGACGCGAAGTGGGTAGCGCACTCGCACACGGTCCGCGGGGAAATCCTGGCGGTGTCGACCCACGTCGAGGCGGCGAAGGCGGACATCCGTGGCTTTCTGTTGACCCGCGATTCGGCCTACCTCCGGCGGCATCACGCGAATCTTGACTCATCGGAAGTCGCATTCTTGCGACTGGAAGCGTTGGTCACCGACAACCCCGAGCAGCAAGAGCGCGTGGTCGCCGTCCGTGATTTGCTGACGAGGCGAGAAATCGCCTTCGATCAAACCCTCGCCTTGCAGGTTCCCTCCCATCAGTACGTGGCGACGATCGGTCCACGCCTCACCATCGGCGAGGCGCTCACCGCGCGGATCGATAGTACTCTCGCCGTCGCGGACGGCGACGAACGGGCGCTCCTCGCCGCGCGCTCCGCGCGGCAGGCCAACAGCGAACGGTTCGTCGCGATCTCCAGCGGATTGTTGGTGCTCGTTGCCGGCCTCCTCGCGTTTATGTTGCGCCGCTCCATCCGTCACGATTTGCACCTCCGCGCGCGAATGGAAGCGAACCTCCGCGCGTCGGAGGCAAAGTTCGCCGGCATTCTCGCCATCGGAGCGGACGCCATCATCACGGTCGACGAACAGCGAACGATTCTCCATTTCAACCACGGGGCGATCGAAGTCTTCGGCTACGAACCGGCCGAGGTCCTCGGCAAATCGCTCGAGATGTTGTTGCCGGCGCGGCACGCGGGAACACATCCGGCGCACATCCACGCGTTCGCGGCGGGGGGCGATGTTGCCCGTCAAATGGGCGAGCGCCGCGAGATTCATGGCCGGCGCAAGAACGGAGAGGAATTTCCCGCTGAAGCGTCAATCTCGAAACTCATGACGCCGACCGGGTGGATCTTCACGGCCGTGCTGCGAGACGTCACCGATCACATGCGGCGGGAGACCCACGAGCGCGCGCTGGCCACGGCAGGTGTCCAGTTGTCGCATTCGCTCGAGTATGATGAAACGCTCATCACCGTGGCGTCCGTGCCCGTTCCCCCGGTCGGCGAATGGAGCGTGCTCGATCTGGTTGGCGACCTCGATCAGGGAGACACCGAGTTTCGTCGCATCGCGAGCGCGCATACGACTCCGGCCGCGCACGCGGCGCTCCGCGAATGGGAATCGGACGTGCTGGACTGGGATTCGCCCGAGGCGGTCATCGACGTGCTCCGGACCGGGCGGCTCCAGCGGATCGACGCGGTATCGGATGATTGGCTCGAAGCGCATCTCGCGCAGCCGCGGCAGGTTGCGGTGGCGAAACGAATCGGAATGCACTCGCTCCTCATCATTCCCCTCGCCTCACGCGGCCGCGTCCTTGGCACGTGGACCATCGGCTCATCCCCCGGCCACGTCTTCAACGACAACGATGTCGAACTGGCCGTCGCCCTGGCCGAAAGCGCCGTGCAGGCCATCGAAAACGCGCGCCTCATGCGGCGCGCGCAGCGCGCAAGAATGGCGCGCGAACAAGTGCTGGGCGTTGTCTCCCATGACTTGCGCAATCCGATCAGCGCCGTCGCGATGCTCGCGCGTCGCTTGGTCGCCGATCCACCCGTTGAAGACGGCGGCCGTGCGATCGGCGCGAACATCCTGTGCTCAGTGGACTGGATGTATCGGCTCGTCGAAGATCTCCTCGACGCCGCGAGCATCGACGCCGGAAAGCTGAAGGTGGAACCGGCGCCGTATCCGCTTCCGGCGATTGTGCAACCAGTGCTCGAGATGTTCGGGGACCGCGCGGATGCGCAGCACATCCTGCTTGGGACCGAAGACATGACGACCGCGCCGCTGGTGCTCGCCGACGCAACCCGCATCGGACAAGTGATCGGCAATCTCGTCGGCAATGCACTCAAGTTCACGCCGTCGGGCGGACGTGTGACGATCGGCGCGCGGCCGGACTCCTCCGAGATGCTTTTATGGATCCGAGACAACGGCGTCGGCATCCCCATCGACGATATCCCGCACGTGTTCGACCGATTCTGGCATGCACGCCGAAACAGCAACGTGCGTGGGACGGGCCTCGGTCTCCCGATCTCTCAGGGAATTGTGCGCGCCCACGGCGGACGTATTTGGGTGGAAAGCACGCTTGGACTTGGCAGCACCTTCTTCTTCACCCTGCCGCTCGCGAGAGCACTCATGCCGGGTACGGGCTTGTCAACCGGCACCCTCAACTCGACGTTCCACTGATGCCACGGCACCGCAGAAGGTTGGAATGACGTCGGGCTCCGTGTTGTCCGCGGGGTCGCGGGAGACGGTCGAGATCGCGAGGCGCGTTTTGGCACGCGACGCACCGCGCGACGAGCACCCTACGGCGGAGGCGACGGCCGCCGGGCTCCAACGGGCGTGCGTCCACGTGGTTGAACGGCTCGATGATTCCTTGGGGGAAGACGGCAGCACAGCGTTGATCGCGAGGGCATTGACGAAGACGCAAGCGGTGAATCCCGCCCTCAGGAGCATTCGCCAGCTCAAGGGAGCCCGCGTTGCTTTTGACGGTGTGTTCGCGGCGGTCGAGCTGCACGGCGTTGCCACGGTGCGCGTCGCCATCGAAGCTTTCCTGGCGGCGCTCGTCGAAATACTGATACGGCTCATCGGAGAGGACATGGCCAGTCGATTGATCGATCCACCAATTCCGCTGACCCCAACCAACGGGACGGTCGCGCCATGACCACGCCATCCACGGCGATCATTCGCAACGTGCCCACGGGCGTGCCGGGGCTCGACGCGGTGCTGGGCGGGGGCCTTTGTGAGTATTCTTTTAACCTCGTCGCGGGACCGCCCGGCGCGGGCAAAACCACGCTCGTGCATCAGATTCTGTTCGCCAACGCGACTCCGGCCCGTCCGGCCCTGTACTTTACCGTCTTGGGCGAGCCGGCCGTGAAGATGCTGCGCTACCAGCAGCAGTTCGCCTTTTTCGACACGTCGCGAGTGCCGTCGGCGATTCGGTTCGTGAACTTGGGGAAAGAGGCGGTCAGCGAAGACTTGGATGCGGTGCTAGCGCGCATCAAAGCCGAGGTCACTGCCGTGGAGCCCGCGTTCGTCGCGGTGGATTCGTTTCGCACGATCGGGTCACAACTGCACTTCGGAGAAAGCGCCGACGTCCTCGAGATGGCGCAATTCGTCCAGCGCCTGGCGCTCCAGCTGACCTCTTGGGAGATCACCTCGTTCCTCCTCGGCGAGTACTCCGAAGAGGAGCGCCGACATCCGGTCTTCACCGTGGCGGATGGGATCCTGTGGCTGTCCGAGGACGTCGATCGCAACTCGGCCGTGCGCAAGTTGCGCGCGGTGAAGGTGCGCGGACACTCGCCCATGCCGGGCCTGCACACGTTTCGCATTACGTCTCAGGGGATGGAGGTCTTCCCGCGGATCCCCGAGCAGCAGCGCGAGCGCGTCGCGCGGTCCGACCGCCGCCTCGGCACGGGAGTTCCGGGCCTGGACGAGATGATGGGCGGCGGAATTCCCGAGGGCGACGTGTTGATGCTCACCGGACCCGCGGGCAGCGGCAAGACCACGTTTGCGGCGCAGTTCGTGGCGGAGGGGCTGCGCACGGGCGAGAGCTGCGTCGTGGCGGTCTTCGAGGAGTTCCCCGCAGCCTACCTCGCGCGAGTGAAATCGGTGGACGTGGACTTCGAGGAGATGCTCGTCGCCAACCGCCTCGCCGTGATTTACCTGCGTCCGCTCGACCTTTCAGTCGACGAGATGCTCGCCGAGATCTTCGCGGCGGTGAGACGCACCGGCGCGACGCGCGTCGTTATCGACTCGCTGTCCGGGTTCGAGATCGCTCTCGCGCCCACGTTTCGCATCGACTTCCGCGAATCGCTCTATCGCCTCGTCGGCGCGTTGACCGCAACCGGCGTCACGGTGCTCATGACGGCCGAGGTCATCGAGGCGTTCGCCGACGGACGGTTCACGACCGACCGCGTCTCGTTCGTCACCGACGATATCGTCGTACAGCGGTACGTCGAGATCGGGGGACACCTTCAGAAGGTGCTCGCCGTGGTCAAGATGCGCGGCAGCGACCACGCGACCGATTTCAGAAAATACAGCATCACTGCAACCGGCGCCGTCGTTGGAGATTCCCTCACGGAGTACACGGGTATCACGACTGGCGTCCCGACGCGGGTCGAGGAGCCGAGCGCGGGCGAGTAGGTTGACCGGGCTATCGCAGGAGCGGAAGCCACATGGTAAATGTGCTTCCCACGCCGGGCGTGCTGACGCAACTGATCGATCCCCCGAGCGCGTGCGCCAGACGTTGGCTGATCGCGAGCCCGAGGCCGGATCCTTCGGCGGCGCCCGGATCGAAGCGTGTGAATTCACGAAAGAGCATATTCTGACGATCGAGCGGAATCCCCGGGCCGTTGTCGACGACCGCGACGGCGACCCAGCTTCCTGGCGACGGCGCGTCGCTGTCGGACGCCGGAAATACGCGAACCGTGATGTGGCCGCCGGGCTGCGTGTACTTGATCGCGTTGGAGACCAGGTTCGCCAAAATTTGTGTGAGGCGCGCTCCGTCCGACTCCACCATCTGTGATCCGTCGGCGTTCTCACTGCAGACGACGAGCTCGACGCTGAGCTGCTTGGCTCGCGCGCCGGCGCGAAATCCCGCGAGGGTGCCGCGCGCCGTCGCCGCTGCATCAACGACCTCGTGTTTGATGTTTAGCTGGCCTGCGTCCGCGCGCTCGATCTCCATCAGGGCCGCTATCAGCTCGACCGCTGTGTGAATGGCGTGTCGCGCACGCCCAACCGTCGCCGTCTGCGCGGCAGACATCTCGCCGTACACGCCTTCTTCCAGGAGCGCGAGATATCCGTCGGCGGCGCCCATCGGATTTTTCACGTCGTGCGTGAAGCCGCGCAGTAACCGCGCGCGACTTTCATTGACCTCCTTCCGGATGGTGATGTCCTCGGCGATGGTCGCGATTCGGTAGATCGTACCCAAGGCGTCCACAACCGGGAAGCCGCGACTCCACACCCAGCGGACTCCGGCGACCGGATTCACGACGCGGAACTCCAGATCGTAGCTTTCGCGCGCGTGGTCGATCATCGCATAGCGAACACGCTCTCGGTCGTCTGGATGCACGCCCTCCAGGAACGCCAGCGGATTGGCATAGAGCTCTTCGCGTGTGCGGCCCCAGATTCGCTCGTACGCCACGTTGACGAAATAGAGCGTCTCGCTGTGTTCGTCGGTGAGCGAAATGACGTCGTTCAGCGCCTCCGCGATTTGCCGGAACCGCTCCTCGCTGTCGAGGTACCCGCGTTCGAGATTCGCCCGCAGGGCCCCGGCAATGTCGCTCAACTGACCGCTCCGCTCGTTGAATTCGATGGCGGATCGCGCTCGATCTTCTTCCATAGCGTGCGCCCAGACGAAGGTGTTGCTTCGTTGCCTCTCTCGGCGCACCCCGGGCGAATGGCGCCGACTATGCTTCTCCGGCTTCGGAGCTCTCACACAATGTGGGTCATGAACCCGGCCGAGCGATAGGGACATGACGGGTTGGTTCGCGCTCCGATTGATGGATCGTTCGCGTTCGAACTCATAAAGCGAGCTATTGCTCATATTTCGCCCGAGTGGTATACTGGCGGCGAATGTGAATGATTGCTCACTTATTCGAGGCCGACGCGCCTTCGTCGACGCAGCTCGCGAACCACCTACAGGAGACCGCACCATGCTCCGTTTCATCACGATGCGCGCCGCTCGAACCGCGGTGCTGGCCATGATACCCGCTCTGTCTGCGTTCGCGCAGACGTCCGGCCGTATCGCTGGCCGCGTAACTGACGCCCACGGTGCGGCCGTTGGCGGCGCGCAGGTGCTGTCGTCGCCGTCCGGCTTGTCTGCCGTCTCCGACCAAAACGGGCGCTATGCGATTCGCGACGTCCCGGCCGGGACGGAATCCATACGAGCCTTCCACGTCGGATACACGCCGAAGTCCATTGCGGGCGTTGCGGTGACTGCGGGGCAAACCGCCACCGTCGACATTCAGCTCACTGAAGCCACCGTGGTGCTCGGCGGCGTCGTCACGTCGGCGTCGCGGCGCGTGGAAAAGATCACCGACGCGCCGGCGACGATCACGCGGCTTGATGAAACGCAAATTGCAAACTCAATTGGCAATTCGTTTTCGTCGGCGCTCAAAGAGGTCAAAGGCCTGGAGTTCATTCAGACGGGAATTCTTTCGACCTCCGTCAACGCGCGCGGATTCAATTCATCGTTCAACAACCGCATGCTGCAGGTGGAGGACGGCCGCATCGGCGTGTTGGCGGAAAGTGGTCTACCAGTCGGGTCGCTGACGACGATCTCGAAAGTCGATCTTGCCGGCGTGGAAGTGCTCGTCGGCCCGGGATCGGCGCTTTACGGTCCCGACGCGTCCAACGGCGTCATCACTCTCCAAACGAAGGACCCGCGTCAGTATCAGGGCTGGACCACGGAGCTCGACGCCGGCACGCGCGGCTTCTACGACGCGCAGGCGCGGTACGCCGCCTCGTCCGGCCACCTCGCGTACAAGGTCACGGGCGAATACGTCGCGGTGAACGACTTCTCGAATCCGATCTTTTACCCGGCGGTGACGACAGGCGGAGCGCCCATTCCCGAGAAGGATGCGAATTGGCGAAACGACGTTACGCGCGGCAGCGGCATGCTGGCGTATTACACCGATGACGGCAGCCGTCTCCAGGCCACGTTCGGCATGAGCAAGTTGAATGGCATCGGACCCACGAGCGTCGGTCGCAACCAGCTCGCGAACTACGGCTATCGCGATGCGCAGCTCCAATACACCGGATCTCGCTGGTTCGCCCAGGCCTACATGTCACAGTCCGTGGGTGGATCGACCTTCCAGCTCAACGGATTGGCGCAGAATTCCGTGCGCTTTCCGACGCTGAGCTACGACTCGATCAAGGCGCTGTCGGCCTTTCCGGGAGACGGACGGCTTCAGGCCGCCGAAGTGCAAAACAATTTCTCCGTCGGAATGCTCACCAAGACCGGCATCTCGGCCATCGACAACACTCACTTCACCTACGGCGGGCAGCTCCGTCGCGATCGAGTCAGTTCGTACGGCCGTTGGCTGAGCGATCGCGCCACCGGATCGCCGTTGATCATCAATCAGAAGGGCGTCTACGCCCAGAGCGAAACGCCGTTGTCGGACATGTTCCGCGTGGTCCTTGCCGGCCGGTATGACAAGCATGACAAGTACGACGCGCAGTTCTCACCGAAGGCGGCGCTGATGTTCACGCCGATCGCCGACCAGACGTTCCGGGTGACGTACAACAAGGCGTTCAAGTCGCCAAGCGTCCTGCAGACGGACTTCTTCTTCCCGAACTTCCAGCCGTTCATCGGCGTGTTCGGCAATCTCGACGGATTCGACATCAAGAATGGCGCGGGCACGACGGTGAACACGATCGACCCCATTCATCCCGAGGTCAACACGACGTACGAGCTCGGATACAAAGGGGTCGTCGGACAGCGCCTCTACGTCGACGTCGTTGGCTATCAGACCAAGTTCGACGGGTTCATCAGCCCGCTCGTCGTCATCGCGAACCCGCTCGCCGGCGCCGCCGCGACGACGGCGTACGACCACAAGACGGGCGCCAAGATCACCGACGAAAAGGGTGGCCCGCAGGTCGCGCTCACGTACTTCAATGCCGGCCAAGCAACGATCAAGGGCTTCGACGGCGGCTTGCGCTTCTACTTCACCGACAAGATCGCGGCGTCGGGCAATGCGAGTTTGGTAAAGATCGATACCATCATCCGAAAGGCCACCGACCCCGTCGAAGCGACGGCGTTCAACAGTCCGTCGGTTCGAGTCACGGGTGGAATGGATTTCACCAACATCGTCGACCACGTCGTCGCGGGCTTCACTACGCGCTACGTGTCGAAGTACGATTTCCGTTCGGGCGTCAACTACGGACTCATCCCGGCGTTCGGCACGTTCGATCTGTCCGCCGCGTACACCCTTCGCAACTCCGGCGCCAAGATCATCGTGCAGGCCCAGAACCTGTTCTCGTGCGTCAGCGGCACCTCGACCCCGCCGACGCTCGGTGTGAGCTCGGCGAACAAGGCGACGTATACCGCGGGCCGCACCTGCGGGTTCGACAAACAACATCAGGAAATGATCAATGCACCGCTGATCGGCCCGATCGTGCTGGTCGGCGTGCGGTGGGACGGGCGCTGACCGTCGACTTTAGGGCTTACTCATGCCGACGATCACCCTCGGAGATCTCGAAACGTTCTACGTGCGAGTGGGCCGCGGAGAGCCGGTATTGCTGGTGCACGGGCTTGGCTCGAGCACGGAGGACTGGGCGCCGCAGCTCGCGGCGCTCGAAGGCACGTTCACCGCGGTCGCGTACGATGTGCGCGGACATGGCCGGACGGCCAAGCCCGCCGGCAAATATACGATCTCTCGATTCGCCGGCGATGCGGCAAAGCTGATCGACCGGCTCGGCCTCGGCCCTGTGCATGTGATTGGATTGTCCATGGGAGGCATGATCGCCTTCCAGTTGGCGGTGAACCATCCCGAGCTCGTGCGAAGTCTCGTGATCGTGAACAGCGGCCCGGAGATGGTTCCGCGCACCTGGCGCGAGAAGCTCGCGATCGCGCAACGGCGCTTCATCATCCGCATGATGGGTATGCGAAAGATGGGCGAGGTGCTCGCGGCTCGCCTGCTTCCGTCGCCTGAACACGCGGCGCAGCGCGGAACGTTCGTCGAGCGCTGGGCCCGAAACGACAAGCGGGCCTATATGCGTTCGCTCAACGCGCTCGTCGGGTGGAGCGTGATGGACAGCCTGCCGTCCATCGCCTGCCCGGTGCTCGTGGTGTCGGCCGACCAGGACTACACGCCGGTGGCCTTGAAGCAGGCCTACACGTCGCGCATGCCGAACGCTTCACTCGTCGTGATTCCGGAATCGCGCCATGTGCTTCCCCTGGAGCGTCCGGAAGCGTTCAACGAAGCTGTCCTTCGATTCCTCGAGACGGTGAGGATCCAATGAACGTCGGATCGTTGCTGCCGCTGCACGGGCGCTATCGCGCCGCCCACCCCGCGCTCGTTTGCGGCGACACGCGCCTCAGTTACGCGGAACTCGCGGCGAAAGTGAATCGACTGGCCAACGGCTTCATGTCGCTCGGACTTGGCAAGGGAGACAAACTCGGCGTCGTCGTGCCGAACTGTGTCGAGTTGCTGGAGGTATACTGGGCCGCGGTTCAAATCGGCGTCGTGCTCGTTCCGCTCAGTCCACTGCTGCGAGGCACCGCCCTCGCGGCGCTGCTCCGCGATTCCGACGCCGTCGCCGTCGTCCTTGGCAGCGGCATGGTGCACGAGGTATCCGCCGTCAAATCGGAATTGCCGCAGATTCGCGCCGACCGGTACATCAAGATTGGCGGCCATCCGGCTGACGGGTTTCGCGAGTACGCCTCACTCACCGAGGGTCAGAGCGACACTGCGACCCTCGCGGAGATCTCCGGGCGCGATCTATTCAACATTGTGTATAGCAGCGGCACGACGGGCACGCCAAAAGGCATCGTCCACACGCATTACATCCGAGCGATGTACTGCACGCTCTTCGCCTCGATGTGGAGGATGACGCCGGAGAGCGTCGTGATGCATGCAGGCTCTCTCGTATTCAACGGCGCGTTCGTCACATTGATGCCGGCGCTCTATCTCGGGGCGACGTACGTATTGCAACCGCGCTTCGACGCCGAGCAGTTCATCGAGACGATCGCGCGTGAGAGGGTGACGCACGTGATGATGGTCCCGTCGCAGATCATCGCCGTGATGAATGCGCCGAACTACACGCCCGACAAGCTGGCGTCGTTGCAGATGCTCGGGTCCGTGGGCGCGCCGCTGCACCGGGAGCACAAGGACCGCCTGACGAATGCATTGCCCGGCATCTTCTACGAGTTGTACGGCCTGACGGAAGGCGTCATCACCGTTCTCGACAAAACTGAGATGTCTCATAAGCCTGGATCGGTTGGACGGATCCAGCCGTTTTTCGAGATCCGCATCGTCGGCGCCAGCGGCGCCGATCTCCCGCCTGGAGAAATCGGAGAGATCGTCGGCCGGAGTCCCTTCCTCATGCCCGGTTATTACAAACGACCCGACCTCACCGCGGACGCTTTGAAGGACGGATGGATGTTCACCGGCGATATGGGCTACCTCGACGACGACGGGTATCTCTACCTCGTCGACCGCAAGAAGGATCTCATCATTTCCGGCGGCGTGAACGTCTACCCGAAAGACATCGAGGAAGTGATGGTGGCGCACCCCGATGTGCTCGAGGCGGCGGTGTTCGGCGTTCCCCACGAGAAATGGGGCGAAGCTCCGCTGGGCGCCGTCGTCCTGAGAAGTGGTGCGACGATCGATGCCGACCGACTCAAGGCATGGGTCAACGAACGCGTCGGTGCGCGCTACCAGCAACTCTGCCAGGTCGTCGTCCTCGCCGAGTTCCCACGAAACACGGCCGGCAAAACGCTCAAGCGGGAAATGCGCGACGCGTATTGGAAGGATCGTCCCGAGCGGATCTGACGGTTTATTCTCCGATGCGGCGGCGTGTTGCTTCCCAGCACCAGCCGCGTGATTCGAAGACACTCATTTCACGGCGACGAGCGATCCCCGATGGCCAAATCACCGGCGACCAAACCCGACTCTCAGATGCGCCGCACTCCGCTTCAGGCGCGGGGACACCGTCGCGTCGATCTGTTGCTCGATGCCGCCGCGGAGATCGTCGCCGAGGTGGGCGTCAAGGCAGCGACCACCAACGCGATTGCGGCGAGAGCAAAGACGTCGGTGGGCTCCTTGTATCAGTTCTTTCCGGATAAACACGCGCTTGTGCAGGCCTTGGCCCAGCGCCTGGTCGATCGCGGAATCGAGGCGAATCAGCGCAACGTGTGGCCGGCCGATCCTGCGGAATGGTCAATATCGGAGATGGTCGAGCGAGGCGTGCGTTCGTGGGCGGCGTTCATCGACAAGAACCCCGCATATCCGGACGTTGCCCGCACTGTCCAAGCCGCGGGCGCGTTTGGCACCTCGGAGTTTCTTTCCGCCGCGGTGGTCAGCGTCGAGAACAAACTCAAATTGCTCAAGCCGAAGGTGCCTCCCCGCGATCGCCGCATTCACGCCGTCATGGTGGCCGAGACGATGAATACGATGTTGTGTCGCGGTGCGGAAATGGCCCGGCCGGACCGTGAGCGTCTCATGCGTGAGCTCATCCTCATGATGGTGCGGTACCTCGCACCGATTTACGCGAATCCGGGAATCGTCTGAGAGTTAACGCGACATCTGAGCGGTGTCCCTCGCCACCAGCACTCGCGTTGTCGTGGAGTGGTCGCCCTTGTACCCGAAGAGCGTAAGCCGCGGAATAGGACCGGACGGCCCTGGAATCGTGTCGAGCGAGAACCCGTCGCACGTTGGCCCGAAACGCCCGAGTCGCTTCGAGAAACAGATCGCCTGATGCGCCGAGTCGCCGAGCGTCCCCTTGAGGTACCACGCGCCGTACCGTGACTCGCTGCGCACGACCCGCGCTTTGCCAAACGCATCTGAAGTCACACGAAGATGCGCCGAGCCGTCGTACCCGTCGCGCCGCAACACCCACAACGACGTGTCGGATTCGGTGGTCTTGTGCAGATCGACCCATTCTCTCGCCACCTCCGGTGGACGCGAAAACGACGGGAGTAGTGGCACGTGGACGCCAGCGCACGCGCCCAGGAGCGCGGCCAGCGCCACCGCGGCGACACGATTATGCGTTCTGTAAAGTTGCTTCATGGCGTTCTCCAGAGGTGCGTTCGCGCCGCGCGAGCGTGAGGTAGAGAGTCGGAAGTCCAACGAGCACGAGCAGCGTCGCGGAGAAGAGTCCGCCGATGATCACCACGGCGAGCGGTCGCTGCGTCTCGGACCCAATGCCGTGCGACAGAGCCATGGGCAACAGGCCGAGCATCGCGAGAAGGGCCGTCATCAACACGGTGCGCAACCGAAGCAGCGCACCATTGAACACCGCGTCGTATGTCGATGCGCCCGATACGCGCAACTCGTTGAACACGGAGATCATCACCACGCCATTCAACACCGCCTGGCCGAACAGCGCGATGAACCCGATCGCGGCCGACACACTGAGCGGAATTCCCGTGATCAACAGCGCCACGATGCCGCCGAGCAGCGCGAACGGAACGTTCACGAGAATGAGCAGTGCCTGCGTCACGGACCTGAACGCGTTGAACAAGAGAATGAAGATGAGGAACACGCTCACCGGCACGATGACGGCAAGCCGCTTCATCGCGCGTTCCTGGTTCTCGAATTCGCCGCTCCAGCTGATGTACCCGCCGGGCGGAAGCGCAACGGACTTCACGCGATCCTGCATGTCTTTCACCACGCTGCCCATGTCGCGACCGCCAATGAACACACCCACGGCCATCACGCGTTTGCCGTTCTCACGGCTGATGTTCATGCTGCCGTTCGTGACTTCGAGCGTCGCGACGTCGGAGAGCGGCACGCGCGCGCCGTCGGGCGTGTCGACGAGAATGTGGTCGAGCATCGCGAGCGTTCGCTCTTGCGGCGCCAGTCGCGCGACGACGCTGAAATGCTTCTCGCCCTCCCACAGCTCCGTCGCCGCACGGCCCCCGAGTCCAATTTCGATCTGGTCCTCGACGTCGCCCACGTTCATGCCGTACCGCGCCGCACGCGCCCGGTCGATGTTGAGTCGCGCCTGCGGCACCTCGCCGGCGCGGTCGATGTATGCGCGGATGACACCCGGCACCGTCGATACTTTCTCGAGCACTTGCGCCGTCGCGCTGCGCAGCGCCACAGGGTCGTCGCCAAACACTTTCACGACAACCTGGCCGTCGATCTGCGAGATGCTCTCGAGCACGTTGTCGAGAATTGGTTGCGAAAAGCTCGTCTCAATCCCGGGAATGACGCGGAGGGCGCGGTCCATGTCGTCGATGATCGTTTCGCGCGTCGAACCTTTGCGCCACTCCTTTTCGGGTTTCATCCCGACGAACACCTCGATCATGTTGAGCGGCTTCGGATCCGAACCGTCTTCCGGGCGACCGGCCTTCGACACGACCGTCGCTACCTCGGGCACCGAGGCGAGCGCCGCGCGAATGCGCCGAGCCTGCGCGATCGTTTCGCTCACCGAAACACCGGGCGGCAGGTTCACGTTCACCCACGTCGTCCCTTCATTCAGCTCCGGCAGGAACTCGCTGCCGAGCCTCGGCGCGAGCAACAACACGCCGACGAGTACGCCGAGCGCAACGCCAAAGACGGTGCGGCGTGAAGCCAGCGCCCAGCGTAACACGGGCGCATACGCGCGCTTCGAGAGGCGCACGAGCGCGTTCTCCTCATGCGACGGCGGCGACCGCAGCAACACGAAGCAGAGCAACGGCACGAGCGTCAGCGACAGCAACAGCGACCCGATCAACGCCGACGTGATCGTCCACGCCATCGGCGCGAAGATGCGGCCTTCCTGCCGTTGCAAGGTGAAGATCGGAATGTTCGCGACGATGATGATGAGCATAGAAAAGAACGTCGGTCGTCCGACGTCGGTTGTCGCGCTCAAGATCAGCGAGCGTCTGGCCTCGCGATCCAACGCGCCGCGATGTTCCGACAACCGTCGATAGACGTTCTCCACGACGATCACCGCGCCGTCGACAATGATGCCGAAATCCATCGCGCCGAGCGACAACAGGTTTGCCGGGATGCCGCGCCAAGACAGTCCAATGAACGTCGCGAGCAGCGATAGTGGAATCATCACCGCGACGATCAACGCCGCGCGCACGTTGCCGAGGAACAGCAGCAAGATGAGCGTGACGAGTACCGCGCCCTCGGCGAGATTTTCGAAGACCGTGTGTAGCGTCGTGTCGATGAGCCACGTGCGATCGTAGAACGGCACGATCTGCACGCCGTGTGGCAGAATGGACGTATTGAGCTGATCGACGCGCGACTTGAGCGCCTTCAACACTTCCGACGGATTCTCGCCCTTTCGCATCAATACGATGCCAGTCACCACGTCGTCGGTCGTGTCCTGGCCCACCACGCCTTGGCGCGGAAGCGCGCTCACGACCGTCGTTGCAATGTCGCGCACGAGAATCGGTGTTCCACCGCGCGCGGACACGACGATGTTTCCGATGTCGTCCGCCGACGTGAGCAACCCGATGCCGCGCACGAGATACTGCTGCGACCCTTGTTCGACGTAGCTGCCGCCTGCGTTCGCGTTTCCGCGCCCGAGCGCGGTGAAGAGCTGCGCAAGGGAGATGTTGTAGTAGCGGAGTTTGGTCGGATCCGGGTTCACCTCGTACTGCTTCACCAGCCCGCCCAGGCTTACGACGTCCGCAACGCCGGGAGTGAGCTTTAGAAAACGCGAAACTGTCCAGTCCTGGATGGTGCGGGTGTCGGTCGAGTTGCGGCCGTCGGCGCGCAGCCGGTAGCGGAAGATTTCTCCAATCGGCGTCGACAGCGGCGCGAGGCCCGGTTGTACGTTCGGCGGGAGATCTGCGGACTGAAGCCGCTCCAACACCTGCTGGCGCGCGAAGTAGTCGGTGACGTTGTCGTCGAACGTCAGCACGATGTACGAGAGACCGAACTGCGTGTGCGAGAACATGCGCACGCTGTGCGGTAGACCGGCGAGCGCGAGCTCCACAGGGATCGTCACCTGCTGCTCGACTTCCTCGGGTGCGTGGCCGGGAAAGAGCGTGATGACGTTGACCTGAATATCGGAGACGTCGGGAAACGCCTCGATTGGGAGATTGGCGAACGCGAGCGCGCCTCCGGCGATGAACAACACCGTCATGAGGGCAACGAACAGCGGTTGGCGCAGCGCAAACGCGACGATGCGTTCGATCACGAGGGCGCTTTCGAGTCTTGATACAACTGCTCGATCAGCGGCACACCCGCGATCACGACGCGGTCGCCCGAGCCCAGCCCACCGGTCACCGGAATCGTTCCGTTGTGTTCCACGCCTACCGTTACGACCGCGCGGCGAAAGCGGCCATTGCCTTCGTCGACATACGCAACGTGATCCGCTCCCTCGAGCAGCACGGCGCCGGTCGGAACGGAGAGACCAGCCGCCGCGATGCGCGAGCGCAGTGTCACCGTCACCAGCATTTCCGCTTTGAGCACGCTGCCTGGATTGTCGACGCTACCGCGGAGCTTCACCGTTCGCGTCACCGGGTCGACGGCATCGCCTACGAGCGACAGACGTCCGGCAAACGCGCGTCCCGGCCACGCATTCGCCTGAATCGAGATCGGGATGTTCGCGCTGACCGACTGGAGGTCCCGCTCGGGGACGTCGAGAATCACCCAGAGTTTCGCCGGGTTGGTCACCGTGAACAACGGCGCGAACAACTGCGGCGCGTTCGCCAGCATCTGATCCGGCCGCACTTCCTGACCAACCGTCACCGATCGGTCGACGATCACGCCGCCGATCGGCGCGCGCAGCACGAACGCCTGATCGATGTCGGCCGAATCGCCGCCATACAGCGCAAGGCGAGCCTGCGCGCGACGCAACTCGGCGCGAGAGCGCGCGAGATCGGCGTCTGCCTGCTCGACATCTTTCTGCGCGGCAACGTCGTGCTGGAACAGGTCGTGCGTCCGCGCTGCCGTACGTTCCGCGAGACTGAAATCTGCCGCTGCACGGCGTGCGTCCGCTTGCGCTTGGCCATAGTCAGCCGACGCGATCACCGCGAGCGTGTCGCCCGCGCGCACGACTGATCCAACCATGCCGACCACCCGCGTCACCCGGCCGGCGAACGGCGAAAACACACGCACCGTTGCGTCTTCGTTCCACGCCAGCCGCCCATGCAACGCGATCGAAGCTGATTCACCGCCCGCGACGGGCGCCGACGTCAACGACGCGAGCTGCGGATCTTTCGGATCGATGACGAGCTGGTTGCCATCCACCTTCGGCGGAGCCACCGCGGCTTTGCCGGGGTTTGCCGCCGCCTCGCGGCTGCAACCAGCTACGACAACAAGCGCGACGACCGCTGTGACTAGAGCGAGTCGCGAGAATATTCTGCGATACATCGAGATGATTCCGGTGATGACGTTTTCGTCGTTCGCGGGGGGGTGCCGCGTGACCTTCCGAAGAATGACGGAGCGGTGAGTTGGCGGGTGCTAAAAATGCGCTAAAAACGAGGCGGCTCGGCTACACGGCGCGGCGAATTCGCGACCATTCTCGCATGACTCTCGCTCTCCGTTCGCTGCTCGTTGCCGCTCTTGCCTGCATTGCGGGCGCTCCGCGCGGTGTGCTCGCGCAAACCCCGTCGCACCCCGCCGGCGTCTCGCTGCGCGAAGCAATTGCCGCGGCGTTGCTCAACAACCCCGACGTCCTCCTCGCCCGCGCCGCCGTAGACTCCGCGCGCGCCGAGCGCCGAATCGCGGGCGCGTTGCCGAATCCGACGCTCGCCACCGTTCCCAATTCGCCCTTTCAATATTCCGCGTCGATTCCGCTCGACATCACCCCGGCGCGTTTGTATCGAGGCCGCGCCGCAACGCTTGGCGTCGATGCCTCGAACGCGGACGGGCGCGACGCGCGGCGGCAGATCACGTTCGCCGTGGTTCGGTCGTTCTACGACTTGCTACTCGCCGAAAAGAGGAGAGACCTGTCGAGCGAACGGCGCGACGCCGTGCACCAGGTGCTCGTCGCGGACTCCACGCGCGTGAGAAGCGGCGAAATTGCGTCGCACAATCTGGCGCGCAGCGAGGTGGAGATGGCGCGCGCCGACGCCGACTTCGCGCGGGCCGACGTCGACGTGCAATCTGCGCGTTTCACTCTCGAGGCGTTGATGGGCGAACGGCGCGCGGATACGTCGTTCGCCGTGAACGGCTCGCTCGACTACCGTGGGCTGCAGCCGAAGAGCGATTCACTCGTCGCGATCGCGCTCGCGAGCAGGCCGGACTTGCAAGCGTCTCTCGCGCGCGTCGACCAGAGCCATGCGGCAAAGCAGCTCACGTCGTCGCTGTTGATTCCAGTGCCGGTGTTGTCATACGTCCGGCAGTACACCGCGCCGTTCGATAACGGCCGTTTCAGCGCGATCGGCCTGTCCTTTGAGCTTCCGAGCCTCGATCTGTTCGGCGGGCAGCGGTCTCGCGCCTCGGCAGCCGAGGAATCTGCGCGACTCGCTCGGCGCCGAATTGAGATTCAGGTCGAACGCGACGTCGCGTCCGCGCTCGCCGAATTCAGAATTCAGGGCGCGCTCGTTGAGCGCTACCGCGGCGGCTTGCTCGATCATGTTGAGGAAAGTGTGAAAGCGGCACGATACGCGTACGCCAGAGGCGCCACGTCGCTGCTCGACGTCCTCGACGCCGTTCGGTCGCAGCAGGATGTGCAAGTCGACTATTTCACGGCGCTGCACGACTACTGGTTGAGCGTCTACGGCCTCAACGCGGCGGTCGGCGTCGATCTATTCGGACTCGACGGATGAAGCGTCATCGATGACAACCGTCTCGAGTTCGCCAAGAGCCGACGTTGCGACGTCGGCGGCAGGCAAACGAATGAAGAACACACTGCCGCCACCCTCGCGCGCGCGGAACGACACCTCGCCGCCTTGCAATTCCGCGAGCCGGTGCGCGATCGACAGACCCAGACCCGCGTGTCCGGCGTCGGGTGCTTCTGAGCGAGGGCGATAGAACGCGTCGAAGATGCGCTCGCGCTCGAGCGGCGCGACACCGGGCCCACGGTCCGACACCGAGATCACCAGCCAGCGCCCTTCCCGCTCGGCCGCGATCGTCACCGCACCATTCTCCGGCGAATACCGAAGCGCATTGTCGATCACGTTGCCGAGTATGCGCAGCGTCTGCACGAAGTCGAATCGCGCGACGAGCGTCGGGCGCGTAAGATCGATCTCATTGACGATCTGTTTTGTCCCGCGAACACCCTCGGCGCGGGATATGGCCGCCGCGATCACGTCCTCCGCCGTGTTGAGCGCGATGTCGAGGCTCACCCCACCCGCGCGAATCCGCGACAGATCGAGCACGTTCGTCACGAGATTCGCGAGACGATCCGTCTGTTCCGCGATGAGCGCACCCGACGGATCGCCGCGTTGCGTGGCGCCGTGCGCGAGCAGCTTGATCGTCGTGAGCGGCGTTCGCAAATCGTGTGAAACGCTCGCGAGCACTTCATCCTTCGCGCGGCTCGCCTCACGAAGCTCCCTCGCTTCCGCCGCCTCCCTGGCGAGCCGCACTCGCTCGAGACCCAACGCCGCGTAGTAACTGATCGACTGGACGAACCGCCGGCGCGACGGATCGAACACCATCCCCCGCGGCCCGCGCTGGCCGGCGATCAGCACGCCCACGAGCCGCGATTCGATCGACAGCGGAATTCCAATCGCCACGATGTCGCTTCGCTCGGAGATTGCATCGAGCGAATCGATGATCAACCCGCCGTTCGAGACTGCCGCGATTACGTGATCGGACCCGTTGGCCGCCGCGCCCTCGGTCACCGCCACGACGCGATCGTCCCATGCCGTGACTTCGTTCGAGCCCTCTGTCCCCGGCTGCTCGGCGGAGCTGGTCCACGACATGTTATCCGAGCGGTTCGGAAGCGGGCGTACCGTCGACCAGCTCGCGTTCAACGTCGAGCAAATGAGCCCGGTGAGCGCCGCGAGCGCCTCGTTCGCGCTCGCATACCGAAGTGTCTCCGCGCCGAGGCGGGACAGCGAAACGACTTCGTCGGTTCGGTTGCGCGCCGTCGTTGCCTCGTCGCGCGCGCGCGTCAGCAGTTCCGTGGCAACGAACGCCGACGCGAGAAACGAAACCAGCACGACGCCGTCGAGTGTTTTCCCCACCGCCAGCGTGCCATACGGCGTCTGAAAGAAGTAGTCGATGCAGAGAAATCCAATGACCGCGAGCGTATACCCTAGCGCCCGTCCGCCGCCGGCGCTGCCACCCAGCACGATGAGCAACAGCGCGAACGCCGCGTGCGATTGCTCGATGTCGGAGCGCAGGCCGACGAGTGCCGCCGTCGTGAGTGCGAGCATCGACAGCCAGAACATCCATCGTGAGAGACTACGCCGGTCGATCATCGTCGAGCCGCAGGCGATACCCCACGCCCGGTTCGGTGACGATCACACGCGGCGTCGCTGGATTGCGCTCGATCTTCCGCCGGAGATGCGTCACGTACACGCGCAGATAGTGCGATGGACTGCCGAACTCGCGGCCCCATACGCCGTCGAACAACGCGCGATGCGTCACGGTCTGGCCCACGCTCAGCGCGAGTGTTTTCAGAATTGCCCACTCGGTCGGCGTCAACCGAATTTCGCTGTCGCCGCGAGACACGCGTCGCCCCGGAACGTCGATGGTCAGGCCGTCGACTTCGATGGTTCGAGCCTGCGTTCGTTGCGGCGTTCGCGAGCGTCGAAGTTGCGCTTGAACCCGCGCGATGAATTCGCCGACGGCGAAGGGTTTGCTGACGTAGTCGTCCGCCCCCGCCCGCAGCAGCGCAACCTTATCCGACTCGGCGTGCCGGGCGGAGAGTACGACGATCGGCACCGACGACCATCGCCGGAGATCGTGGCAAACGTCGATGCCCGCGCGGTCGGGTAGTCCAAGATCGAGAATGACAAGGTCGGGATCGCCTGACCGCGCGATAATCAGGCCTTCCGCCGCGTTCGGCGCGGTGAGAACGCGCGCGCCGGTCTCCTCGAGCGCAGCGCCGAGTGTGTCGCGGAGTTGGGGTTCGTCGTCGATGATGAGAACTGTGTCACGATCGATTGTCACGGCGGCTTGCGATCGTGGGATTGGAGCCTGCGGTGATGGGGATGTCGCAGTGTCGCGGGCTCGATATGCCGCTTCAAGATGCGCAAAGGAACATTTGCGAAGCTCGAGTCGTCCCGTTTCGAGTGCGTGTTGTCCCAGTCCATTGGAACCGGAATCCCTGCGGGGTGATTTTCCGTCATGCTCAACACTCAGACTTACCGGGATCCCGCTGTGTCCGTGCTCACTGTCCTCATTGCCGGCGACGAGAGCGTCGCGCGCGCACGACTGCGCCGTCTTCTCTCCGACGAACCTGACGTCGAGATGCTGGAGCTCACCGCCTTCGAGGTGCTCGAAGCATTGCCGCGGGGCAGGATGCCGGCGTTCGTGTTCGTGACCGCGTCCAACGAGTATGCACTCGAGGCCTTTGCCGTCAACGCGCTCGACTATTTGCTCAAGCCGTTCGATGCAGCGTGAGACCTAGGCGATGATTGCCGCAGACGGTACAGCGGGCACGCCCACGAAACCGGAGTACATCGATCGCGTCGCGGTCAAGAATGACGGGCGAGTGTTTTTTCTACGCACCGACGAGATCGACTACGTGGAGTCGGCAGCGAACTACGCGCGGCTGCACGTGGGACCACAGTCGCATCTCATTCGCGAAACGCTCACGAACCTTTCGGCGCGCCTCGATCCGTCTCGCTTCTCGCGCATTCATCGCACCACGATCGTGAATCTCGATCGCGTGAAGGAAGTGCAGCCGTGGTTCTCCGGCGACGCGATCATCATTCTCAAAACAGGGCAGAAGCTGCGATTGAGCCGCGTGTTCCGCTCGAATTTCGAGATGGGAACTCGGTCGCAACTCTGATGGGAGCTGAGCGTGTGCCGCGGTCCAGCGCCTTCGCGGTCGCCCGCCAGCCATTTTGCCGAGTAGATTTCGGGGCATGGAGCGCTGCATACGGATTTTTCAAACGCACGCCGCGGCAGCGGACGCTGATCGCGCGGACTTGGCGGCCATGTCGCCCCAGGATCGGCTGGATTTGGCGTTAGAGCTACAGGCGCGTTACCGGGAGGCCTTCGGTGAAGCTGGACAAGGACTTGCTCGAGTTGCTCGAGTTGTTCCGTTCCAGAGGAGTTGAGTTCCTCATCGTCGGTGGACATGCGGTCGCGTTTCACGGCCACCCGCGCCTGACGGACGACCTCGATCTGTTCGTTCGCCCCGATCGGACAAACGGTGACCGTATCGTCGAGGCATTAAGGGAATTCGGGTTTGGTTCTCTCGGGATCGTCGCGGAAGACTTCCAAGCCGATGATCGGGTGATTCAACTGGGACGGGCACCCAATCGCGTCGATCTCCTCACGCGACTCTATGGGATCGACTTCGCCGATGCGTGGAACCGCCGCGTACCCGCAGTGATGGACGGTGCGCCGGTCTGGATCATCTCGCGCGAAGACCTGATTCAAAACAAACGGGCGACTGGACGGACACAGGACCTGGCCGACGCGGAGTTTCTGGAGTCGTTGAATCCATAGCGTCGCGAACGGCGGCGCGCTCGTCAGGTGTTTGGCGCCGCTGCCCGCGGACGATCAGGTCGGATTGCCATAGTTTAGAGATTAATCAACGATTCACCGCGGGTACGTCAACAGCATTTGGCTCAAACGAGAGGACAGCTCATGTCGATCCAGCAGTCGGGTTGCTCCAACGCACGTCGTGTCGCAGCACGCGCGTTCGCCGCGGTACTCATGGCCGCCCTCGCGCGCGACGCGACCGCGCAAACCCTCTATGCACCGCGCGCCGTGAAGGCCACATACGCGAACGGAACGCGCTCCCTCGATGGGCGCCCCGGCGCGAAGTACTGGCAGAACCACGGGCGATACACCATTTCGATCGCGACGTCGCCTCCAGACCGCCGTGTGTCGGGGACGGAGCAGATTACGTATACGAATAACAGCCCCGACACGCTCGCGTCGATCGTAATCAAGCTGTTAGACAACTTTCACAAGGCCGGCGCTCCGCGCGACGGCGGCACCTCGGCCGATTTTCTCACCTCAGGCGTACACGTTCGCTCCTTCGAGGTGAACGGCAAAGAGCAGAAGTGGGCGGGCGGCCCGAACGTCTTCACGTCCGCGACCGTCAAACTGCCGTCGCCCCTGCTGCCCCACACGTCGGTGCAACTCGCGTTCGAATGGTGGTATGACCTCTCACTCAGGCCGGGTCGGGAAGGCGCCATCGATTCGACGACGTTCTACGTGGCGTACTTCTATCCGCGCGTCGCCGTGT
>JBDTAE010000106.1:0-9680 GCA_039924785.1 Gemmatimonadaceae bacterium | reverse complement strand
GCCGCGCACTCGGGCCGGTTCGACGTTGCAACAAATTTAATTTCCGTGCGTACTAAGGTTCTCGGCACGACTCAGCTTGCCGGGGCGGCGATCGCGGCGGTCGAGCCAGCCGTGCGGTCGATGAGCTGTTACTCATGTCTTCTGGTTCCACCATTCCAATGAACGGGGGTCATGGCCCAATGAAGCATCGATGCGAGCGCTCGTCGAATCGCTGCCGTGCATTTGGATACACGAGTCGTCGCGCGGGCGACCGTGATGGTCTCGCCACGCATCCGTGCAGCGTCGTGACCGATCGACGCCGTGTGACGCTGCATCAATGCGACGTGAGCTCGAAGCGGCGTGGTGTTGGGGTCGTGTGGCACCGCTCCGCGCTTGATCGTCGCCGTGTCGCGTCGCACGGCTGCGATCTCGCGTTGAATCGTCATCATCTCGGGTCGAAGCAGTGCAACGTCACGTCGATGAAGCATCGTCTCGCGTCGAATCACTGCAGTCTCACCTCGAATCAGTACGATCTCACGTCGAAGCACTACCATCTCACGTCGAAGCCTTGGCATCTTACGTCGAGGCATTACCATCTCACGTCGCATTATTACGATGTTGCGTCGATGAGGTACCGCGTCACCTCGAACCATTGCTACGTCAACTCCCATCGTTGCGATGTCGCGTCGAGTCGGCGCGGACTTCGGCCGGCGCGTTACGATCTCACCACGACCATCGGTCGCCTCACGTCGTCGTGTTGCGATGTGAGCTTCGATCGGGGCCACGTCGCAGTCGACCGGCGCTCCCTCGCGTCGAGTTGGGGTCGCGTAACGTCGAACCGCAACGATCTCACGTCGTATCATTGAGACGTCGCGGCGCCTCGTTGCAGTCTCACGCCGATGAAGCACGCGCTGAGGTCGAATCATCGCGATCTCACGTCGATGTGACGCACGCTCGCGTCGATGCATCGCAAGCTCACGTCGCGCTACGCCAGAGCAACGTTGAACTGGCGCGAGCTGAATTCGACCTCCTGCAGGCTTGGGTCGGCAGAGTGCGAGCTGATGCCGGCGTGGTGCAAACCAACTTTCTCGTGCCGAAACGTCGCGTCACACCTTTGGGCTCGAGGTCCGAGCGGCGCGAGCTAAGACGACAGATCTCTAATCACGCCGGTCGACAGCGTCGCATGCCCGGGGCGCGATGCGATGCAAATCCGGTTCGCCCGTCCGTTCCGAGATGGCCGACGACGCTTGCGAAGCAATCGAGCGAAGTAGTTTAGCGATGGTGGCGCGCATCAAGCTTGACGAGCGCCTTTGCCCGCAAACGCCCCGATCTTCACGCCTGTGACCGCAAACCCACCGCACGAACAGACGATCGACGCTGTAGTAGTCGGAGGTGGCCAGGCCGCCCTCGCAGTTGGATTCTACCTGCGACGATCCGGGCTTTCGTTCGTGATTCTCGATGAGCAGCCGGCGCCAGGCGGAACCTGGCGCCGAGGTTGGCGGTCCTTGCGCGCATTTTCCCCGGCGCAATGGAGCTCGCTTCCGGGCTGGCAACTTTCGAAAACGGCCGACGCGTACCCGAGCCGAGACGCAGTTGTCGCGTACCTCGCGGCGTATGAGACGCGATACCAGCTGCCGGTCCATCGTGACGCTCGGGTCACGACAGTCATGCCCGACGGCGATCGCCTTCGCGTCGAGGTCAAGACGTCACCTCAATCCACCTCGTGGCTCGCGCGCGCAGTGGTCAGCACCACGGGGAACTCGCCCTCCATGCCAGATCTCTCAAACGCTCGCGAATACACGGGTAGACGGCTTCACTCCGCCGCGTACACACAGCCGAGCGATTTCACGGGCCGGCGTGTCGTCGTCGTCGGAGGAGGAAATTCAGGCGCGCAGATCGTCGCGGATCTGACGACGCCCGGCTCGGGCGTCGCGCACGTAACGTGGGCAACGCTCGCCGCGCCCACGTTTCTCCCCGACGACGTCGACGGTCGATACCTCTTCGAGCAGGCGACACTGCGGTACAAGGCCGAGCAAGCAGGATTGCCCGCGCCACCGATGCGGAGTCTCGGAGATATCGTGATGGTGCCTCCGGTTCGAGCAGCGCGCGACCGCGGCGATCTGACAGCACACGCGATGTTCTCGCGTTTCACAGAGCACGGAGTGTTCTGGCCTGACGGTACGGAAAGCGTCGAAGACGCGATCATCCTCGCAACAGGATTCAAACCAGCGCTGGGTCACCTCGCGCGGCTCGGCGTGGTGAGCGCTGATGGTCGCGTCGAAGTCGGCGGGCCGGCGGGCACTCGCGCTGTTCAGCAGCCGACGCTCTGGCTCGTCGGCTACGGCAACTGGACGGGGTACGCGTCCGCGACATTGATCGGCGTTGGGCGATCGGCGCGCGCTACTGTAGACGATGTCGTCACAGCGCTAGCGACGGCATAGTTCGCGACTGCGTCAGCGCACGAGCAGCGCAACCAGTACGACGCCCGCGCTCGCGAGCGTCATGACGACGAATGCAGAAACTCTAACTTTCTTGAGATACACGAGAAGTCCCAACCCCGTGATCGCAACGAACGTCAAGAACACCCCGGAAACATCGATCAACCAATTCCACGCCGACGCGGTATCCCGGCCGCGGTGCAAATCATTCAGCACGCCAACCGCGCCCTGATACGCCACCGTGAGGCGGTACTCGCCGGTGCTCGGCGTGATGAAACAGTCCGCCGAGTAGCCGGGGGCCTTGAAGGTGATCGATGCGTCGGTCGGAGTGCTGGTGCGGTCGGTCGCGTTTCCGTGCACGCCGTGCGTGGCGCGCAGGTATTCTGCGACGGTGAGCCAATCCGGTGAATCGCCCGACTTCCAATTCGCGGGCAGGCGACCAGTGAGGTGTGTGGTGCGCTCGCCCGCCAACCAATCCGGATGATTGAGCGTTATTCCCGTCACCGAGAAGAACAACACAACCAGCAGACTGACCATCGACGTGTAGATATGAAGCCACCGAAGCCATGAGTGCACGCGCAGCCGGAGCGGCCGCACACGCCGATGGCCGCTACTTTCGGCGGCGATACTCAATGCGTGCTCTCGCAATTTCACGGTTGCCCGACAGATCCGCGCTCTTCGATTCAGTGCCCAGCTGCAACTCCTGCTGCATCAACTGGTATGACCCGTGTTCGCGCGCGGCCTCGATGAATACGCGATACGTGCCCTGCTCCACGACGCGTCCCTGGTCGTCGCGTCCGTTCCATGTCACCGTGTAGTTGCCCGGCAGCCGAGTCGCGCTCGAGATCGTCGACACGAGATCCGGTCCCCCGCCCCCGCGCGATGATTCTTCGAGATTGAACCAACGACGCAGTTCCTTGAAATAGCGCGGCCCGCGTCCGGTCCTATTGAGCCAAATGCTTAGCGTGCGAACCGCGAGACCCGACGCGTCTTCGACCCACACCGCAACGTACGGACGGTGATATCGGCCCTCTTCCGGCTGCGCGATATCAAACGTGACAGCGAGCTCGAAGTTGTCGTCCCATTTCGGTCCGGCGGCGCGGTTGCGTCCAAATCCCACGAACGCGGTGAGCCCGAAATAGGAAGCGAAGCCCGCCGTCAGCTGGCCGAGTAGGCGCCGGCGTGACATCGCTGCGTCGTAGCGCGATGAATTCATGGAAGTGTGCGTCAGCGTAAGGGTGATGCGGTTCGTTGGACTCGCTCAGGCTACAATCTCGACCGCCCGGCGCCGCCACGCGGCGTTGCTGTGCAGCGTACCGCCTTCGTCAATCATTAGACAACTAATGCCGTCGAAAGATTCCGCCAACGCCACGGCTTCCGATGGTTCGAGCACACTAAACGCCGTGGAAAGGGCGTCGGCCGTGGCGCCATCCGGCGCCACGACCGAGGCACTGACGATCCCGTTCGCCGGACGGCGCGTGTACGGATCAATGATGTGCGAATGCCATTCTCCCCCGCCGGAAAAGCCGCGCCGATATCCGCCGCTGGTGGCGAGCGCTTCATTGTGAATCCGAACCGTCGCAATCGGTGGGACGTTTTCAGACGGAGCGAACGGGTTCGCGATGCCCGCCACAACAGGCGTGTCGCCGAAATGTTGGATGTCGCCGCCGATATTCAGCAGGACGTCGGCGACCCCGGGAACCGCGGACGCACGAGCCGCGGCGCGATGCACGATGTATCCCTTCGCGATTGCATCGAGGCTCACCGCGAGCGCGGTCAACCGCGTCGCGCGCGAGGCGTTCCGATCGACGCGCCAAAGCGGCACCTGCAACTCTGATAAAATCGCGGATGACTCGACGCCTGCGGACGCAAAATCAGCGGCGCCTCGCAGGAGATCAGCCACCGCCTTGACGCCCGGATTGAACGCGCCGTTCGTCCTGATTCGCCATGCTTCCGCGGACTCGAGAACCTCAGCCAGTTCCGGGGAAACCTCGACGTCCTCGTTTCGCGTGGTCTGCCACCGCGCGAATTCGCTCGTCCCGGAATACCCGCTGAGGATCAAACATAGCCGATCGATCTCGGCGAGCGCGGCGGCTTCAGCCTGCAACGCGCAACGCTCGTCGGCGGCGACGAGGCGAAGCTCGAGCGAAGTGCCAAGCACGTTTTCGTGCTGAAAGACAAACGGTCGCGCGACCTCACGCGACGTCGAGCGACGACCGCCAATGCGAGCGAACACTTCATTGATCGCTCGCACTCTCCTACCTCGTTCGGGCGACGATGCGCTCGATCTGCTTTAGATGTCGCTGCACATGGACGCGGTGCAAGCAGAAGACGTCGCCGAGGTTGATCTTGAGCGGAACCCACGGCGCGACGGGAGGTCGCAGCCGAACCGCGTTCCAATCGAGCGGCGCGGCGTCGCTCAACAGCGTTGCGTACCGCGAGTCGCCGGCCAAAAATGCTTCTCGCAGCGCGGCGCGTGGGGCATTTGGCACCGCGGCCTTCGGAGACTTCAGCGGTTTAGCGCCTTCCAACGATCCGGCGATCTTGCCGCCGATGAACGTGGCCGACCACGGCCGCGCTGGGGCAGCGGCATCCTTTCGCGCCGTGCGAACGATCGGCTCGACGGCCGTGAGAAATAGCTCGTCCATCAGCGTGAGATGTTCGAGCACTTCGCCGACGCTCCACCGATCGGCCGACGGCCGTCGAAGGAGTCGTTCCGGATCGAGCGGGCGAACGAGCGACGTCATCCGATCGTGGCTCACTCCGTAGTCGCGCGCCAGGCTCAAGTGCAATTCACGTTGGGGTCGTCATCGATCTTGGTCAAGCCCGAGACGGTTGATGCAAAGCACGAGACGCAAGGTACAACATCGGGCGCGGTCGATGGACCGCGTGGCAACGGACCTACTTCCATCTTGCGGCCGAGCTGGTCTCCGACTGATACGCCAGCGCGGCGATGACGACTCAGGTTCGCATTAGCATTCGCATTAGCATTCGCATTAGCATTCGCATTAGCATTCGCATTAGCATTCGCATTAGCATTCGCTAATGCCGCCGGACCCCGGGTACCGGCGGCGTGACCGAGACCGCCGCGCCGACGTGTTTCAAATACAGATTGATCGACCCGAACGACAGTCCGGCCTTCATTTGCAAGAGCACGCGCGACGAGTCATCCGAGAACCACAACTGCGCATGTCCATTCTGGGAGAAAATGCCCGACGACGTGATCTCCGGCTGGATGACGATCGCCGCGAATGTGCCCGCCGGAACGGTCACTTGTTCTCGCCGCAGCACGTGGATGACGACGGGATTGCCCTCCGGCTGAAAGTATCTCGGCAACTCGTACCGTTCCCCGGTCGCGAGGGGAAGCGTGCGAACGAAGTAGATGAGAGAAACATCATCGAGTGGGTCGGCGCTCGATGGCACCGCGGGCCCGCCATTCTTCGTGTACGTAGGGCCGGACGGGTCCATGATGAAATCACGGTTGGCCTTGTACCGCCCCTCGTGGATGCGCTGAAGAAATCGCCGCGACACGAACGTCCCCATGTCGAACCAACTCGAGATCGTGTCGTTGACGCGGAACAACGGCACGCCGCCCGATACCGTGAGCACGGCGTGCCACATCGCATGCGCCCCTGCTGAGTCCAGGCCGTCGAGGGACATTGATCCGGAGCCGACATGAAGGCGGCCAAATGACACCGAGTACTCGAGGTGCTCCCCCGCGGCAAAGGTTGGCTTCGGCAGCGACGTTTGCGCGTTCAACCGCGGGTGACGCGTGAGCAGCAGGAACGTCGCCAGGACAATGCCACCGAGGCGACCGAGCCATCCACCCGAATGAAACATTACTAACGCTCGGTCGCGGCGGCGGTCCCGGACCAACCGAGGCGCACTCGGCCGCCGGCTCCCGGCGAAAGCGTGAGGCCGCGCAGGAGCGCACTCACCTTTCCGCTGCCCCCCGCGTGCGACTGCACGGTCCGCCCGCTCCATACGCCGATCATCGCCGCGAGCGGAAGGTCGCTCGTCCAGTGAACGCGTTGCGCGACGCGCGCCACGCCGACCGCGGCCGCCAATCCGTACGACGCCCGGCGAATCAGACCCGCGTGTGCTGAATCGCCCGTGGCGAACTCACCCACGACGGTTGAGGCCATCGCGAAGGCGGCCGCCGTGTGACCCGACGGAAACGACACGAACGGCCCGTTTGCGTCGTGGAACCCGCGGCCCCACTGGAACGAGTGGTTTGTGCTTACGTCGGGCAACGCGCGGCCGGTAATCCCCTTGCCGATGCCTGTGAGAACGGTCGCCAGCGCGATCGCCTCCATATTATGGAGCGCGAAGCGCTGGAGCTTTGATCCGCCCATTGCGCTTCCAACGGCGAACATCGCTGCGCTCGCCACGAATGGCCCGTCACCTCCGAAGAACGCGATATCGCCCGCAACGTGAGGCAGCCAAGTGCTGGATCGCCAGTGCGGCTCGTCGAATTCGTGTTGGACGGGATGGTCCAACGGGGCGAACGCCGCGGTCGCCGCGATGGCGCCGCCGAAGTAGAACGCATCGCGGCGCGAAAACCACGAGTCGTCCGTCTTGGCAGGCGTCGAGTCGGGGTGCTCGACGACTTGTGCGGTCACGCGGTGCGCGGCGAGCACAACCGCAGCCATCATCATCAACAGGCGTGCGCGGGGGAGGCCGAGCATGGGGTCGCTCATTCAACTAAGACACGCCGTTGGAGCCGCTCCCTGACGCGCATTCCGGTCGCGCGATTCACCGCAGCAGCGGCTCCGAAACACGATGAGGGCTCAACGCACGAGGGAGGAAGCACTTCGGCGCTTCGTCCTTGGATGACACTCTTCGCCAGCCCTTCGACCTGCGTCTCGCCACGGCGAGCGTCGCCGCGAGGTACAGTTTGAATTGGGACGTCATTGACGAGGCGCTCTTTGACGACTCGACTCGACATGGCGGCCACGCTGGGCGAACGCTACGGGAGAACGCCCACGGCGATGTGCGACGCCGCATTCGGTGAGTGACACACCTTGTGTGTTTGCGCTTTGAAGTCCGAGGCGCGCGCGTTGAAGATGTTGTCCACGTAGGTTTGCGGATTCCGGTCGTACAGCGGGAACCAGCTGCTCTGGACCTGCACCATGATGCGGTGACCCTTGAGGAATTTATAAAGCTGTTCATGCATATCCACGGTGAACGGCGTCACCGTGTTGGCCGGAATCGCCTGCGGTTTCGACCAGCTCTTGTAGTAGCGGCCGCGCATGATGTCGCCGGCCACCATCAGTTCGTAACCGCCGAACTTGGCGTTTTCCTTGACGCTGTCGGGGTAGACGTCGATCAGCTTGACCACCCAATCTGCGTCGGTGCCCGTGGTGGACGCGAAGAGATGCGCGGTCACGTCGCCGGCAATCACTAAATCCGCATCGAGCGGTTCCGACTGCCACGTGAGGACATCGGGACGGTTGTCGACGAATCGCTGGTCTTCGACGAGCCACTGGCGCCACCGCGAGCCATCCACTGGGCGCGCGATGTATGGAATGGGATGCGCGGGGTCGGAGATGTACGCATCGCAACTCGCCCGCGTCGGCGGATCGAACGCGACTTTGCCGTTCTCGCGCAGGTAGATGTTCTTCGGCTGCGCTTCCTTCGGCGGCCACGCGCTGAACGTTCGCCATTGGCCTTCATTCAGCGCCACCGCGTTCGCTTCGTAGATGTACGCGTCCGCGAACTTGCCGTCGCCTTTGCCGTGCAGGTAGTAGGCGAACCACGGCCGCTCGATGTTCTCCCGGAAATACAGGCCGATGCCGCTGCCGAACTTGATCGGGCCGATGCTGTCGCCCGGGCCGGACCAGCCGCCGTGAAACCACGGTCCGAGCACGATGCTATTCCAGTTCCTGGCATCCTTCTTTTCCAGCGTGCGATATGCCTCCTGCGGACCGAAGATATCCTCCTGATCCCAGAATCCCCCCACATTGAGCACCGCCACGTCGGGCTCCGTGAGCACGCGCTGCATGGCTTTCGCCTGCCAGAATTTGTCCCAGGCCGGATGGTTCACGTAGTCGATCCACGACGGCGTTTTGTCGACATGGTTCTTCTCGCGAAGATCCTTCAGTGTAGGAAACTGTAAATACCAGTCGTAGCGATCGTAGCGATCGACCGGCACGCGCTGGCGTCCGTCTTTCGTCAGCTCCATCGACGGCGCGTACTCGAGGCCGAACGACTGGCGAAACGCGCCCTGATGGAAGAAGTCGTCGCCCATCCACGTATCGGTCATCGGCGCTTGCGGCGAAATGGCCTTGAGCGCGGGATGCGGATTCACGCCGGCAATGCCCGCGAGCCAGCCCGGATACGACACACCCATCACGCCGACTTTCCCGTTGTTGTTCGGAATGTTCTTCACGAGCCAGTCGATCGTGTCCCAGGTGTCCGTCGCCTCATCCACACCCTTCGGGTTCTTGGGATCGTGCAACGCGCCGTTCATCACGAACTGGCCTTCCGACCCATACCGGCCGCGCGAATCCTCGAACACGAATACGTAGCCGTCCTCAGCGAGCTCCTTGTACGCGGTGCCGATGGGACCGGGGCGAAGATTCCCCGCCACACCATACGGGGTGCGAACCAGCATGATTGGCAGTGGACCAGACGCCGCTTTCGGCGCGACGATCACGGCGTAGAGTCTCACGCCATCGCGCACAGGGATGTGCACGTCGTGGCGGTCCCATTCCTCCCCGCCCTGTGCGGCAAGCGGAACGAATGGCAGAAAGAGCGCTGCAGCCAGGCAGAGTGAGCGGGAGAGCAGGCGCATGGAAGGCTCGCGGGTCGGTGAGTACGAACGAATGATATAAGCGCACGACGCGAGTACTACGTTACGCCGCGGCATCGCAACGACGCAACGCACAAGTGTTTGTTGCGGACCGAAATCACGGCGTTCGGACAATACTGATGCGCGGCTCGCACCGTGCGAGCCGCGTTCACAACAGGATTGAGCGTTGAACGACTACGGCTTCACGTTCTCTTTGTGCTCGAAGCTCTGGTGCAGCCACCCGATCTTGCCGGCTAATCCGCCGAACTGCTTGGATGAAAGCACATATCCCGTGCGAGCATCGACGACGACTTTCGTATGCGTCTGCTTGTGATTCGGAATGATGTCGATTGAGTACGCCGTGCGTCCATCGACAACCTTCATGTCGCCCGAGCCGATCTGCCCCGGCACGGCGCACAATGCGACGACCTTGGCCGAATCCGGGGAAATCATGAACGAGCGGTCGTACA
>JBDTAE010000105.1:0-5276 GCA_039924785.1 Gemmatimonadaceae bacterium | reverse complement strand
AGGAACGCGTCGAGTCGTTCGCCCGATGCAGCCTCGACCACGAAGCCGAGCATGTCGGCGCCGAGATCAGAGTATTCGTAACAGCGGCCTGGCTCGCAGCCGAGCGGCGTGCTGATAACCTGGGCGCGAGCCTCTTCGGGATTGTGCGCCGATCGCCAGAGATCGCGGCCGGCAGGCAGGCCGGAGCGGTGCTCGAGGAGCATGCGGAGCGTGACGCGGTCCTTCGCGCCTCCGGAGAACGCCGGCACGTACAGCGAGACGGGATCGTCGAGATGGATCTTGCCCTGGTCGTATAGCACCATGAGCGCCGTCGTGGTGCCGACGACTTTGGTGAGCGACGCGAGATCGTAGATGGTGCGGTCGGGACTGACCGACGGGCTGTTTCGTTCCCAACCCAGGTTGCCGAACCCTTTCTGCCAAACCGCGGCGCCGCGCCGGCCGACAACGACGGCTGCACCGGGGTAGCCGCCAGCCGAAATCCCGCGCTCGACGACGTGGTCGATCACCGCGAGGCGTTCGCTGGACATGCCGACCGCGTGCGGGGCCTTGGTCGGGAGACCGCCGCCGGTGGCAATTGCGATTGAGAGCGTGGAGATCAGCAGGGACAACACTGATGGCATCCGGGAGAGGAGGGAACTTGCTACCCGCTTTTTGCGACGGCTTAAACACTATTATCGGCCTGGGACCAGCCAAGTCGATGACGTTCATGCACTCCGATACGTCAACTTGACGTCAAATGTTCCGGCTCGCAAGCTCTGAGCCTTCAACAAATTGACACGCCAATGGGTCGACGAGCCACATCTCCCGCTGTAACGGCTTCTATCAGCGCTTTCATCCGCAGTCGGACGAGCTCGATATGGTCGTCGCCATTTCGCCAAGCCTCGAGTCGACCCGTCCTCAGCGGAGGTGGCGACGAGGTCGCGACAGAGAGCGTGACTTGAATCAGCTCAATCCGGTCATGAACCTTCGAACGCGTAAACCATCGTTCCCGTCTGCGTGACACACTTATAGAAACATGGAACAGGAACCTCTCCTCATCCGCCGTGCGATCGAAGGCGATGAAGGAGCGCTCCGGGCGCTTTGGGCCCGGCACGCTCCTCACATCGACATGGTTGTGCGCCGGTTGGCGGGTGGGGACGCGGATCTGGCGGCGGACATCGCGCAGGAAGTCTGGATTCAAATCTTCCGGGCGTTGCCGAGCTACCGGGGGGATTCGCAATTCAGTACCTGGGCTCATCGAATCGCGGTCAATCGCACCCTGAACGCGCTTCGGAAGACGCGCCGTCTCGCCAGCGTGGAGACGGAAGTGCAGGAGGATAGCGCGTATGTCGAGCAGGAGCACGACCGCACGTTCGTCGCGCAATCCATCGAAGCCGCCGCCGCCAAGCTCTCGCCTGGCGCGCGGGCCGTGTTCACCTTGCACGACGTCGAAGGCTACACGCACGAAGAGATCGCCTCCGAGCTCGGCATCACGGCGGGCGGCAGCAAGTCCCAACTATTCAAAGCCCGCGCGAAGCTGCGCAAAATGCTCGCGCATTTAGTAGATGCTCATGAAGCTGGAATCTCGAGAAAGGAAAGCGAACATGTCGCACCTGCCTACTGAACGGCTGGCGGCGCTAGCCGACGAAACTCCGAGCGCCGAGGAGCTGGCTCACCTCACCAGTTGTCGGGAGTGCGCGCGTGAGCGCGCGACCTTTCGCAACCTCGCGGAGCTTGCCGTGTCCGAATTAACACGCATCGGAGCGCCGCTCACGAGCTGGGAAAAGCTCGCGCCGGCGCTGATCGCCGACGGTGTGATCGACGACGGACGCGCCGGCCTTGGGCGACTACCGGTTCATCGCGCGCGCCGGCCGTGGATGCAGGCCGCAGCGGCGGCGATTCTCGTCGCCAGTGGCACGATGATCGGCCGCGTCTCGGCGGGTGCGAGTATGCTGCCGGTCGCGGCAAAGAGCACCGCCGATGCCCCGCGATTCGCGTCGGTCGACGACGCCAAGGCGGCGCAGGCGCAGTCGTACTCGTTGTATCAAACGGCAACCGCGTTCCTCGCGCAGCGCGACACCGCGCGGCTCGCTCCAAACAGCCCAGGCGCGATGCGCACGCGTCTCGCTGCGCTCGATCGCGCCAACGCCGTGATGGGTGAAGCGCTGAACGAAGCGCCATACGATCCGGTCATCAACAACTACTATCTCACCACGCAAGGCCAGCGTGAAGCGACGATCAGACAACTGAATACCGTCATGCCGGCCAGCATGAGAATTCAAAGTTACTAAAGAGCGGATGATGATGGATCTTAGAATTTCCCGCGGCGCCGTTGCCGCACTGCTCGGGTTTGGCGTCGCCGTGCCGCTTCGCGCGCAGGGCAGTCCGCCCGCACCGGTGAAGGTGATCGACTCGAACGGCGTGCGCATCGTGATGACGGGGCATCGCATCCCGCTGGATTCGATCGCCATTCTCATGCGCGCGTTCGATCAGGAACCGCTCGGCTCCCAGGAGATGGTTCGGCTGCGGGACAAGATCGACCGCATGGCGAACGAGATGGCGACGACGACGCACGTGATGTTCAATGACATCGCGACGGATGGCAAGCTCGCGATTTTCCCCAAGGGCTGGATCGGCATCAACGCACTGGGGCCGCGCCGCCAGATCGTCGACCCGTCCGGAATGTACGTCGAGTACTTCGACTACCAGCCGATCGTTTCGGTGGATCCAGAATCGCCCGCGCAGCGGGCGGGCGTCGCGCCGGGTGATCTGCTCGTCGCGTACAATGGCGTCGATCTCAAAGGCCATCGCTTCAACCTCACGCGGATGTTCACTCCCGACGAAAAGCTGTCGGTAACCGTGCGCCGCGATGGAGAAACGAAGGATTTTTCGATGACCGTGGCGAAGGCGCCGCAACAGGTGCTCATTCGCCGACGCGATCTCGACGCAATTCCCGATGGTGACGTGAGGATTGCCGGAACCATGCATGCAGTTCCGACGATCAGAAATCCCGGCACGCCAGGAACGCTCATGATCACGGCGCAGCCCAATAGCGACGCGCCGGGGAATTTCCTCTTCAAGTTTCTCCCGGCGCAGAGCGGCGTGTTCGGCGCGCACGTTCTCACGCTGAGTCCCGAGCTTGCCAAGAAACTAAAGCTCTCCGCGGGATTGCTGGTGGATGAAGTCCCTGGAGAAACGCCGGCGTTCAAGTCGGGCCTTCGCACCGGCGACGTCATCGTGAGCGCGTCGGGCCAGCCCGTGAGCTCCGTGAAGCGATTGCTCGAGCTGCTGATGCTCCGCGACACCGACCGGCGCGTGGCGCTCGTCGTCATGCGCGACGGAAAGTCACACCCGCTCAGCGTGAGCTGGTAGCGGACTTCTCCGCAAGCGGCGTTAGCGATCGTCCGGGCGGCACTAACGATTTGTGAATCGCCATCGCCGCAACGACCCCCGTTGCCTCGGCGCGTGGAACGATCTGCGCGCCAGGCGTGATGTCGCCCGCCGCGTAGACGTTCGCCGTTGAAGTGAGACCGTGATCGTCGATGATGATGTGCCCCTCATCGTCGCGATCGCAGCCGAGTTGCACGCCGAGGTCGTCGGACGGATACTGGCCGATCGTGAAGAAGAGCTTGTCGACGGCGAGCTGCGTGCCATCCGCGAGCACCAAGCAGTGAATTTCGTCGTCGCCGCAGACGACGTTGGTGATTTCATCCGTGAGGACGCGGATGTTGAGCGCATTGAGCTTTTGGCAATACTCGGGCAGATCGAGGTCCGGCGTGCGGCCATTCGTACAAATGACGATGTCTTTCGTCCACGTTGTGAGATTGAGCGCCATTCCAACCGCGCGACGTCCGTGCCCGATGACGACGACCTTCTTGTCGCGCGCCTCGTAGCCGTCACAGTCGGGGCACACGAGCGCATTCGTCCCATATGCGTGACGCACGCCCGGAATGCGCGGCCAGATGTCGCGAATGCCGATGGCGAGCAGCAGTCGCTTCACGGCCACGCGACGTCCGCCACGCAACGAAATGAGAAAATCCTCATCGCGGCGGCGCTCGGCGAGGAGCACTTCCTCGTCGAAGAGCTCGACGCCCAGCTCGCGACAGGTCGCGCGACCTCGCTTGCGGAGTTCGGGCGGTTGGATTCCATCGAGGCCGAGCAGGCCGTTGACGCCGCGCGTTTCCCAGTTGCGCGGATCCCCGGCGTCGATCAATGCGACCGAGTGCAAGTAGCGCGCACACCAGATTGCCGCCGACAATCCAGCCGGTCCGCCGCCAATGATTCCAACCTCGAATTGCTGCTCCGGAACGTCCGATTCCATGCCGGCGTCCTTTCGCAAAAACAGTTCCGCCCGCTGAATGGACCTTCGCCGGTTGGCCTAGCGCGCCAGTCCCGGCGGCAATTGGTACAACAGACGCAACGTCGCCCGGTCCGCCGGCTTGATGTCGCCCACCATTTCGACTGGATACATGATCGTGCCCGGGTCAGTGGAATGGCCCATTCCGAGGGCGTGACCTGCCTCGTGCCGAACGATGCCGGCGAGGGCTTCCGGCGGGATCGTGCGACCGGTGCTGTCGTGAATCGCGACCACGATCTCCGCGGCGTGCAGCCAGCCGTAGCGGTCCGTCGCGCGCTGGGTGGATCCGACGCGTCGTCCCATGTCGGGCGAAAAGCGATCGATCCACACGATGCGAATGTCCGATGTGGCCGAGTCGAGCACGAAGTCGAGTCGCACCGCAACGCCGCCGTTGTCGGGACCGCCGCCCCAATCGGCGAATGCGTCGCGCGCCATCTGGGTATATCGAAGGTCCCAATCGTGGACGCTGCTGAGCGCCTGAACCCAGATGCGCAGTCCCGTCGCGCGGCGATCGGGCCATCGCACGAGCTGTCCGTTCAGATCCACGAGCATCGCGGGCATGTACGTGCCCGGCGTGCTGGCGATGCTCGCGCGGATTGCTTCGAGATCTCTAACAGGCCCCGGAGCGGTTTCCATCGCCTCGGTCAGGGTGGGCGCTACGTCGGCGCCTGCGGGAACGAGCGCGGGCTTGGATGCCGGTATTTCGGTTTTCAACGCGGGAGCCGTGCTCGTGATTGCCGGCGTTCTTGCGACGTCGATTGCCCGTTGCTTAACGACCTGCACACCGACGAAAACCGCCAGCGCGCCCCCGATTACGACGAGAAAGCCGTCCGCGGCGCGCACGGGCTCGGTTAGCGGAGCGGTCCTGCGGGAAGTGCATAGAGCAGGCGCGCCGTCGCGCGGTCGGCATCGGAGAGTTCACGAACGCGAACTTTCGAAG
>JBDTAE010000104.1:0-7038 GCA_039924785.1 Gemmatimonadaceae bacterium | reverse complement strand
TGCGTGCTGTGCGAGAAGTTGATGCGAGCCACATTGAGCCCGGCTTCCATCAAACCGCGGAGCGCTTCGCGAGATGAGCTCGCCGGTCCTAGCGTGCAGACGATCTTTGTTCGGCAGTACCGCAACGTGGCTGGGATGAAAGTGAGGAAAGGATCGTGCTCGAGCGATGTTGGGGTCAGCGCGTTTCCACCAACTCCTTGCCCAGCGCCTTCGTCTTGGTCCGCAACCCCGCGAGTAGCGTATCGAACGACTTCTGGAAGCTCGCGACTCCGTCGGTCAGCAGCTTGTCGGTCACCGAGGCGATCGAGATGCCGGCCTTTTCGAGCGCGTCGATTTCCGCTTGCGCCTGCGCGACGCCCGCGTCGACGGTGCGCTTGACTTCGCCGTGATCGCGGAACGCGTCGATCGTCGCGGGCGGCATGGTGTTGACGGTGTCCGGTCCAATGAGCTCTTCGACGTAGATGACGTCCCGATACGCGGGATTCTTCGCGCTGGTGCTGGCCCACAACGGACGCTGCACGTTGGCGCCCTTCGCCGCGAGCGCCTTCCACCGCGGCGTGGCCGTCTGCGTCTGGAAGAGATGGTACGCCAGCTTTGCGTTCGCGACAGCCGCTTTTCCGCGCAACGCGTCGAAAGTGTTCTTATCGCCGCCCGCCGCGGTTGCGGCGTCGAGTCGTTTGTCGACTTCGGTGTCGACGCGGCTGACGAAAAAGCTCGCGACCGAGTGGCTGCTGTCGATGGTCTTGCCCGCCGCAAGGCGATCTTCCAATCCGCCCATGTACGCGTCGATCACGCGCTGGTACGCGTCGATCGCGAAAAGCAGCGTAACGTTGATGTTCATTCCCGCCGCGATGGCCTGACGAATCGCCTTGGCGCCTTCGGCGGTGCCCGGAATCTTCACCATGAGGTTCTTGCGATCGACCGTCGCCCAGAGTCGCGTCGCTTCGGAGACCGTCGCGGTCGCGTCGTTCGCGGCACCCGGCGAGACTTCGATCGACACGAAGCCGTCGGCGCCGTGGGCCGCGTCATACACCGGTGCAAAGATGTCGCACGCATCGCGAACGTCGGTCGTCGCGATGAGCTCGAACAATTCCAGCGACGTGAACGAGCCTTTCGCGGATCGCATCTGATCGTCGTATGCCGAGCCTTCGGCGAGCGCCTTCTCGAAGATCGTCGGATTCGACGTCATGCCGGTCAACGCGTCATTGTCGACGCGCTTTTGAAGATCTCCGTTGCGGAGAATGGTGCGATCGATGAAATCGAGCCAGATGGACTGGCCGGCGTCGTGGAGAAGTTGCAGGCGGTTGGTTGACATAGGTCCCGTGTCCGGAGAAAGACTCGTACTTGCGTTTGGCTCGTGTCCGCTGGCCCTATTTTCCCGTATATACAATTCTATAAATTCGGCCGCCCGCGTCGTCGGTGACGTAGAGCGACCCATCCGGCCCTTGCGCCAGTCCGGTCGGACGATGGTTGCCGCTGTTCGCTGTCACTCGGCCACTCGTGAGGTTCGGCGCGAAGTTGTCCGCGAAGATTTCGTACCGGCCCGCCGCCCTTTCGCCTTTCAACGGCTGGAACACCACCTTGAAGCCGGCCTGTGGCTCGCCCGTGCGATTCCACGATCCGTGGAACGCGATAAACGCGCCGTTCTTGTACTTCGCCGGAAACGATGAACCCGTGTAGAAAAAGAGCGCGTTCGGCGCCCAATGGCCGGGGAAGTAAGCGACCGGCTCCTTCTTCGACGCGCACTGTTCCGTCTTCTTGCCGTCGCCGCCGTACTCAGGCGCGAGCACCAAATGCTTTTCCTCGACGGAGAAGTAGCAGTATGGCCAGCCGAAGTCGTCGCCGTTGTTTGGCTGCACCAACTCTTCGGCGGGATTCTCAGAGTTGTACTTCGCGTCGAACTTCCAACTCCCGCCGTCGCCGCCGAGTTGATCGCGGCCGTGCTGTGTGGTCCAGAGCCTTCCGTCCTGCGGGTTGATCGCGATGCCGACCGCGTTGCGAATTCCCTTCGCGTAATGAACCCCTGTCGCCTGCGTCTGCCCTTTCTTCCGGGCGTCAAACTTCCACACGCCGGCACGCGTGTCGAGCTCGGTGCACGGATTGTGGCCCGGACTCGACGGCGCTCGATCCTTCTCCTGACAGGAATTCGTGGCCGACCCGACGTTGACGTACATCACGCCGTCGTTGGTGATAGCGAAGTTTCTCGTCGTGTGATTGCCGTCGCCAGGAATTCCGGAGACGATCGTGTCCGGCGGGCCGCTCGGCACCAGCTCGCCCGGCTTGAGTGGATAGCGAAGAATCGCGATCGGCGATGGGCCGCTCGGCGTGCGCGGCGGGTACGCTTCCGTGTAGAGATGACCGTCGAACAGGGCGACTTCACTTGTGCCGTAGCCGCTGGAGAATTGCTGGCGCATGTTCGCGCGTCCGCTATGGTCCTTGTCGCGCAACGCCATGATTCCGCCGCCGCGGCCGAGCATCGATAGAAACACGTCGCCGTTCGGCGCAACAACGAGGTGTCGCGCTTGCGGAAGCGAATCGGCCCACAATTCGGCGCAGAAGCCGGTGGGCAGCGTCAGCCCGACGTTGTCGGGAGCGCATTTCGCGCCCGCCTGCGCCGACAGCGAGGCGGGAATAATCAGCGCCGCCAGAGCGGCCATCGTCACTGTGCGTTGCATTCGTTGGTTGCTAATGGTGATCGGTGGTGCGAGGCCTCGCCTCGAACGAACATTCCCTTCATTCAAGTCTAACCGCCTGGTCGCCCTCAACGAGGCGGAAGCAGCGTTCAGCGCGGGATCTTCTCGTCGAGGTCGGCGATCGTGTACGCCATGACGGCCATGGCGGCCACGCACCGCGCGAAGTCGTCGCGATCGATTACAGTCATCATGTCGCCCGCCGAATGGTGGTACCAGAAATACTTGCTCATATCGACATCCAGCGATAAGCCCGGCACGCCTTTCTGGATACTCGGGCCAACGTCGGCTTCGCCTTCGCCCTTCTCGACGCGCGACGCGTTCAACCGGTCGAGCAGCGCGGCCGCTTGCTTGGTGAAGGCGAGACCCGCGTCGGAGCCTTGAAACCGAAATCCGCGCGGCCGAAAGACTCCGTTGTCGCACTCCATCGCGAGGGCGTGCGAAGCGAGCTCGCCTGCGTGTATGTCGGCGTACGCCCGGCCACCGCGACCGCCGTTCTCCTCATTCGTCCACAGGACGACGCGAACCGTCCGCTTCGGCGTCAGACCAAGCTGTTTCATCAACTTGACGGCCTGCCACGCCGCGACGCTGCAGCCGCCGTCATCCATTGCGCCTTCGCCGACATCCCACGAGTCGATATGGCCGCCCAGTACGACGACTTCATCGGGCTTCGTGCTCCCTCGGAGTTCGGCGACCACGTTTCGCGATTGCGCATCGGGCAACGTCTGAGCTCCCATCTTGAGATTGACTTCGACTTTCTCGCCGCGGTTGGCCATCCGATGCAGCAACTCCGCGTCTTCAATGCTGAGCGCTGCCGCGGGGATTTTCCGCACGGCGGGATCGTACCGCGTCGAGCCGGTGTGCGGACTTTGAATCGAGAACGACGCGATGGAGCGGATGAGCGTGGCAACGGCACCAACCTTTGCCGCGGCGGCCGGCGCGCCGCCCCGATAGGCGACCGCCTCGCGATAGCCGTCGAGCGGCTCGCCCTCCTTGGGAAATGGAAAGTCGAACAGCACGATCTTTCCTCTCGCTTCGCTCGCGCGTTTTTCAAGTTCTGCAAAGCTTCCGACGACGAGCACCTGCGCCGTGATTCCCGCAACGGGCGTCCCGACGCTCATCCCCAATCCCAGCATATGCAGCCGCGCTCGCCGCGGCGAAAGCAGGGTCACCGACTCGTCGCCGCGGACCCAGTGCGGCACGGTGACCGGCTCGCCGCGGACGTTCGACAGACCGTCGCTCCGCATCCGTTCGAGCACCCACGTAATCGCGTCCTCGAGCGGCTGCGAACCGCTGAGCCGGTGGCCGAACTTGTCGGTCAGCGTTGCAAGACGCGAGTAGCCCGAGGTGTCGACAAGTGCCGCGTCGATGAGACGATTCGCATCGGCGCGCTGGCGATCGGAGATCCGCGCCTGCGCGTGTGAAACCGCGGGAAGCGCAAGGAGTCCTGCGCAGGAGAGCGCCGCTGCCAGGCGCGATGTTTCAGCACGAAAAGACGAGAGCATGAGTGGGTCCGGGTTCGGCGGTGAATATATCGGCCGGTGACGATTCCAACCATCGACCGGCGTGCAGTGTTAGAACCGGGGATCAGGCTGTCGATCCAATCCGACCGGGCGAAACACGGGCGTCACGGCGTCGAACGGCGAGATCGGCGCGACCGGTCCGAGCCTCGTGGACAACCAGTCGTGGTCGGTCAGCTACGAAGTCTGGGCTCCGCGACATACCGCCCTATCATTGATCTCTAACAACGGAGGGATCAGCATCGACGGCATGGATTCACACATGGACATGGAGACGACGAACGGCAGCGTGACGATCGAACGCCGCTAGAACACGCCTTACCTCGCGAGCCGGCGGGAGAATGCGCGCAGGCGATGGACAAACGCATTCGAACCGTCGGCCACAGTCGGCGGCCGTCGTGTTGCCAAGACTCGCTGCTGTGCCGAATGAGCGAGCGCGGTGTCACCGGTCTGCAGCGCGAGTTGCGCCGTGAGCTCCAAGCCCGTCGCGCGGTAGCGAGGCCACCCGCGCATGAACGAACGCCGCTGCAACGCGGCCAGCGCCTTCTTCGGCTCGCCGATCGCCAGATACTGGCGCGCCACGACGAGATTGGCGTAGCGCATCGCGTCGTTCACGGCCGGGCCGCTCAGCATTAGCGAATCCAAATGAGCCAACCGGTCACTCGCCTTCGCGCCACGTTCCGCGACGGCAACCGCGACGTCGATCAATTCGGCGCAAGTATTCGGATTCGCGCCGACCGGCACCGGGAAGCGCGGCCCCCCTCCACTTCTGAGTTTCGCGACCGTCTCGCGAGCGCCGGCCGTGTCGTGCAACGACAGGCGCCACTGGCCAACGACGCACACGTCCGCGAGGCGCACGGCGCTGTCGGCCATTGTCGGAGCGAGGGGAGCGTTGATCTGGCGCTCGAGTTCCACGGCAGCCGCAAGCGCCGCCGTCGGATCGCCCTTCGAATAGAGCGCATCCAGCACGCGAAGCCGCAGGTGCGGATGCAACGCCGGCTGCTTTGCGGCGAGATCATTGCTGATCGCGAGCGCGAGCCCGTACTCGCCGGCGTTGAGCGCCCGGCTGTGGCGCGCGAGAATGACGTCGGTCTCCTCCGCGTCGCTGAGCGTGCGATGTCGGAGAATGTCGAGCGCGTGATCGCCATCGGTCACCGAAACGCCGTCGAACTGACTGGTCATCGCGATGCTGCGGAGCGCGCTGTTCGGCGCGTCATCGAATCCGCGGCGCACTCGGTCGAGCGTGCGGCCGTCGCCCAGCGCCTGCGCGGCCCGCCACTGAACAAACACAGTGGAGACGTCGCTCGTGTCCAGCCCAGGTCTCTCCGCCATGAGGCGACGCAAAGAAGCCGTGTCCTTCTGACGCGCCAGCAGCAGCGTCAGCATGCGACGCGACGCAGTGAATGACGGATCGATCTGCAATGCTTTTCGAAATGCCGCGCCCGCGCGCGCCGGGCCATCGTGCATGCCCAGCGCTTCGCCGTCGTAGTAGAAGCTCTCACCCAACTGGTGCCAGCCCTCGGCGCGGTCGGGCGCCACCGCGACCACGTGCTCCCACGCGTCGAGTGCTTCAGCCGCCGATGACGGCTCGGGATACCGCGGGCCCGCGAATGCGAGCAGATATGCACGGTCCGCGGGAGACAACTCGTTCTGCCGCGCCCACGCGATCGCCAGTCCGCGATCGTGCTGCTCCGCGACGTTCGCGCGATCGGCCGCAATCGCGAGACCCAGGGCGGCGGCCGCAAAACCCGGCTGCTCCGTGAGTGAACGGCTGTACGCCCGCAGCGCACCGTAGTAGTCGGACCGGCGATATGCCGCGCGGCCGGCGAGATACGCGCGCAACGCGAGCGGTGAGACCGCCTCGGGTGGCGGGACACTGGCCAGTCTTTCGCCTGCTTCCTTCAAAATGAGACTATTGATAATTCGGTCAGCGAGCGCGATCAGACTGTCGGGAGACCCTTTCACGTCCGCTTGCGCGGCGATCTTCATCGTCGACACGTCGACGAGCGTCGCATGCACGTCGACGCCTGCGCCGGATCGCTCGACCGCGCCGATCACGACCTGCCCGGCCCCGACGCGCCGCGCCACCCGCGATGCCGCCGTGATCGACATCGCGCTGTCGCCAACGTTTCCTTCCGCCTTCCACGCGTCGAGCACGCGCGTCGGGTCGGCGGCGCGCTTCGTGTCGCCATTCGCGATTCGCGTCGTGAGCAATTCCAGAAGACCTTCGCCGAGGTACGCGGTTGACGGGTCGGACGAGGCGACGTGGAACGGCGCGACCATGATCGTCGACTCCTGCTCGGCCGCGCGATCGTCCGCGAGATGTGACGCCGCGACGCGCGTGACGACGATGACTGAAATCACGGCTGCCGCCACGCTCCACCACAATCGTCCGAGAAAACGCGCCGGACGTGCGGGCAGAACAGTCGCGATTGGTGCAGCGGCAAGCGGCGGGGGGGCAAGCGGGCCGGTGTCGAGGGCAACAGCAACAGTCTCGACCCGCGTCGTGCGTGGCGCCTCCGCGATCTCTTCCGGCAGGATTGGAAGCACGCTCTCGGCGCTCGCGCGCCTTCGGCGAATTGGCTCGACGAGGTCGGTGACGACGCGATCCGGCGGCAGGTCGAGCTCGGTGCGCATCCGATCCTCGTACGCGCGCGCGAGCTGAAGCGCCGACGCTGTTTCTCCGGCGTCGATCAGGCAGGTCATCAATCTCGCCGTCGCCGCGCCGTCGAGCGGATCGTGCTCCGCGAGCTTGCCCCGCCAGCGACGCTCGCCACTTGTGTCACCGGCTGCCGCGGCCTCATCAGCGAGCGCCAGCAGTGTGTCAG
>JBDTAE010000103.1:0-37272 GCA_039924785.1 Gemmatimonadaceae bacterium | reverse complement strand
CCGAAAAACCGCGCCGCGAGCTTATCGCGCCACTCATCCAAGATCTCATATACCGTCGGAATCACGATCAGCGTCAGGACGGTTGACGTGATGACACCGCCAATCACGGCGCGACCCAACGGCGCTCGGAAATCCGCGCCCTCGCCGAGCCCAAGCGAAACCGGAATCATCCCCGCAATGAGCGCCAACGTCGTCATCATGATCGGACGCAAACGAATTCTTCCCGCCTCGATCAACGCATCGCGACGCGACAGACCGCCGCGCTTATGCGCCCAGTTCGCGAAGTCGATGAGCAAGATCGCATTCTTGGCCACGATGCCCATCAACAGAATCACACCGATCAGACTCATCAGATTCAGCGTGTCATGCGTGACGAGCAGCGCAATGACGACACCGATCAGCGACAGCGGGAGCGACAACAAGATCGCGAGCGGATCGAGGAACGACCCGAACTGCACCACGAGAATGAGATACATCAACATCACCGCAATGCCCAGCGCAACGAAGATGCTGCCGAATACTTCGTTCTGACTCTCCGTCTCGCCGCCGAGCGAGATGTGGTACCCCACGGGCAGCTGAATTTTGTTGACGCCGTCCATGACCGCCTGCGACACCTTTCCAAGAGACGCGCCCTCGATGTTCGCGCCGATGGTCACCACCCGCTCACGCTGATAGTGATCGATCTGCGCCGGCCCAAAACTCGGCGTAATCTCGGCGACCTGGCTGAGCGGAACGAACGCCGGCGCGCCCGATGTCGCACCGGCTCCCGACGGCGTCACCATCACCGGCAATTGTCCAAGGTCGGAGGCATTTTCGCGCGCGGCGGGCACGAGACGCACGTGCACGTAGCGCGACACGCCGCCGGGATCCACCCACGTGCCCGCGTCCACGCCGGCGAACGCGAACCGCAGCGAGTTCGCGAGTTGGCTCAGGCTCACGCCGAGCGTTCCGGCCAAACCGCGATTCACCTTTACGTTGAATTCCGGCTTTTGCCCGCGCGTGGACAGTCCGACGTCTGCAGTGCCGGGCGTTGCGATCACCACCTTTTCGATCTGGTCCGCGTACTGATTGAGCACGGTTTGATCGGGGCCTTGAAGCTGAAGCTGCAGTTGCTTCTGCGCACCGCCGAAGCCCGATGCGAAGGTGTACGCCGTTGCGCCGCCGATCGCGCGCATCTGCCCTCGAATGATCTGCCCAAGCTCGTCCTGGCTCAGACTGCGGTCCTTCTTCGGCGTCAGCCGCACGTAGATGGCGGCGTTGTCGACCTCACCCGATCCCGAGCCGCTGCCGACGGTCGTGTAGGTGTACTGCACTTCCTTTCGCTCGCGAATCAGCCGCGCGATCTCTTCGGCCTTGAGCGTTGTATAATCGAGACTGGATCCTGGCGGTGTTTCGATCGCGATGTTCAATTCGCTGTTGTCGCTCACGGGAACGAAGCCGAATCCGCCGATCGTTACCTGCAGCGCGATCGCGCCGAAAAACGACACGACCGCCAGCGCCACCATCGTCCATCGGTGATCGAGCGCCCAGCCGATGAGCGCTTTATAACGATTGGCCTGGCGGTCAAACCAAGCGTTGAATTTCTCGAGGGCGCGTGCGATAGGATTGCGCCGGTCGTGCGCCTCGAGCTGCGGATCGGGCCAGTACGCCGACAGCATCGGATCGAGCGAGAACGACACGAACAACGACACGAGCACCGCGGCGGCGATCGTCAACGCAAACGGCTTGAACCACTGCCCGGCGACGCCAGGCATGAATCCGACCGGAACGAACACGGCGACGATCGAGAACGTCGTTGCGGCAACGGCGAGACCGATTTCGTCGGTCCCATCGTGCGCAGCTTTCATGTGATCGACGCCCATCTCCACGTGCCGCACGATATTTTCGCGCACCACGATGGCGTCGTCGATGAGAATTCCAATGGCAAGCGACAGCCCGAGCAACGACATCGTATTCAGCGTAAAGCCGAACATCGCGAGCGGAACGAACGACGCGAGTACCGACACGGGCAACGCCAAACCGGTGATGACCGTGGAACGCCACGAATTCAGAAACAGGAAGACGACGAGCACCGTCAACATCGCGCCTTCGACGAGCGCTTCCTCGACGTTGCGCACGGAGTTGCGGACACGCGTTCCCGCGTCGCGCACGATCTCGATGCGCGTGCCCGCCGGCATCGTCGTTTGCAGTTGCGCGATGCGCTTCTTCACGCCGTCGGCCACCGCGGTGGTGCTGGACTCGCGCGATTTAACGATGTCGAGGCCAATTGCCGTCTTGCCGCTGAACAGCGCCGACGACTTCGGTTCCGCCGCTCCAGCCTCGACGCTCGCAACCTGATTGAGCGTGATCGACTGTCCGTTGCGCGACGCCACAACCAGGGCCGCAAAGTCTTCCGGCCGATCGAAGCGGCCCTCGAGACGAATCGAACGTTGCTCCATCGCGCTGTTCACGTTGCCAACCGGCGCGGCCAGGTTTTGCGCCCGCACTGCGCTCACCACTTGATCGATGCCGACGCCCACCGCCGCGAGATCGGTCGGCCGCACGTTGATGTTGAGCTGGGCACTGTCGCCGCCGACGACGTTCACTTGCGCCACGCCCGGAATCGCCCGCAGATCGCCGGCGATCGTCTGATCGGCGAGCGCGGTCATCTGTGGCGGCGACAATACCGTCGATGTCACCGCCAATGAGACAATCGGCAATTGATTCGGATCGAACCGCTGGATAACCGGTTCGAGAATTTCTGCCGGCAGTTGCGAGCGGACGGCGGAGATCGCGTCGCGAATATCTTGCGTCGCTTGCTCGACGGGTCGCGAGAACACGAACGTCACGATGATCTGCGCAAACCCGTCGGTCGACGTCGAGTTCAATTTGTCGACGCCGCTGATGCCGGAAATCTTGTCTTCGATTCGGTTCACGACCTCGCGCTCGACAACGTCGGGCGCGGCACCAGGATACGCGATCGCCACGAAAACAATCGGCGCGTCGATGGACGGAAACTCGTCGGTGTCCAACCGGCTCAGCGACGCCAGCCCGAACACCACCAACGCGATCATGGTTACGATCGTGATGATCGGTCGCTTGATTGCAAAGTCTGATATGAACATTTCGTCGTCCTTGGCGCAACATAAGTGCCCGCAAGCTAACGCCGGCGGGCACGACGATGGACTACCTTGGCTCTTTGGTGGTCGAACCGATTACTGCCGCTCGGGGGTCACGTGTTTCACGAACACAACGGCGTCGAAAAACTTTGGAAACTCCAGCGGAGTCAAGAATAGCTCCGGCAGTTCGGGCGCGTATATGTCGCTGATGAGCCGAACGGGACGCGGGCCCTTGAGCCACGCTCCGGCGTTGTCGGACGGAAGATGCCGCATGTCGAGCCAATACGCGTCTAGCGGTACTCGTCGAAACACGTCCTCAAACGTTTCATGCGCCGGAAGACGAACCGTCACATCGGTCAGCCCAGACGGTTGATTGCTCGCGGATCGACCGGTCGCTGGACGGCGCACATGCACTGCACCATCGCCGAACGCAAATGCGACCGCGCGATACTTCTCGCCCAACTTCTCACCGAGCGCCACGGCTGTCTGAATGGTGTTCGGTGCTTGCGTGAGTCTCCCCATCTCGATGTCGCCGCCCCAAACCATGAGCTTGGCATTCGGGCCGAGCAAATTCTGTAGATAGATGACGTGCTCTGCGTTGAGCTCGTGCCGCGGCAATCGCTCGAGACCGACGGTGACGTGATGCTGTACGAGCCGCGCCAATTGTTCCGCGAACGCCAGATTGGCCGCCGACGGCGACGTGGGTCCGAGACGTTTGCGAAGCGCGACGATCGAATCGAGGCCTTCGCCAACGAGCGGTCGGCACCCGTTCCAATAGCTGCTGTCGGCGACACGCCCTTCGAGACCCCAATGCGCGCTCTCATTCGCGGCCACACAGTTGTACTGCGTGCGAAGCCACTGGCCAAGCGGCTTGCCGGTGACCGAATCGCCAAGGGACGTGATGAAGCGAATGGCGTGCGCGGCGGTCGGAATTTCGAATCCATAAAAGCCAATTTGCTGATCTGCCGGCTTGCCGTCGTCATATGCGCGGATTGCCGCGACGAGCGATTGCATGCCGCGCGACTCCCAACGCCAGTCGCCAAGCGCGTGAAGCAGGCGTTTTCGATCGCCGACGCCGGTGCGAACGTATCGATCGACGTCCATGGCTTCAGCCATCGATGCCTGAATCGCCAGGCCGCGCACGTTCGACGAGGCGGCTAGACCGAACAGCGTGCGCCGAATGATGTTCGTAAACTGCGCCGTGCCCTCGGTCAATTCGCTGAAGCCGACGACGCGCGCGTCGCCAACGATGGCCGCAACTTTCGCGCGCTCCTCCGACGAGGCAACGGAGTCGGCGATCGCGAACGGCACCGCGTGCGACTCGACCCACCTGATTGCCGCGATCGCTGAGTCGCTGAGCGGAATCGGCGGCGGTGGTGGAGCAGCGGGCGCGGAGTGACAAGCGGAGAGCGTTACGGCGGCGAGTCCCGCGGCCGCGCTTGTTAAAAGAATACGCATAGAGTGTCGAGTATCGGAACGAAGACGTGCTAGTGTTTCTCTCGCGCGCGGCATGCGCCGCTTCGCGGGTGTTGCAATTGCTCGTGAACTTCATCATACACGCGAGTTCGATCCCGGATCGCCGGACGCGTCGGCGAAGCTGTCGCTTCCTTCGCCATGCTCCAGCATCAACTCAAACGCGCGCGCCGACGCGGTAGATGTTCGTCCGCGCAGCCGAATCTGGGTCAACATACGGTGAATGACGAGCTCTTCGACCGGAAGAATTGCCAGTTTGCGCAGCGACAGTTGGTCCCTCGCCGCCGCGCGGGAAACGATTGCAAGGCCCAATCCAGCTGCTACCGCCTGTTTGATCGCTTCGGTCCCACCCACTCGCATGGTTTTCGTAAGTCGTACACCATGCAAAGCGAGCGCCCGCTCACTAACAACTCGCGTGCCGGATCCTGGTTCGCGTACCAGGAAAGTTTGATCCGCTAATCTGCCTACCTCGATGCTCGATTCGCCAAGCAGCGGGTGGTCGGTCGGCGCAATTACGACCAGCTCGTCCTCCTGCCATGGACGAACTTCGACCTGCGGGTGAGATACCGGCCCTTCAACAAGGGCGACGTCGACTCTGAACTGAAGAAGCATCCGCAGCACCGTGCGCGTGTTCGCGCTCGATGCCTGAATTCGAAGCTGCGGGTGCCGCGCATGGAAGCGACCGAGCACCGGCGGCAACATATATGTAGCGATCGTTGTACTAGCGCCGATCCGGAGCGTCCCTCGCTTCAATCCACGAAGCTCGCGAAGCTCCTGCTCCGCGGTCCGCTCGACGCCGAACAACTCCGACGCACGCGCGTACAGCGTACGGCCGGCGTCGGTCAGACGGATCGATCGTCCGCCACGTTCGAGCAATACGACGTCGAGCTGTTTTTCCAACTCATTTAATGACTTGGAGATAGCTGGCTGACTCAGGTTGAGCCGGCCAGCCGCCTTCGTGAACCCGCCGCATTCGACGACCGACGCAAACAGCCGAAGGTGATGGAGATTAATTGCCATTACTTTGAGCTATGATTGGATGAAAACAATATACTGGACTCATAGCTTGGAACTGGCGTAATGTCAGTCATGTCTAATAAGACACCGTCCTCGCCGTCGACACTGAACCCGATCGCCCGATTCGGCCCCGGGATCCTTGCCGCAATCATCGTCTCAACGGTGGCCGTCGCGGGCGGAGCGCTCGAGGACCGGATATTTGGCCGAGCGATCATTGAGCCGCTCGTTTTGGCGATCGTGGTTGGGATGTTGGTCCGAACGGCGGTCGGCGCGCAACCGCGAGCCGAGCCTGGCATCCGATTCGTCGCAAAGGAGATCCTAGAGGTCGCGGTCTTCCTTCTCGGCGCAACGATGGACGTGCCCCGATTGTTTGCCTCGGGACCGGCGCTCGCGGTCGGAATCGTGGCGCTGGTATGCACGGCGCTCGGCGCCGGCGTGTTGATCGGGCGCGCTGTCGGTCTCTCGCCGCGCCTCGCGATTCTCGTCGCGTGCGGCAACGCCATCTGCGGCAATTCCGCGATCGCCGCCGTGGCGCCGGTGATCGGCGCGGAGCGAGAGGACGTTGCCGCGTCGATTGCACTCACGGCGGTTCTCGGCGTCGCGGTCGTTTTGGGACTGCCGCTGCTGATCGGACCGTTAGGGTTTTCTCATTACCAGTACGGCGTGCTCGCCGGACTCACGATATACGCGGTGCCGCAGGTGTTGGCCGCAGCGTTCGCGGTAAGCTCGTTGAGCGGTCAGGTCGCGACGGTCGTAAAGCTCGCGCGAGTGCTGATGCTCGGCCCCGTAGTCGTGTTCTTCGCGTTGCGACACCGGGACACGGCGCGCGGCGCAAAGCTCACGCTGAGCAAGATCGTCCCGTGGTTCGTGGTCGGCTTCGTGCTGCTCGCGTCCCTGCGCTCGTTCGGGGTCATTCCCGACCTCGTCGCCACAAACGCAAAGACGATCGCCGGTTGGTTGATGATCGCCGCGATGGCCGGGCTTGGACTGTCTGTCGATGTGCGAGCGGTGAAGCAGGTTGGCGCGCGCGTCGTCGTGGCTGTCGGCGCCTCCCTGCTTACACTCATCGGACTGGCGTTGGTACTGATTAAAGTGCTCTAAAGAGAGCGCTATAATCTCCTAGGCAGGTTTGACGAACGCGGCCGTCCACTGCGCGGTATCGGTGTCTTCCTGGTACAGCTTGTCCAGGTCGACGGTGATTCCCGCCGCCGTCCGCGAGATGGCGAAGCGATCCATGTTGCGCGTCGCGCGACCGCTATCGGGGATGTAGTCCCCGTTCGGCTGGAATTTGGAGTGGTGTTTGGGGCACTGGAATGTGTGCTCTTTGTCGTCGTACTTGAGCGCGGTATTCTGGTGCGGGCACGACAGCGCGAACGCGTAGACGGCGTTCTGCCATCGCACGACAATGACTTCACTGTCCTTGTCGATCTGCGCGCCGTCAACGGCCGGGAGCGCGTAGCTTTTCGTGCTGCCGGACGTGTGTAGTACCTCGGTGACGCTGAGCGGCATAGCGAACGCGTCGGTCTTACTCATGCCGACCGCGACCAATGCGCCAGCGACGCTCAGGAAACTATCGCGAAGAAAGCGACGACGGCTCGAGGGCAGGAAGCAATCCTGCGTCTCGCACTCGGCGTGAATGTTCGATTCGTCAGACATTTATTAAGTCCTCGGCGGCGGTTACGCACGCCTTTGATGCGCGATGTGTGCCGGATTTTGCTCTTCTCGCAAGCTGTTTCGTCTTAGAGGGTTACGCCTGTGGCAAACCGAGCGTTGAGCCGGAGGCGTCCATGCGGCGAGACGCAACCGTCTGTGCCGAGGGACACTTTCGGCGACAAGGGCTCGGGCGGCCGGCAGTTGTCAGCCGGTAGAATCTCGCGCGTTCGCTTTTTCCGAGACTCCCCATGGCGTAGACCCAACCGCGCTCTTCCATGCGATGCAGCGAGGTGTACGGGGCGCGTTGGTGACGGAGGCACCCCTGGTGCGAAAATGGTTCTCGTGCCAATGTCGGACGACCGCTGTTTCAGTTCCGACGGTGGTCCCCGGTAGAGCGAGCAACCGGACGTACAGACTCAAACAGGGATGTTCATCATGGCAATCTGGGAGAAACCCGCCACCCCGAAAAAAGACCCGCCGCCGATGACTCCGGAACCGGTCGTCAAGAGAGACCCCGAATTCTCTCCTGAGATCGCGCCCGTCATCGCGGCCACACCGAGACGCCCAATGTCCACACGAGAATCGCGCGAGTCCGTCATTGCTGCCGACATCACCATCGAAGGAAAAATCGAAGGCGCAGGACACGTGCGGCTCGCCGGCCGGTTCAAGGGCGACGTGGTCATTCAGGGCGACCTCACGGTGGAAGCGGGCGCAAAGCTCACCGGCTCCATTCGCGCGGCGTCGGTGATCGTCGCCGGGGAGATCGAAGGCAATATCGACGGCGCAACACGCGTCGAACTTCAGGAGAGCGGCGTGTTGAATGGCGATCTCAAAGCCGGAACGCTCACGGTCGCCGCGGGGTCGCGCATGCGCGGTCGCGCCGAATTCGGGTGGGGCGACGAGCAGCCCACGAAGTCGTTGTCAGGATTCGGGAGCAGTCAGAGCTCGTGAGCACTCAGAAAACGGCAGGCGCGACTCGCACGTGTCCGCACTGCCGGACCGTCATTCTCCAAAGCTCCGCGGTCTGTCCGGCGTGCAAGAAGCATCTTCGGTTCGAGCCGGGCGCGTCGAAAGCGACGGCGGCGCAGCCGTCGTTTTCACCGCTGCGCGTCGAGGGAACGATCAAGCATCCCGAGGTTGGTGAGCCCTGGGAGTACTCCGTGATGATCTCCATCCGCAACGAACGCGGCGAAGAAGTCACGCGGCAGATCGTGGGAGTGGGCGCGCTTCAGCCGGGCGAGGGCCGCACGTTCACCTTCTCGGTCGATGTATTCACGCCCGACGGACCGCCGAAAGACTTTATGCCGCGCTGATCGGTCCGATCTCGTCGAAGCGGATCAAGCGGCGGCGATCTTCATCCCACAGCGCCAGACGCAGCGCCGCCATTCCCGATCGCGGCGTCACGACGGGCGCGCTCTGAAAGAGCTCGTTTTCGTCGTGACACTTCTGCAATCGATAATTCGGAATCTTGGGCGCAAGGTGATGCACGTGGTGCAGGCCGATGTTCCCGGTGAACCATCGGAACAACGCCGGCAACTCGAGATGTGAGCTTCCTTTGAGGCACGCCGTGAGATAATCCCATTCGCCGTGCTCTTCCCAATACGCATCCTCGAATTGGTGCTGCACGTAGAACAGCCATACGCCGGCCATCGCGGCAAAGTAGAACGGAATCGCATACGCGAACACGACGTTCTTCCAGCCGAACAACCAGACGGCCACGCTCACCACCACGAGCAGCGCGAGGTTGGTGCTCATCACGCTCATCGCCTGCTTGTCGCGCGTCGCGTTGCTCGGCGGACGGCGGCGCTGGCTGATCATGAGGTGAAGGGGGCCGCCGAACATCAGCGATGCGGGATGACGAATGACCCGATACCAGAACTGCTCCCGCTCGGTCTTGGCGAGATACTCGCGAACGGTGAGCGTGGGCACATCGCCATGCCCACGACGATCGAGGTCGCCGGACGAGGCATGATGCAGCGCATGATCCCGGCGCCACTGTGTGAACGGCGTGAGCGTGATCACTCCCGTCACGAATCCCACCACTTCCGTGACCCGTCTCGACGCGAACAACGAGTTGTGCGCGCAGTCGTGCATCAAAATGAAGGTGCGCACCAGCAAGCCGGCGGTAATCGGAGCGGGCAGAAGCGCGAGCCAGATCGACTTCTCAAGCAGCGCCGCGCTCGCCCACATCGACAGGGCAAGCAGTCCCAATGTGCTAATCACCTGATAGGTCGCGTGCCAAACGTTCGCGCCAACGTATGGCTCGATGACGGAACGCCAGTTTGTCGTCTCGCGCTCTTGTGCGAGCCCGGTCACGCGGCTGCCGCCTCAAGCGTGGCCGACGGCGTGGCTGCACACCACTGTGCCACGACGGACGGCCTGCGGTGGATCGGGGGCAGAACTCTCGATAGCGACATGGGACGTCCTGAGGTCTGGGACGAGCAGGTGCGTTAGAACTCTCTAGTTCGAGAGCCCTCAAGGAAGCGCCAGGATCGGCGGGGCGGGAGAACCATCAGCCCGCAGTCATGACGGGTCTCTCAATCTAACTGTCCGGCCCCGCTCCGTCGACTTTCGGACAGAGCGGACAGAGTGGCGTAAGGTTTTGTCCTGCAAGTTGCGAGCAAATCTGCCCGACGTGCCCGTGCGGGTCGATCGAGTCGGTCCGCCGAGGATGAATCTCATGCCGTGCCGGTCCTTCGCACGAAAAACCGCCCGACAAGCCGGACCGCGTGCTTCGGTCTTGATCGCCTGGCGGCGCAATGCAGCCCTTCTGGATTGCTCTTTCGCGAACTACAACACGCTCTCCGGTTACGAGACCGGCGCTGCGACCGGACGTGCGAGCGCCGTGGCCGTAAAGCATTGGCCGGCGAGATTCTTCGACGAGTAGGCCACCCCTTCGGTGCCCTCGGGACGCCAGCACCAGTCGTCCGGACCCTTGGCCTCGGGCCGGTAGCTCTGTTCACGCGTCGGCGACGCGGTCTGCAGGCCGCCCATCTGGCGGCGGTGAGCGACGGCTCCCTCCCATTCGATGACCATCAAGCGGCCATCGACGAGCTTGCCGGACCGCCCGGCAACCCACGACATGCTGAGGGCGACCGGACCAATCTGCACGACGAGCCGCTGCGGCGCCGTGTGCAACTCCGCCTTCTCGTCGCCAAGTCGGTTGCTTTCAAACTTTACGTGTTCGGCGAGTTGGGCGGTAAGCGTCTCGAACTCATGACGCAGCGCCGTGAGCGCGCGCGGTTGCGACATGAACGTCGGCGACGGCTCGCTCCACGCGGGGCGCGGTTTCGCGGGTTCTTCCTCGGCTACGATTGGCGCCGCGCCCACATCGCCACCGTGAGCCGTGACGGCCGAGATGACGGATTTTGCGGCGCCTTCGATCCCGATCTCACTCAACACGCAAGCGGGTGCCGTCTTGAGCCACGCGGGAATCGGTTCGGCGTCGAGGGCGATGACGCGAACGGATTTGTGCTGCTTCCCGCGAATACGTTCGCGCACCGCGATGGCATCCGCCGCGGTGACTTCGTCGTGACCCCACAACCGCTGGTGCAGCACGATCACGACGCGAGCCGATTCACCGAACAACGCAGCGGTCGCCGCATCGGCTTCCGGATCGGGTCGCAGGTCAGCGACGCTGGAATGCCACACGGGGCGGTTGCTCAGTTGCTGCGAGAGGCGTTCTGACAGCTCTGCGACGAGCAGCGCGTCATACGAAACTGCGGAAATCGCCACGTCGAGCCGGTGTCTCTCGGTGGGCAGAGCATTCTGCAGCGTCATGACATCCTTGGGGTCTGAGACTGGCGTACCACGACTCGCGAGAAGCGCGCGTCAGCGAAACCACCAGAAGATCGGGGGCGAACCAACGGCCCCGCACCGATCGCCAGCTTCGATAATCTAACCCGGGGACCGCGGTCCGTCGAATTCGACGACCTCGCGAGGGCGCCGAATTGCCCTCGAGAGAGACGCTCCATCGAAAATCGAGACTATGTCCGCACCAATTTCTTGAACGCCACTCGATGAGGCTGGTCGGCATCCGCGCCCTTTCGGCGATGCAAGTCTTCGACGTACGACTGATAGTTGCCTTCGTGCCACACGATCTCTGAATTCCCCTCGAAAGCAAGTATGTGGGTCGCAATACGATCGAGGAACCAACGATCGTGGGAGATTACCACCGCGCAGCCCGCAAAATCAATCAATGCGTCCTCGAGCGCGCGTAGCGTGTCGACGTCGAGGTCGTTCGTCGGTTCGTCGAGAAGCAGCAGGTTTCCGCCGCTCAGGAGCGTTTTCGCAAGATGGAGACGATTGCGCTCGCCACCGGAAAGCAACCCAACCTTCTTCTGCTGATCGGTGCCGCGGAAGTTGAAGCTCGACAGGTACGCGCGGCTGTTGAGCTCCTTCTTACCGACCAGAATCAGCTCCTGGCCGCCGGAGATCTCCTGCCACGCGGTCTTTTCGCCGTCGAGCGTGCGACTCTGATCGCTGTAGGCGATCTGGACGGTTTCGCCGAGCTTCAGAGTTCCCGAATCAGGCGACTCCTGGCCGACGACCATGCGGAATAGCGTCGTCTTACCAGCGCCGTTCGGTCCGATGATGCCGACGATACCGCCGCGCGGCAGCGAGAACGACACGCCGTCCAACAGCACCTTGTCGCCGAACGCCTTCTTCACGTCCTTTGCCGTCACGACATCGTTCCCAAGCCGCGGCGGCGGCGGAATGACGATTTCGTGCTGCATGATCTTTTCGGCGGTTTCCTGCGCGGCAAGCTCTTCGTACTGCCGAACGCGCGCCTGGTTTTTCGCCTGACGTCCACGCGGCGACAACCGCACCCATTCGAGCTCGCGCTCGAGCGTGCGCTGGCGAGCCGATTCCGTTTTCTCTTCGACCTGAAGGCGGGCCCTTTTCTGACCGAGCCACGACGTGTAGTTGCCTTCGTACGGAATCCCCGCGCCGCGATCGAGCTCGAGAATCCAGCCGGCGACGTTGTCGAGGAAGTAGCGATCGTGCGTGACCGCAACGACGGTTCCCGTGAAGTCGTGCAAGTACCGTTCGAGCCACGCGACGCTCTCCGCGTCGAGATGGTTCGTTGGCTCGTCGAGCAGGAGCATGTCCGGCTCTTCGAGCAGTAGACGGCAGAGCGCAACGCGGCGGCGCTCACCGCCCGACAACAGCGACACGTCCGCGTCGGGCGGAGGAAGGCGCAGTGCATCCATCGCGATCTCGATCTTGTTGTCGAGATTCCACAAGTCATGCGCGTCGATCTGCTCCTGCACGCGCGCCTGACGAGCCAGCAGCTTATCCATCGCCGTGTCATTCATCGGCTCGGCGAAGGCCATTGAGATATCTTGGAATTCTTGAAGCAACGCGCGCTGCGCCTTCACCGCGAGCTCCACGTTGCCCAAGACGTCAAGCGTCGGATCAAGCTGGGGCTCCTGCGGCAGATATCCGATCCGCGTGCCCTCCGCCGCCCATGCCTCGCCAATAAAATCGGTGTCGACGCCGGCCATGATGCGAAGGAGCGTCGACTTACCAGCGCCATTCGAGCCGAGGACGCCGATCTTCGCGCCGTGATAGAATGACAACCAAATTCCGCGCAAGATTTCCCGCGACGGCGGGACGACTTTGCGCAAATCCTTCATGACGTAGATAAATGACGGCGGGGCCACGGGTCTGCTCTCTCGGTTGAGTGCGGTGCTGAGAGAGCAAATCTAATTGAGGGAGCCGTTATTTTCGGAACGATCGCGGAGACGACCCGAACCGCCTCCGCCGCGATGGCGCCTGTGGCGCCGATATCGACCGGCCTCTCAGCGTCTTATGCATGGCCGACGACACGCGCCCTCGTTCGACACCTCGGCATCGAAAGGTGGATGTCGTCGGCGACGCCCTGCGTGGCAGCATCGCGCTCCAGGTTGCGATTCGGCCCCGCTCTAATAGAGAATCGCGCCGCGTATCGACGATTTTCCAAAGCTGCTCGACAAGATCGGAGCGTCGATGAAAGAAGGTTTTGATTTCTCTAAAGACGTCGCGAGCATTCAAGCGCCCACGCTGAGCGTAGCCCGCGACGCCGACATGTTTACCTCCGGCACATCCTGGAGATCGCCGAGCTACGCTGGGGCGGACAGCGCGACGGCGAGCGCGCAGAATGCGGCCCGTCAGGTCAAGCAGAGCTCCCACGTTTCCGCGACGAGATCCTTCCCGAAGGAGTGATGCTTCTCCTCGGCGATGCAGTTGAAGCCTTTCTTTTCGTAGATCGCCCGCGCGGCGGTCAGTTCGCTCTGGGTCCACAGCACGATTTTCTTGTAGCCGGCCTTTTTCGAGAATTGAATCACTTCGTCGACGAGCCGTCCGCCGAGTCCGAGTCCGCGCGCTGTTGGTTCGACGAGCAGCAACCGCAGCTTGGCCACGGTCTTGGATTTTTCGACGACGAAGATCGACCCGATGATCTCACCATCTCGCTCGGCGATCCAGCAGCACTCACGCACGGGATTGAAGTTTTGAATGAATTCCGCCGCGATGGTCGCGATGAGCGCTTCCATGGTCTCGTCGTATCCCCACTCTTGGAAATAGAGCACGCCGTGGCGATGGATGACCCAGCCCATATCCCCGGGCCGGTGGGCGCGTAGCGTGAACAGGTTTCTGCGATTCGACGCGACCACAGTGGGATCACCGAACGCTTCGCGGATTGCGCGCATTGCTGCGATCGTCCGCCGTTGAGCCGTCTCGCCGAGCGGCTGAAACATCGTTATGATCGCGTCGCGTGCGCCGCGGTCCAGTGGAGCAAAGGCGCGTTTTCCAGCGGGAGTGAGACGAAGGTGCGATCGACGGCGGTCCTCGCCCGCCTCGGTGGCGATGAAGCCGCGTTTCTTGAATGCTCTCAGCGTTCGGCTGAGGTATCCGCGATCGAGCTCGAGCGCGTCCGCGATTTCGCTGGCGGTAGGTCGTTCGCGATGCGCGAGCTCGTACAGCACGCGTGCGCCGGCCAGCGAAAATGGGCTGCCGAGGTGTCCTTCGCCGAGCGCGCCGATGCGGCGTGTGTAAAACCGGTTGAATGCGCGAACGGCGGCGGTTCGGGCTTTGCTGGGTCGCATGGAACTGTCCTTCCTGATAGAAGAACAACGTTGTTGCCAATAGTTGATTTTGTCAACTATCGCGATGCGTTCTACATCTTGTGACCCGATTCGTGGTCGTCGTTGAAGATGCTGCCGAGGTCGTGCCCTTCGTATACGTTCGCATGGAGCATCCATCCGAAGACCGTCTCGTGGAAGTCGCCGCGGACGGCGTCGCACTCAGCCTTGGTGGCGATCGGACTCGCGGGACCGAACACCGGCTGTCCGTTTTTAGTTTCTGCCCAGCGCGCATCGTCGCCCTTTTGGGGAATGCACCAGTTCACGTGCTTGTGCCAACGTCCGATGCTGAGCGGCAACCGGTCGTCGAGTTGACGGAGGCTCGCGGACTTGGGCATGGTGTACATGGCACCGGTGAGATACAGCTTGCCGTTGGAGCCGCGCTTATAGAGCAGCGATGTCGGCTTGCCGGGGCTGAAGTGGAAGACCGCGAGCAGCGCGCGTCGACTATTCGTGAAGTGGTAAACGCGCTGCGTTTTTACGCTTGGCAGAAACATCTTGTAGCCGTCGGCGACGGCGACGGCGGTGTCCTGATATTTCGAGATCGCCTGTTTCAGCTCGATCGCGACCGTGTTTGCACGAACACTGTCGGCGTGCGACGAGATTCGTGTCGGAGTCATCTCCATGTGCTTCATGGAGTTCTCATCCATCGGGCCGCTCATCGCGCCGTCGGCCATCCCGGCCATTCGCGCGCTGTCGATCGCGGGTTTGGCAGCGACTGGAGGAGTGGCCTGCCCGATCGCCCGCGCCGGGAACCAAGCGACCCCAAAGGTCACTAGTATTGAAGCGGCAGCGTGCCGCAGTGTCGCGCAAATTCCGGTGCTCATAGGTTTCTCCGAATCCGGTGACGCCAGCAACGACGCGGCGTTACACCGACCCCTCACGTTTCGCATCCGTCAGCTTGCTTCTGCCCGATCTTTCCAGTCCGCTGAGAGCGCTCCCTGCCGTGTTCATCGGCGGAGTGCTCACGAGCTTGACGCCGTGCATCTACCCGATGATTCCGATTACCGCGGCAATCGTCGGCGGAACGTCGACCGCTGAAACCGCGGCTGGAGCCACGACTCCGCCGAAATGGCGACCGCTGTTCCTTACAACTGCTTACGTATTCGGCCTGGCGTTGGTTTACTCGGCCCTCGGCTTATTCGCCGGCTTGAGCGGAACGCTGTTCGGTTCGGTCAGTACTAATCCATGGCTGTACTTCGCCATGGCGAATCTGTTGATGGTCGCTGCATTGGCCATGCTCGACGTCCTGCCCGTTCGTATGCCGAACGCAATTTTGGCCCGGGCCGCGTCGGCGGGGACAGCGGGCCGAGCGTCCGGCGCGTTTACCATGGGGGCGATGTCGGGGCTGGTGGCGGCGCCGTGCTCGGCGCCGGTCATGGCCGCGGTGCTCACGTGGGTGTCGACGACGAAAAGCGCGGTATTAGGGTTCTTATATTTGTTCGTGTTCTCGCTCGGGATGTGCACGTTGTTGGTGGTCGTGGGGCTCGGATCGGGTTCGTTCGCGCGACTTCCGCGGGCGGGAATGTGGATGGTGTGGGTGAAGCGATTCTTTGCGTTCGTGATGATTTGCGTTGCGGAATACTATCTTGTGAAAATGGGGCAGCTGATCATATGAAAATCGCTTCTCACTTCTGGCGGCTCGTTTCCGGCAAAGCCATCGGAACGCTTTTCTTGACCGGGATGCTGTCGGTGGTCGGAACTCGCGTGGCCGTCGCGCAGGACCTGGGGATTGAAGTCGGCAGGACTGTGCCGGCGGCAAAGGTTCATACGCTCGACGGCAAGGAAGTCGACCTCGCGCAGCAGGTCGCCGGCAAGCCTGCGGTGATCGAATTCTGGGCAACGTGGTGTCCCGTATGCGCCGAGTTGGAGCCGACGATGCAGGCGGCAGCGAAGAAGTACGGCGCGCAAGTGCGATTCGTCGGCGTTGCGGTGTCGGTGAACGAGTCGCCCGAAAGGGTAAAGCTGTTCGTCGCCAAGCACGGCCTGCCCGGCGATCAGTACTTCGACACGAAGGGCAACGCCACGGGCGCGTACGACGTGCCTGCCACATCGTACGTCGTCGTCATCAACAAGGCCGGCAAAATCGTCTACACCGGCCAGGGTGGAAAGCAGGATATCGAGTCGGCGATCAAGAAGGCGCTGTAGAAGTTTCCTCAACGCCTGTTGGACGAAAACAACGCGGCGCTGATGCCCTACTCGGACGACCGGCCGACGGCGGCGAGCCCGTTGAGTATTTCGTGAACGTCGGCCCCCATGGTTCGCGGATTCATTAGCGTCACCCGCAACACGCGACGCCCGTCGAGATTCGTCGCCGTGATCCAGCCTTCTCCAGATACATTATACCGCTCGCGGAGCTCTCGATTGATTCGGTCAAGCTCCGCGTCCGCGTGAGCGCCGTTTCCGATATAGCGGAAGCACAGAATGTTCGATTCGGGTTCGTGCATGGCTTCGAACTCCGGGCGCGTCGCAATCTCTTCCCACATCGATCGGGTCAGCGCGCAGAAGTAGTCGTGCAGCTCGGCGAATCCGGCCGCGCCGTAGCGCTGCAACGACACCCACAGCTTGAACACCTCGGCGCGGCGCGAGCAGATGAAATTACGTGTGCCGTTGTCCCACACGCGCTCGCCCGGGGTATCATGAAACAGATACGGCGCGCGTTGCGAGAACGCGGAGTCGAGGTCGCGCTCGTCGCGCACGAGGAGCATGCCCGCCTGCGTGGGCATGAGCATCATCTTATGCGGATCCCACGCGATGGACCGCGCGCGTTCGATGCCGCGAAGTTTGTGACGGTACGCAGGCGACAATAGCGCCGACCCGCCGTGCGCGGCATCGACGTGAAGCCAGGCGCCGTATTCATCACAGATTGCTGATATCGCTGCGAGATCGTCGAACGCGCCGGTGGCCGTCGACCCGGCGGTGGCGACAACCGCCATGACACGCTTCCCCGCTCGCCCGAGCTCCTCGAGCGCGCGACGAAGCGCGTCGGGGTCCATCTTGAAGTTGTGCGACCGAATCGGCAGCACGCTCTTGAGACCAAGCCCGAGTTCCGCGCCCGCGCGGGTAACCGCATAGTGCGTGTGCTCGCCGCAGAGTAGCACCGGCGGATCGGAACCGACGCCATTGGTCCACGCGTCGGGCATGACGGCACCGCGTGCCGCGAGCAAGGCCGTAAACGTCGCCTCCGATCCGCCTGTGGTCATCGTGCCGCCGCTGCCGGGAGGGAAACCGGCGAGGTCGCACATCCAACGAATGACTTGATGCTCGAGCACCGTACCGACCGGCGACATTTCGAACACCGCGACCGATTGATTGAGCGCCGCGGTCAGGCTCTCCATCCAGACAGCGGCCGGCAGCGGGCCGGCCATCTGATGTCCAGCGTAGCGCGGGTGGTAGAGATGATTGCAATCGGGAATGACATCCGATCGCAAGCGCCCGATGATGGCGTTGATCGATTGACCCGTTTGAGGCAGTGGTTCGTCGAAGCGCGCGGCCAGACCCGCGGCGGTGTGCGGCGACGACACGCGGCCATCTCTACTTCGCGTTCCCGCCAGATACTCGGCGGCTAGCGTAACGAACGCGTTGCCGACCGCCGCACTGCAGTCGGCTTCGAAGTCGGCGAGAATATTCGGGGCGTCCGGAGCGCCGGAGTTCATAGCTGCAGACGTCGGCGGTGCGGTGACAGTCATTGTGGCGTCTTATCGGTGCCGGTGAGCGGGATGTCGAGCACTTTCACGGTGCGGGTGAGACTCGTCGCGCGATACGCTTGAATCGAATCGATGACCACCGGTTGGATGATGCGAACGCGGAGTAGCTCGCGTAATCGCTCGCGCGCGAGCTCGGGGTAGAAGCTGAGCGTGAGATGGGGCGTGAACGTAAACCGGGGTGGTTCGGACGGGAGGCCGCTCGTCTTGATGCGTTCGTGCAACGCCCGGATCGGTCCGTTCGGATCGATCGTCATGACGACGACCGTGCTTTGCATGAAACGCATCGGCGGCAGCAGCGTAACATTGAACCGCTGCGTCGACGCGGCGATGGGCTCAAGGGCTGCACGAAGATCGAGGTCGGTGATGTCGGCCGGCATCGGTCCCATGCCCGACGAGCCGGTGAGCGTGATATGCGGTGGCAACTCGACCGCCATCCGCGGATCGTACTGTTGTTGAATGAGGCGAACACGGTCGGCGAGCGGGCCGTGAAGCTCGGACATCACGATGATGCCCGCCTTCACAAAACACTCAACGGATCTGCGGGATTACCGACAGTGAAATGTGCCCCGGGTCCTGCGGTGAGATGCTCGCGTTCAACAGCCATCGATCAAGCCGATTACCGGAATGGGTGTGCTGGTACCGAACAACCTTGATTCCGGCAAAGGTACCGATCGCTGCACCAAGAATGACGTCGCTGGCCCAATGACGATTGTTGTACATCCGGGACACACCAACAGCGGCGGCGCCACCGTACATCAGCGGCCCGATGAAATAGATCCCGCGCGGGTACCACCGGCTGGTTTCGGCGCTCACGGCCGCCGCTGCCGCGAAGGCGGCAACTGTGTGTCCCGATGGAAACGACCGATAGTCGTCACCTGCATGGAAACCGCGAAGAAGTTGAAAGTCGTTCGGATTCGGGCCGGTCGTATCCACGAACGGGCGCGCTCGGCCGAATAGGTCCTTTAAGACGTTCCCGATGCCGGCTCCGACGAAAAGCGCTTCCGTCCCATGAAGGCCGAGCTCGGCAAGCTGTCGGTCGTGACTGAGGCGCCCGGCGGCGTAGAGTGTCGGGCCGATGATGAACGACCCTGGCAGCGCAATGTTGCGGACGATCGTCGCAGATTTCTGAAGGTATCGGTTCTTCTGATAGCCGGGTGTTTGCAGATCCGTCGCTGCGCTCTTGTCGAGCGGCCGAATGGCGAATGTCGCGATCGCGAACCCGCCCGCGAGCACCCCGTCGCGCCAGGTAAAGAGCGGCTTCATCGGCGCAGGGACGGCCGTTTGGGCGGTCGTAAAGTTGGACGCCGCCATAAGAGCGCCCAGTGCGAACCTACAGGTTCTTGAGAAACCTTGTTTGCAGCGTGATTTCACGGGACGCTTCCAAGTCGGCGAGGAACATCTGCTCAGCCTGCTGGCCGAGCGTTGCATCTTCGATCACGGCATCAAGTTCATAGTTGATGCCAATCCCGAGTGGATTGAAGTCCGTGGAGCCGACGCGGGTCCATCTGCCGTCGATAACGCTTGTCTTGGCGTGCATCATTTCACCCTGCCATTCCCAGATTCGCACCCCATTCGTGAGGAGCCGACGGTAGAATCGGCGGGCGAGGAATGAGACCCACGGGTGGTCGTTGCGACTTGGAACCAGCACGCGAACGTCGACGCCGTCGCGCGCCGCGCCGTTTAACGCTTCGATCTCCGATGGTGACGGAAGGAAGTACGCCGTGGCAATCCAGATCGATTTTTGCGCCGAGATCGCCTGGATTTGCAACGCCCGCGACACGCGAAGCCGCAGCGGCTCGCCCTCGATGATGCCAACGAGCGCTGGCGTGTCGTGCGCCGGATCGAGATGCGCGCCGCGGGCCGGACGTCTGAGGAAGCGATGCGAACCGCGTCGCTCGTGGCCTTTCGTGCGCTGCCACATGTGGTCGAACGCGTGTGCCATGTCGTGCGCCGCCGTTCCGTCGATTCGCACGGCGGTATCCCGCCATCGCGACCGATGGATCTTCAGGACGCCGGTCGTCCATTCGCGACCGACGCCGACGCCGCCCGTAATTCCGGCTTGTCCGTCGACGACGAGCAGTTTGCGATGATCGCGCGGAACCGCACCGAACCACATCCGAAATCCGAGCGGGTTGAAGATGGCAATGTCGATCCCCGCCTCGCGCAACCTTCGAAGAAAAGCGCGCGACGTTCCCCGAATGCCGATCCAGTCTAGGAGGAGTCGAACGTGAACACCTCGTACGGCAGCGGCCACCAGTGCCGTCGCGAATCGCTCGCCGACTTCGTCAGAGCGAAAGATGTAGCATTCGAGCTCGACGGACTTCGCGGCTTCGCCAATCAGACCAATCATCGCGTCGAAGGTCGCGGGGCCGTCGCAAAGCAGCGACACGCGATTGCCGCTCGACACGTCCGCCGCGGCGATGCGCCAGAGCCCGCGCGCAAACGACGGTCCCTGAACGCCGACCAACTCTGCGTTGTCTCGTTTGTAGGATTCGCGAAGCTGAGTGGTCACTTCGACTGGCTCATTACAGGATACGTGCCCGAGCATGGACGATGCCGGGGAGTCCGCCTAAGATTGTCGACATCCTATCTATAATACGGGCATGCTCAACATTGACCTGACTGGACGGCGCGCCTTCGTCGCTGGTGTCGCCGACGACGGCGGCTTCGGATTCGCGATCGCAAAGGCGTTGGCGGAGGCCGGCGCCAGCGTGTGCGTCGGAACGTGGCCGCCCGCGCTGACGATTTTTATGAATTTGCTCGAACGTGGAAAAATCGACGAAGCCAGAAAAATGTCGAACGGCGAGCTGCTGAGCTTCGAGAAGATCTATCCGCTCGACGCGGTCTACGATAGCTACGACGAAATTCCCGAGGATGTGCGCACGAGCAAGCGCTACAAGGACGTCGGTGACTGCTCGATCGGCGGCGTCGCTGCCAGGTTCGTGTCGGACTTCGGCGACAAGCCGCTCGACATCCTCGTACACTCGCTCGCGAACGGACCCGAAGTGAAAAAGCCGCTGCTCGAGACGAGCCGCTTCGGCTACCTCGGCGCCATGAGCGCGAGCGCATACTCCATGGTATCGATGGTCCAGCGGTTCGCGCCGATCATGCGCGACGGCGGATCGTTCGTGTCGCTCACGTATCTGGCGAGCGAGCGTGTGATTCCGGGATATGGCGGCGGCATGTCGGCGGCGAAGGCCGCGCTCGAGAGCGACACCCGAACGCTGGCGTACGAAGCCGGCCGAAAGTACGGCGTGCGCGTGAACACGATTTCCGCGGGCCCGTACGCGTCCCGCGCGGCCAGCGCTATCGGGATCATCCAAAAGATGGTGCAGTACGTCTCCGAAAACGCTCCGCTGACGGACAAGCTGACGACCGAAGAAGTGGGGACCGTGGCGGCGTTCCTCTGCTCGCCGGCCGCGAGTGGCGTCACGGGCAACACGATGTACGTCGACAAGGGCTATCACGCCATGGGAATGGCGGTCCCGCCCGCGCAGCCCTAGACAGGCCGCAGATCGCGGTTAGCCGCGCGCGCGCGTACCGATGTCGACGCGGATGTTCCGCCACTTCCCCTGGTTGAATCTGAGAACACTCAAGCCGCATCGCGTCATATGACCGACGAGGATCGCCAGCCAGATGTGAATTGGCTGAAGTCCGATCGTGTGCTTGATGACGAAGCAAATGCTGAGCGGCACAACCACCTGCGACACGATGGAGATATACAGAGGGCTCTTGGTGTCGCCGGTTCCCTGGAGTCCGCCGGTGTACGTCAGCGCGACAGCAATGAAGAAGCCCGAAAACGCCAGCACGCGAAGCAACTGCGTTCCGATCTGGACGACTTCCGGTTGATTCAACCCGAACACGGCGAGCAGTTGCGCCGGGAAGAAAAAGAAAAAGAATCCTATGAACGCAGCGCCGCCCACGGCGATGTGCGCCGCAGTGTGCACGCTCTGATTCGCCCGATCCGGTTGATGTGCGCCGAGGTTCTGGCCCGCAGTCGCGGACGCCGCGCCCATGAGGCCGACCGACGTCCACGTGATGAACGAGAACAGTTGCGTGTACGAAACCGCGAACGCCGCCTGCGCCGCGGCGCTCTGCGCGAGAGATCCGATGAACGACAGCATCAACACACCGCCGACGTTCGCGGCAATGCCCTGAATGCCCGACGGCAGTCCGAAGCGAAACAGGGAGCGAATGATCGTCCAGTCGGGCCGGAATGTGCCCCGGCCCGCACGCGGAAACGACACGACCCACGTTCCGCTCCACAACTTGTACATCGAGTACACCGCAACGATTCCTGACGCCAGACACGTCCCCATCGCCGCGCCGGACGTTCCGTACGCCGGAATGGGTCCGAAGCCGCGAATGAGAATCACATTGAAAACGATGTTCAGCGCGGTCAGCGCGATGCCGAGGATCATTGGAGTTCTCGCATCGCCGGCAGAGCGGAGTGCGCCGCCGAGCATGAAGAACACCAGCATGCCGCTGCTGAAAATGAAGTTGATGCGAAGCACCGGCAGCGCCTGCGCCTGAACCGCGGGCGTTGCGTTGACGAAGTTCAGCAGCATTGGCGACAGCGTATAGCCGAGCGGCGCCATCACAAACAACGACAGGCCAATCGCCGTAATGAACGCTTGATACACGGTTCGATCGACCTTGTCCACGTCGCCCGCTCCGGCGAAGCGCGAGACGAGCACGCTCATTCCCGTGAACAATGAGCTGATGAAGACGACGACAATGATGAAGATCTGCGCCGACACGCCGATGGCCGCGTTGCCGGTGAACCCGACGATGTGGCCGACGAGCACGTGATCGATGATGCCTTGCAGTCCGCCGATCATGTTCGTCAGCATGGTCGGCCACGCGAGCTTCCAGACGGCGGACCGCAGCGGGCCTTCGATGATCGACCGGTCGTACTTGCGCGATGGCCGTGCCGACGGAACGGCCGGCGTGGACGCTGCTTCTGTTTCTGGTGCGGCGACGTCAGTCACAGAACGCGAAATTCGAGAATTGTCACGGCAACCCGCTAGGCGATCGGACCCTTCACATCGATCTCCTTGAGACCGGCCGCGCGCAGCATCGCGTTGATCTTCGGGAGATTGTCGCTCATGATCTTGCGCAGCTTCGCCAGATCCGTGTTGAGCTCGACGGTGACGACCTTGTAAACTTCATAGGTCTGTTCGGTTGGGCGTCCGTCGGACTGTGACACGACGCCGAGCAGCGCACCAATTCGATTGTTCAGGCGGATGGGATAGTTGAGCGGATCCTGTCCGCTTCGGTTCTTGGTTTGGTAAAGCGAATCTTCGACTTCTGAAATGGCCGTCGAGAACGCGTGCGCGATGGCGGAATACGCCGCCTGCTGTCCCGCTGGAAGTTTCGATGCGCGATCCGTCAGCTCAGACTTCACTCTCCGAATGTCCTTCACTGCGTCGTTGGCTTCGGAAAAACGGTCGCGAATCTGAAGCGCGACGCGCGACTGCTCCTGCCAATCGGCGAGCGTGGCCTTCACGCGCGGATCGGGAATAATCTTGAACGTCTCGGTGCCGATGGGTTTTCCGGCGAGCGTGAGGCGCGCTTTGTACGCGCCCGGCGGCACCTGCGGGCCAACAGTGCTTGCTGCCCACAGAATCATCCCGGGGAAGCTCGACGCGTCGGGATACCGCATGTTCCACAAGAACGTGTTAACGCCTTTTTTGTTCGGCACGCGCGGTTCTGGCGGCACCGCAAAGAAGTCTGGATTGGGAGTCGCCGGTCGCGCCGCCGTATCCGCTTTGCTGCTATAGCTGCGAATCACTCGACCGGCCGCGTCCAGGAAGTCGATGCCGACGTCTTCGCCGCCCGTGCCGAGCCAATACTGCACGACGACGCCGGTCGGCGGGTTTTCACCGGTGGGGTGTATTGGCGCGTTCTCCGGCGTGATCGGACCGGTGGGACCACCGCCGCGCAACCCGAAGAATCCACCGCCCGTCGCGAGACGCACCTGATCCCGCGGCTTGAACAGATGCGCCGCACTCGACGTGATCGCGTCGGACATCTGCTCGAGCGTGCTGATGTCGTCCATGACATAGAAGCTGCGGCCGTGCGTCGCGAGCACGACATCACCATCCTTGAATGCCAGATCGTGAACTGGCACGAACGGTAAATTGAGACGCAGACTCTGCCAGTGCGAGCCGTCGTCCGGCGAGTACCACACGCCGCGCTCGGTGCCGGCGATGAGCAGGCCGCGGTGTCCGGGATCTTCGCGCAATACACGCGTGAACTCGGTGGGATCGATACCTGCGTCGATCCGCTTCCACGTCACGCCGCAGTCGCTCGTCTTCCAGGCATACGGACGATCGTCGTCGAGCTGAAAACGATTTGCCGCGACGTAGGCAATGCACTGGCCGAACTTCGAGGCATCGATGCTCGACACGCGCGTGAACTTCGCCATGTCTTTCGGCGTGACGTCGACCCACTTGATGCCACCGTCGCGCGTGATGAAGACCTTGCCGTCGTCCGACCCGGTCCAGAGCACCTTCGGCGTCACCGGCGACTCTTCGATGATGAACACCGTCGCGTAGTACTCCACCGATGTCTGATCTTTCGTGATCGGACCGCCCGAGTTGCCGAGCGTGGCCGGATCGTGGTATGTAAGATCGGGCGAGATGGTTTTCCAGCTGCGGCCGCCGTCGGTCGTCTTGTGCACGACGTTCGAGCCCGCGTACACCACGTCGGAATTGTGTTTCGACACGATGATGGGGAACGTCCACTGAAAACGATATTTCAGGTCGCCCGCCGGATGGCCCATCGGGTTGTCCGGCCACGGATTCACGTCCGCCGCGATTCCGGTGCGCAGATCCTTTCGCGTAAGCAGGTTGCCGTAGCTGCCGGCGTATACGACGTCGGGCGTGTCGTTGCGCGGAGCGATCCATCCCGATTCACCGCCGCCCGCCTCCACCCAATCAGAGATATCTAAAGACCCTCTGCTCGGTCCGCACAAGGTCGAGTTGTCCTGCTGTGCGCCGCAGATGTGATACGGCGTATGCGTCGTGAGAATGACGTGATAGAACTGCGCCGTGGCGAAGTCTTCGTCCGACCACGTTTTGCCGCCGTCGACGGTCACGGTTGCGCCACCGTCGTCGGATTCGACCATGCGATTGTTGTTCTTCGGATCGATCCACAGGTCGTGCGAGTCGCCATGGCCCATGCCCGGCACCGCGCGGAACGTCTTGCCGCCGTCGACCGACTTCATGAACGACACGTTGTTGTCGTAGACGACGTTCGTGTCCTTCGGGTCGGCGTGGATCTTCGTGTAGTACCACGCGCGCTGGCGCAGATTGCGATCCGTATTTACCAACGCCCACGTCTTGCCCGCGTCGTCGGACCGAAACACACCGCCAGAATCCGCCTCAATGTTCGCCCAGATGCGGTTCGAGTTGGCGCCCGAGATCGTGATGCCGATGTTGCCCCACACACCCGCGGGCAACCCCGCATTGCGCGTGAGTTCGATCCAATGGTCGCCACCGTCGGTCGTCTTGAACAAGCCGCTGCCCGCGCCGCCTGACGACAACATCCATGGCGTGCGTCCCGCCTGCCAGAAGCCGGCGTACAGCACGTTCGGATTGTTCGGGTCCATCACTAGGTCGACGACACCAGTTGAGTCGTTTCTAAAGAGAATCTTTTCCCACGTCCTCCCGCCGTCCTTCGAGCGGAACACGCCGCGCTCCGCGTTCGGCGCCCACACATGGCCCAGCGCGCCGACGTACACGAGGTCGGCATTGGTCGGATCGACCACGATGTCGCCGATCTGCCGCGTGTCGCCGAGGCCGATGAAGGCCCAGGTTTTTCCGCCGTCGACCGTTTTCCAGACGCCGTCGCCGTGCGAGACGTTCCCGCGAATCGGATACTCACCGCCGCCGACATACACCACATCCGGCGCCGACGGGGCGACCGCGATCGCGCCAATCGTTCCGCCGAAATACTTGTCGGTCACCGGGGCCCACGACTGGCCCGCGTTGATCGACTTGAACACGCCGCCACCCGGTGAACCCATCCAGAACTCATCGGGACGCGACGGATTCCCCGCGGCCGCCGCCGTACGACCCCCACGATATGGACCGATCTCGCGCCAGTGCACACCCGCGAACGCGAGTGAATCTTTTTGCGCGAAAAGTGACTGTGTACATGCGACAAGCACCGCCGCTGCCAGCTGGATTTTTCGAGACACGCATAACTCCGATCGTAGGCTTCATAACAATGCGCCCCGGGGCCGCTGTCGCACCAGACTTCGCGCCGCTTAATGACAGACGGCGCGTCTGATCGTCCTCCGCAGCGCCGCGACCGCGTTCGGAATTGCGGAGTGCGCAAAGAACGGGGGAACCCTGGTCGATTCGGCGGCCGTAACCGAGCGCGTCAGCCGCCGGCGCGGCCGCAACCGCCACTAAACTCGGGGATCCAACGTAGTCCATTACATAGAAGGCGTCTCGCCGCAGCCTTGCTGAAATCGTTGCCGGGAAGATCCGACAAATCCTGGTTCAACCCTTTCGGGAATCGCGTTGTCGAATCCGATGTGTACGTTCCAACAACCTCGTTAGTGGAAGCATCATGCCTCGGGACGCAAGCGACCTGCTCCACGGAACCCTCGATGTGCTGGTCCTCAAGACGGTGTCTTGGGGACCGATGCACGGCTACACCATCGCCGAATGGATCGAGCGCCATGGCGGCGGCGACCTCGTGATCGTCGACGCGGCGCTGTACAAGGCGCTGCACCGTCTCGAGGATGCCGGCGCCATCGATTCCGAGTGGGGCCTCTCGGAAAACAATCGCCGCGCGAAGTACTACTCGCTCACGCCGCGCGGGCGAGCGCTCCTTCGCGCGGAAACCGCGACGTGGAAACGCTACGCGAGCGCCGTCGGCCGCATTCTCGAAGTCACCTGACGTCACATGCGCATCCCTTCAGGAATTCGCCGCGCGTTTCGGCTTCCGCTCACTAGCGAGCGCATCGTTCGCGACTTGGACGACGAAGTGCGCATGCACGTGGAACTGCGCTTGGAAACGTTGATGAAGCAGGGGTACGCGCGGGAGCAGGCAATGATCGAAGCGCTGCGGCGCTTCGGCGACGTCGATGAACTCCGCGATTACATCATGTCCATCGAAGTCGCTCAACTCCAGAGAGTTCATATGACCGAGCGTATTGGAAGCATCCTGCAGGACCTTCGGTTTGCGGCGCGGCAGATTCGCAAATCGCCCGGCTTCGCGGCGATCGCGGCTCTCACGCTTGCCCTCGGCATCGGCGCGACGACCGCGATCTTCAGCGTCGTGAGCCGCGTGGTGCTCAAGCCCATGTCGTATCCACACGCCGAACGAATCATGCAGCTCTGGGAGGTGAGCAAGTCCGGCCACGAGATGGCGTGGGCGGAATCGAATCTCAATGATTTGGTGAAATTGAACAAGAGCTTCTCGGCGCTTGCCGGCTATGGCGAAGGCGACGAATCCGTCGTGAGCAACGGAGAAGGCGTACGCGCGTCGCTCGCGACCGTCACAACCGGCTTCTTCGACGTGCTCGGCGTCCGACCGTACGCCGGACGCTTCTTCTCCGCCGAGGAGATGCAGCCCGGCGCAGCGGGCAACGTCGTCGTGATCAGTTATGGATTCTGGCAACGCCAGTTCGGCGGGTCGCCGTCCGCGATTGGCTCGTCACTCACCGTCGACGCAACCCGTGCGACGATCATCGGCGTGCTTCCGCGGGATATGGAATTTCCTCCGACCACCGACGCGGTGGTGCCGAACTCCGGCGCTGAGCACGCGACAAGAACCGGGCACAATTTTGAGCTGATCGGGCGACTCAAAGACGGGGTCACCGTCGCGCAAGCCAAGCTCGACGTGTCGTCGATCATGCGGCAGTTGAAGTCGGAGTATGGCGACGACATGGATGGCGTCGATGGATCGGTGCACTCGATTCAAGACGAGATCTCCGGTCCGATCAAGCCGATGTTGTTCCTGCTGCTCGCGGCGTCCGGAATTCTGCTGTTGATCGCGTGCGCGAACGTCGTGAACCTGCTCGTGGCGCGCATGGCGTCGCGCGAAAACGAGCTTGCCGTGCGTCTCGCGCTCGGCGCTGGTCGGTCGAGACTGATTCAGCAATTGCTCATCGAGGCGTCCGTGCTCGCGCTGATCGGATGCGCGGGCGGTTTGTTTCTCGCGTTCGCGGGTGTGAAAGCGCTGGTCATCCTGAGACCGGCGAATATTCCCGGCGTCGAGCAGGTTGCGCTCGATTGGCGGGTGCTCGCCTTTGCCCTCGTCGTCAGTGCGGCGACGGCGATCGGACTCGGCGGCGTAGCGGCGTGGCGCGGATCGCGCGGCGATCTGCGTTCCGCGTTGACGAATGGTGCTCGCACCATGGCCGGCGCCGGCGGCAGCGATCGCGTTCGTCGCACACTCGTGATCGTGCAGGTGGCAATGACCGTCGTGCTGCTCGTCGGCGCGGGGCTGCTTGGGAGGAGCTTTCAGCATTTGATGAGCATCGATCCGGGATTTCGCACGCGTCAGCTCGTCGTCGCGAACATCAGCTATGGCGGGCGTCACGACAGCGCGTCGAACGCGCTTCGCACGCAGTTCTACGACGAGGCCGTCGCGCGGGCGCGATCGATTCCCGGAGTGACGTCGGTCGGCGCCGCGAGTGCGATGCCGATGTCGAGCGCAGGCTCGAGCGGGAACGGGACGTTCGCGATCTTGAACGGCAACGAGAAGGTCGACGAGAAGACGTTGTCCGAGCTTTTCAAGAACCACGACCGAACGGGGCACGCTGATTTTCGCGTGGCGGGGGCGGACTATTTCAAAACGCTGAACATTCCGTTGATCAAGGGTCGGTTGTTCAACGACGAGGATCGCGCCGGCGCGCCCCAGGTCGCGGTGATCAGCGTGTCGCTCGTCAAGCAGCGTTGGCCGAATGAGGATCCGATCGGGAAGATGATCGAGTTTGGGAATATGGATGGCGACCTGACGCCGATCATGATCGTCGGTGTTGTCGGCGACGTTCGCGAGGCCAGCCTGGCCGCGGATCCGCGTCCCGCCTTCTATGTGAACTATCGGCAGCGCGCGTACGGCGCGCAGTTTCGCATCGTCATGGCAACGACGACGCCGGGGTCGGTGACGACCGACGCGCGCGGCATGTTCCACTCGATGCGCGCCGATATCCCGGTTTCGTTCTCGACGATCGAGGAGCTCGTGGCGCGGTCGCTGACGCAGCAGCGCTTCATGCTGTTCCTCGTCGGCGTGTTTGGTTCGGTGGCGCTCGTATTGGCAACGTTGGGTGTGTACAGTGTGATCTCGTACCTCGTGTCGCAGCGAGGCCACGAGTTGAGCATCCGAGTGGCGTTGGGAGCGCGCGGCGAGGATATCGTGCGTCTCGTGCTATGGCAGGGTGTGTCGCTCGCGCTCATCGGGACGGCTGTGGGAGCGGCCGGCGCGCTCCTGGCGACTCGGGTTTTGACCAAGCTGTTATACGAGATCAGTCCAACCGACCCAGTCGCGTTCGGCGGGGTAATCGTCGTTTTGGTGGCGTTGGCGGTGGTCGCGAGCTATCTGCCCGCGCGTCGCGCGGGTCGAATCGCCCTCGCGCAGGTGCTACGCGGGGGCTGATGGGGACGGGAAGGCCGGAACGACCTGCCAACGAATTGCTTGCGAGGTGCGTTCGTTCTTGTAAGGATCCAGTATCCACCCCTGCTGGATTCGTTTTTCTGTCCCCCCTCATCGCAAAGGCCGTATATGCGAATGCGTCCATCACTCACGTTGACCAGCGCAACCGCCGCGATCATCGCGATCGGTTGTGCTTCGTCGAACAGGCCGGCACAAACGCCGGCACCAGTCACCCCCGCGCCGGTAGCGCGAACAACACCGCAGAACCCCGATGATCCCGAGACGCCCGCGCCGGTCGGCCGCGGTGGTCGAGGTGGCGCGGGCGGCGCGGCGGGAACCGCGGCCGCCGCCGCCAACCCGCAGCCGTACAACCGCGTCGTCACCGCGCAAGCGCAGACGAAAACCGGAATGTTCAAAGTTCATAAAATCGGCGACCGAGTGCTGTTCGAGATTCCTCGTCGTGAGTTGAACAAGGACATTCTGCTCTTGCAAGAAATCGCGGAGACGGCGGTCGGCGCCGGCTACGACGGCGCACCGGCCGGTAACCGCATGGTGCACTTCGAGCGTCGCGACAACCGCGTTTTCCTGCGCGGCATCTCGAACGAGATCATGGCGAGCGACACGACGTCGCCGGTCGCGGGCGCGGTCGCCGCGTCGAACGTTCATCCGATCCTCGCGGTGTTCAACGTCGAGGCGTATGGGCCGGACAGCGCGCCGGTGATCGACGTCACGCGTCTTTTCACGCAGCCGCCGACGGAGCTTTCGCCGGCCGCGCGTATCGGCGCGGGCTACACGATTGACGCCACGCGTTCGTGGATCGAGCACGTCGCGTCGTTCCCCGACAACGTCAACGTCGCATCGACGCTCACGCTGCAGTCAGCGGCTGCGGGTCGCGGCGGTGCCGCGGCGGGCGGTGGCGGCGGGCGCGCCGGCGGCGCCGGCTTCTCCGCGCCCACGGCGACGATCGTCGCGTCTTACAGCTTCCACAAGCTGCCGGAGACGCCGATGGAACCGCGTTTGTGTGACAACCGCGTTGGTTACTTCAGCCTCACGGTCACGGACTACGCCGGCGACGATCAGCGTATGGCGAGCAATCAGCGCTGCTTTATCACGCGCTATCGTCTCGAGAAAAAGGATCCGAACGCGGCGATCTCCGATCCGGTCAAGCCGATCGTGTATTATCTCGACGCGAACACGCCGATGAAGTGGCGTCCGTATCTCAAGAAGGCGATCGAAGATTGGCAGCCGGCGTTCGAAGCCGCGGGCTTCAGCCATGCAATCATCGCGAAAGACGCGCCGACGAACGATCCTGATTGGTCGCCGGAAGACGCGCGCTACTCGGTGGTGCGTTGGCTTCCGTCGACGACGGAGAACGCGTCGGGTCCGAACATCCACGATCCACGGTCGGGCGAGATTCTGAACGCCCACATTCAGTTTTATCACAACGTGCAGAACCTCGCGCGCACGTGGTACTTCACGCAGGCGGCGGCGAACGATCCGCGCGCGCGCACATTCCCGTTCCCTGATTCGCTCATGGGACGTTTGCTCGAGTATGTGTTGGCACACGAAGTGGGTCACACGATCGGCTTCCAGCACAACATGAAGGCCAGCTCGATGTATCCGATCGACAGCCTCCGCAACGCCGACTTCCTGCGCCGCATGGGCCACGTGTCGACGTTGATGGATTACTCGCGCTTCAACTACATCGTGCAGCCTGAGGATCACATCGCACCGGAATTGCTGATTCCGAAAATCGGCCCGTACGACATCTGGGCGACGCACTGGGGCTACGCGCCGATCGCGACGCCGATGACCGTCGCACAACAGGGCTCCACACGCACAGGCGCCGAACTGATCAAGGCCGCCGAGTCGAAGGAAGCGACGCTCGACCGGTGGGCGCGTGAGCAGGACACGAAGCCGTGGCTTCGCTTCTCGACGTCCGGGGCGTTCGGTTCCGATCCGGGCGACGAGACCGAAGCCGTCGGCGACGCCGATCCCGTCAAGGCGACCGAGCTCGGTATTAGAAACCTCAAACGGAACATGCAGTGGATTCAGACGGCGAGTGTGAAGCCGTTGGAGGACTACGAGGTGATGGGCGAGTTGTACAACCGTGAAGTCGGGCAGTGGCGCACGGAGCTCGGGCACGTCGCGAATCTCGTCGGCGGTATGAACTCGCAGGAGAAGTACGGCGATCAGAGCGGCGTCCGCTTCACGTCCGTGCCGAAGGCGAAGCAACAGGCGGCGGTGAAGTTCATCTCCGAGCAGGCGTTCCAGACACCGACGTGGCTGGTCGATCAGGACATGCTGCGGAAGATGGAGCCGACCGGCGAAATCACGCGCATCGTGACGGCGCAGTCGTCGCTGATCGCCAGCTTGCTCGGCGACGCGAAGCTGACGCGTCTCATCGAATCCGAGGCGATGGCGAAGAACCCGAGCGACGTCTACACGTTCGCCGAGATGCTGAGCGATCTTCGGCACGGCGTGTTTACTGAGGTGTATGCGAGCGGTCCGCTGAAGATCGACGTGTATCGCCGTGGGCTGCAGCGCGCGTACCTGAAGGACGTCGGCGACAAGATCAATCCGCCGGCGGTTGCCGCTGGTGCCGCAGGTCGTGGCGGTGGTGGAGGCGGTGGTCGCGGTGGTGCTGCGCCGGCTGTGAACACGGGTGAAATCAAGGCGATGCTGCGCGGTGAGCTCACGCAGCTCGACGGCGAGTTGGCGTCGGCACAGAAGCGCGCGACCGATGTGGCGACGAAGCGTCACATCGCCGATGCGCGTCATCAGATCAGCGATATCGTGAAGCCGAAGGGTTCGGCGAGCGGTGGCGCGTCGGCTGATGAGGGCGACGGTCTCTCCGCAAAGAAGCCGTTCGATCTCTGGCGCTTCTAGGCGCGTTTAGAGTTTACTGAAGTAGAGGCCCGGGCAATCTGCCGGGCCTTTACTTTTTCCGTTTCGCCGCGGCGAGTGCGTCGTTCACCGATTTCGGTGTCAGCAGATCATCGGCGATCGCGGCGATTTCCTCTGCTTCGCGCCAGTCGCGCTCGAGCGATGCAAGGTCATCGTCGAGGGCGTGTTGTTCGGAATGTTCGTGGAGAGCCATTTCAAGCGCGAGACGCTGCAACGCCGGCAAGCGATGGAGCGCGCCTCGATTTATCGGCGGCGTCCCGCTTGAATATGCGCCCTTGATCTTGGGATTCATCCAATCGCCGCGGGCGTACGACGCATACTCCGCTGAGTAGTCGCCCTCGCGTGCACGCGCTTCGGCGCTGATTCTCGCGATCGCCAGCCCCGGTGTCTTTGCGTCAGCGATAAATGACGATGCTTTCTCGATCGTTCCCGCTCCCGCCCCGGAGCCATTGATCCCGCGAAGTACCGACGACAACACGCGAGCGGCGCGGTCCCCGACGAATTCTTCGCGTCCGGAATAGTGCTGCAACCGAAGGCGCAGCGTTGCGTCGTGATTCACGCTCAGTTGTGTGTGCTCGAGATTTTCCGCATTGATGATGAGCGATTTCCCGTGGTCGCCGGCCGCCCGCACAGGCAGAAACGTTTCGAAACGCTCACCCTTTATTTTCGCGCCGATCAACACGACGGAGGTGCAGAAAACTGGCAGAACCAACAGGCTCGAATCGATAATTCCGGCCGCGGACAATCCGAGAATTCCGCCCGCTACGGCGGCCGTGGCACCACCGATGTACACGGCGCGACGCCTGAACCGACGCGAAAACTCCCGCCCATACCGCCACGCCGCAAACTCCGGCCGCAACGGTTTGCCGATGCGAATAAGTTCCGTCCCGTCACGAAGCTTCGCCCGCCCGATGTTGTCTGTTTGCGCCCGCAGCTTCAGCGCGCGAAACAGCTTTTCACATTGCTCAACAGCCTCCCACCGCTCTTCGATTGGTTTGAGATTCCATCGCGCGCACGAGCCGCAGATGGCCCAAAGTCTGCCTTTCTCGCTGTCGAACGCCAATTTGGACCCGATCTGAAAGGCTTCGATCGAGTCGTTGCGGTCGAGCTTGTGATGACAGTGGAGGCATGTCGAATACATCGCGCGCGAACGATGGGTTATTTCCGCCCCGAATGGCAGAGGATGTCGTTGACGTGACAGGCGCAAAACACGAGATTCGCACATGGACAATGACTCGGAGACTCGTCTGATCCCGCCCCGACCAGCGCCCATGCGTCGCGAATGACCTGGAAACGCTGGGTCTTCACCGCCGCGTCGTTCGCGGGCGTCCTCGGCATCTCCGTATTCTTTATTCTTCGCTGGTGGCGCGCCGGTAGCTCTATCGTGCTCCCGCCGCGGGCGCACCTGTGGGCAATCGCGGCCGTCGTTACGGAAATTCTTACGCGCTCCTGGAAAATCACGTGGAGCGCGAGAGCGGCGCAGATCGAATTGAGCTTCGTGACGGCGTTGCGCACCACGCTGGCGGGCGACTTCGGCGCGTCGATCACGCCCGCGCGTTCAGGCGCTGAACCTGCGCGCTTTCTCGTCCTTGCCGAAGCAGGGGTCGATACGCCGAGCGTGCTGGTTGTCCTGTTCGCGGAGTTGTTCCTCGAGGCGCTATCGCTCGCGACCGTCGTCCTCGTGGTCGCCATCGTCTTTCGGCACGCCGGCATCGTGCTCGGCGCGCTCGTTGGCGTCGTCGGCGCGTATGCGGGTTTTGTAATAGGCCTCGCGGCGGCGGCGGTCGTCTTGTCGCGCCGCCACATCGGAGCCGCCCCGCCGCGTTGGGCGCACCGCCTGTGGCTTGGCGGCAAGCGATGGGACATCATTCAACGGTGGTTTCGACAGATTCGCTCGACGGTCGACCGCATGCGACACATCGATATGCGATGGGCGGCCGCTGCGTACACGATGTCCGTCATTCACGTCGCCATGCGGTTGTGCGTATTGCCGGCGCTGGTTTTCGGCGCGGGCGTGGCGGCGCCGCTCGCGCCGTTGGCACTCTGGCCGCTCGGATTGTTGTACGGTGCGGCGGTGGTGCCCGCGCCCGGCGGCGGTGGTGCGGTCGAAGTCGCGTTCGCGGCGGCGCTGTCCGGCGTGATCAACAAATCGATCTTCGCCGCAGCGCTCCTGTGGTGGCGGTTCTATACGTTTTACATCTACATCGTGCTCGGCGCGATTGTCGCCGGCGGCACGGCGATGCGCGCGGTCAGAAAGAGCAACGCGATCGAAGACGAGCTCGTCGATGCTCCGGCATAATCAACGAGGCCGGGACGACGAATCGCCCGGCCTCGTTTCGTGATACGCCGCGACGATCAGCCGACCGGCGCGAGAATCTGCAGCTCGTCCGGAAAGTACGCGTTGCGCACGTACTGCTCGACCATCCGCTGCGTGTTGAAGAACGATCCATTGAGCGCGATCGCCGACCGCATCACGTCGGCGTACGCGTACGGCAGGCCGTAGTACAGCGGCAGGATCGACCGCTCGAGCTTGAGATAAATCTCATTTGCGTCCTTGGATTGATCGTTCTCCAGCTCGGCGCCGCCGATCGACCAACCTGTCACGCCCTCGACGTGTCCTTCCACCCACCACCCGTCGAGCACACTCAAACTCGGCACCCCGTTCAGCGCGGCCTTCATGCCGCTCGTGCCGCTCGCCTCGAGCGGCTTCATCGGATTGTTCAGCCAGAGATCGACGCCGGCAACGAGGTGCGACGCGATGTCCATCTCGTAGTTTTCGACGTACACGACGGTGATCTTGTCCGCCAGCGCCGACGCCGCATGATAAATGCGACGAATGAGATCCTTGCCGCCGCCGTCGTTCGGATGGGCCTTGCCGCCGAACACGATTTGAATCGGGCCGACGTCAGTCGCGATCTGCTCGAGACGCTCCAGATCGCTGAACAACAGGTCGGCGCGCTTGTACGGCGTGGCGCGGCGCGCAAACCCGATCGTGAACACGTTCGGCTCGAGCGCGACACCCGTTCGCGCGGCGATGGCGGCGATCATCGCTTCCTTTGCCTCGGCGTGCGCGGCGCGAATCTCCTGCAGCGGAATGCTCACCGCATATCGAAGATAGAGATTGTCGGTGCGCCATTCCGGAATTCTGCGATCGAGCAGCAATTGGAACGGCTGCGAGGTCCACGTGCCGGCGTGCACGCCGTTCGTGATCGAATCGATCGGATAGTTCGGGAACATCACCTGCGATACTTCGCGATGCTTCATGGCAACGCCGTTCACAAAACGCGAAAGACGCAGCGCGACCCGTGTCATGTTCAACGTGCTGTGCTCGATGCATCCTGCCGCTTCGAGGATGGCAGTCTGATCGTCGCCAAGCACGGTACGCACCATGTCGACCGGAAAGCTGTCGTGGCCCGCGGGCACGGGCGTGTGCGTCGTGAACACGCAGCTGCGCCGAACCGTCTCGATGTCGTCATCGTTCAATTCGAATGCTTGGCGGCCGTCCAATTGCCAGCTCAGCAAACAAAGTGTGAGCAGGGCGGAGTGCCCCTCGTTCAAATGGTACAACCCGATGTTCGGATGCAGCTCACGCAGCAACGACGCGCCGCCCATGCCGAGCACGATCTCCTGACACAGGCGATAGTGGGTGTCGCCGCCATAGAGCGTGTCGGTGAGCCCACGATCCCACGTTTCGTTTTCCGGCAGATCCGTGTCGAGGAGGTAGACCGGAATTTCGTGGCCCGTGATTCCGCGCACCGGATATTTCCACGCGCGAATCTTCACGGTACGCCCTTCGATCGTCACGGTGGTGGTGACGTCGACGCGTTCGAGCTTTTCCTCGGGTTTCCAGGAGACGGGCTTTTCGCTCTGGTTGCCGGCGTCGTCGATGCTCTGATCGAAATAGCCCTTTCGATGCAGCAGCGTAACGCCGACCATCGGGAGACCGAGGTCTGCAGCGGAGCGAAGCGTATCACCGGCGAGAACGCCGAGTCCGCCACTATATGTCGGGATCGCCTTGTCGAGGGCGATCTCCATCGAGAAGTACGCTACGGTTGTGTTGGTCGGAACAGAATTCATTCAGTCCTCGTGCACCGCGGGGTGGGTCGCGGCGAATCCACGAAGATTAGCCCAAAGGCGGGGTCATCGGAAGTTCGCCGCACGCGGTACTTACACCCCTGGGGGACGCGGTCGTTCTCCACACCGCAGAGTTTTGCGGACGTCGTCGCTCGCGGCGAGCTCCTCCAAGGGCAATCGCATTTTCCGCGTCCAGCTGGAATGGCGGTCGGGACCGACTCCTGGCACGTTCACGGAGTCGAGCTCGCCGGCGAGATCATCGAGCGACAGCCCGACCAACTCCGCTGGAGTGCGGCAGAGGAATGCATGCACCGCACCTGAAAGATCGGCAGGGGCGGCTGGCGCAGTCTCGTGTGGCAAAATTCTTTCCGACGCGAGCAGATGTAACAGCGCACCGCGTTCGCGATCTCGCTCATGGTGCGCGTGTTGGGCGGCGTCGCCCGCCTCGAGAATTCCGACGTTCACGCGTGTCTCGATATCGCGTCCCTGCCAAAATCCGGCGAGCGTGGGCACGTCGTGCGTATTCGCCGTCGCCAGCGCAAGCGACGGATACGCATGACTGGGCTTGAAGCGCCCGTCCCACTCGCGCTCGAAGTACAAAAC
>JBDTAE010000102.1:0-9784 GCA_039924785.1 Gemmatimonadaceae bacterium | reverse complement strand
ATCCTTGTCGAGATTCGACTGCCATTGACTCACTGATACTGTCGTCCGCGCGGTCATCTGTCCAATGGAAGGCGGCCTGGTCCCAGAAACGCGGCGGGAGAATTGGCAGTCCGTGACATCGTGGCTCAATGCTCAGTAGGTCACTCCGCGCGTAACACCAAATTGGGATCCAGCCTGGCCGCGCGAACAGAGGCAGGCCCGGGACCGACAATCGCGTGGCCTCATGATCGTAGAACGGCACGCTCGCCGCCGCCGCGCCTTCGACGCCGGGAACCGACGTCGCGATGTCGAGCAATCGATGCATCAGTGCCCGGCTCTGCTGGGTCGTCATCCCCGCGCCGCGCATGTTTCGCAAGACATACAGGACACGATCGACATCGAAGCCGAGTGGTAATGAGCGAATGTTGATGAAACTTCGCACAAGCACCCCAGCGCCAACGAGAAGAACAGTGACGGCGCACCGTCGTTGCCGAATAGCGTTCCGATTCCGCCGCCAACGATACGCGCGACCATGCCGACAATCGCGAGCAGCATGCTTTCGGCGGCGAGATGGCCGAGTAGCCTGGCGCGGGTGACACCCATTGCCACCCGAAAGGCCGTTTCACGTCGACGTCCAAAGCCGCGAGCAAGCAACAGGTTGGCGACGTTCGCACACGCGACGAGCAACACGACGAGCAACACGACGACCGCCATCGCGGCGATGTGCAGCATGCCTCGGGCTTGTGCCTTCGGTGTCGAGCTGCTTCATCCCGGCGCGCGTTAGCGCGTAGTACTTCGCTTTCCGATTCCGATTGTTGTCGGACGTGCCCCATTCGGCCTTGATCCACCTCGTCGTTCGAGGCGGTGCAGGCGGGGTAGAGCGACCCCTGAGGAATATGGAGCGCCTTTTCGAGACTTGCTGAATGCGCTCGGAGAACGCCCAGCCGTGCTGCGGCTCGAGCGAGAGCCTTCGGAGAGTGAGGAGGTCGAGCGTGCCCTGCGGGAGGCTGAGCTTGTCGTCCGTGGTTTCCTTTGACTTCTACAGGACGCTAGGCCGAGTCGTGTAGAAGTGCAAGGGGACTACAAACGCATTACGTGTTACTTGTTACTCGTTACTGGTTACTCGTTACTCACGCAGTTATGCAGTTGGCCGGTACCCCGCGCAATCCTGTCGGCGTCCATCAGTCACGAGACACGCGCGAACGCGAAACTCGAAAACGCACACCGCGCAAAGCCCATCGAAGACCCACTGGAACCGCCTCGCCCACTAACCGCAGTTGTAAAACGCTCATGCCCCCCGCCGCGTATCCCCAACCTCGACGGTCGACACAAACGTAGGCTTCCTCCGCGCCGGCCCGGCCTGCTCGAACGCATACGCCAGCTTCAACAGCGTCGCCTCACTCCACGCCTTCCCGACGAACGAAATCCCAACCGGCAGCCCGCGCACCATTCCCATCGGCACCGTGATGTGCGGATATCCCGCCACGGCAGCCGGCGCCGTGAACGACCCTCCGCCACCAGGATCGCCATTCACCAGATCGATCAACGCGGCCGGTCCCTGGGTCGGCGCCACGATCGCATCGAGCTTGAACTTCGCCACCGTCGCATCGATCCCCTCGGCGCCCATCAGGCGATGATTCTTCGCGACCTCGTCGCGGTATTTTTTCTCCGTGAGCGGCCCTTTCATCTGCGCCTGCTCCATGATCTCCTGCCCGAAATACCGCAGTTCGCGCGACGCATTCTTCGTGTTGAACGCGATCACATCGGCCAACGAGCGAACGCCACCGGCCGGCAGCCCGCCCAGGTACGCGTTTAGAGCCGCCTTGAATTCATACAGCAGCAAATCGAACTCGGAGTCGTCGGTGCCGCCGGCCGTCGCGATGTCCGCCGGATCGACGATGATCGCGCCATTCTTTTTCATCAGATCGAGCGCCGCGGCGAACACCTTGTCGGTCGCCGCGCTGTAGCCCGTGTATCGCTTGCGAGCGACGCCGATTCGCGCGCCCTTCAGCCCATTCTTGTCGAGCACCGATGTGTAATCTGTCATCGAATGCCCAACGCTCCCCTTTGTCGCGGAATCCCGCGCGTCCACACCGGTGAGAACGCCGAGAAGAATCGCGGCGTCGCGAACGGTGCGTGTCATGGGGCCGGCGGTGTCCTGACTGTGTGCGATCGGAATGATTCCGGCGCGACTCACGAGACCGACGGTCGGCTTGATTCCAACCAACCCCGCCGCCGCGGACGGCGACGTCACCGATCCGTCGGTTTCGGTGCCGATCGCCACCGAGCAGAAGCTCGATGCCGCTGCCGTGCCGGATCCGGAGCTCGACCCCGACGGTGTGCGGTCGAGCGCGTACGGATTTCGCGTCTGTCCCCCGCGTCCGCTCCATCCACTCGACGAATGCGTTGAGCGAAAATTCGCCCATTCGCTCAGGTTCGTCTTGCCCAGAATCACGGCACCTGCCGCGCGAAGACGCTCGGCGACGTAGGAATCGCGCGCCGCAATGTGCGTCGCGAGCGCGAGCGATCCGGCGCTCGTGTGCATCTTGTCGGCGGTGTCGATGTTGTCTTTTATGAAAACTGGAATGCCGTGCAGCGGTCCGCGCAATTTGCCCGCCTTGCGTTCGTTGTCGAGCGTGGCCGCAATGGATGCCGCGTCTGGATTCAGCTCCAGCACTGCGTTCACCGATGGGCCCTTCTGATCGAGCGCGTCGATGCGGGCGAGGTACTGCCGTACGAGCGACGCTGACGTGTCAGTGCCGCTCGCCATCCTCTTTTGCAGGTCGTCAATCGTGAGCTCGTCGAGCGGGCCTGCGGGCACACCGCCTTGCACCAACTCGGCCGGGAGGAGGTCGCCACCGATCGTCATCGCGTCGGCGCCGCGAATCGCGACGGCGGTCGCGATGCCCGCTGCGACAAACGACCGGCGTGAAAGGGCGCCGGTCGTTGAGAGTTCTCTTTCGTCTTGCGTCATTTATGGCTTTTTGGCGGCAGGTTTGGGAAGGTCATCCACGAAGCTTCCAACATTCTCCTGATACGCGACGCCCGGCTTGAGAACGACGACGACGGCGTTGACCAGACCGACGTTGTCCACCCGATCCCAGCAATCGTGATATGTGATTTCTTGAATGTGCTCCGGCGCGATCGTTTGGAGAACGCTCACCGGCGCGTAATTGTACCGCGCTCTCGGCGGGGCGCCGACTCGGGCTCTGGCGGCATCGAGACCGACCGGCATCAGTGGCAACCGGATCCACTTTCCGTTGACCCAGATCTGCTGCGCTCCCGTCGCGCAACCGCCGCGACTCGTGAGCATGTCCGGCCGCATGCGCTTGATGAGCTCCCAGCCATTGTCGACCGACGGTGAGTCGACCGCTTCGATGTCATCCGCGTTGATGTAGTAGCTCTTGCGGCGGAGGTCGGCTTCGGCGGTGACCTTCACCGTGGCGAGCGTGTTCGTGAGCGGCGCTCCGACGACGAACGTCAGCGAGTCCATGCCGTTCGGCGCTCCCTCGAAGAAATGGTCGGCGCGCGCGTAGCCGAGCTTGCGCATCGTGACCTGCAAGTCGGTTGAATCGGAGACTTCGAACGACAGGACGCTCTTGCCGGCGTCATCCGTCCTTCCACGGGCGACCGTTTCACGCAATCCGCGCGTCAGCGTGAGATCGGCGTTGGAGATTGGCGAGCCGCTCGAATCGCGCACGGTGATTCGCACCGTGCCGTGCTTTCCATTTTGCGCGCCGGCTGCGGTCGCCAGCGCCAACAGCGCAATACCGGCGAGTCGAGTTGCTATGGGCGAGATGCGCATCGTCCCTCCGGGCGACAGCGAGACGCTATTAACGAATTCTTGAACCGATCAAACCTTATGCAATACCCACGCGAACCGCAAATAGTTCATTGTTGTATGCGACGCATGCGACCCGCACCATGCGGGCATCGGTTGACGGTCGAGTGCCGCTTTGCCACGGAATCCGCGGAAACCGCGGAGCCTCACGGAATAAAACCGGAACACCTGAGAATATGACTCGCGAGGATCGAGCCGGTGTCGGCAACACAACGAACGACCGTTGAGCGGGAACCACCCCGGGAACCACCCCGGGAACCACCCGACGTTTGCGAAGAGGCACAAAACGGTAAACGGCTAATGAGCGATACGAGGTCTGAGACACAATTCGACGACAAGAACATCCCAACCCCAGAAACGATCGCAACCGATTCCGATTTGCCCATCGCTGCGCCAGCCGCCTCTTCGTCAAAAAGCGACTTCCAGAAACGCCCCGCCTCTATTTCTATCACGATTCCGCGGTATTCCGCGGGTTCAGCGGATTCCGTGGCTAAACCAAAGACACTGTACGGGCCCCACCACCCTACGGTACGAGCAGAACCTTCCCGGTAGTCTCCCGCCCGGCCAGCGCGCGCTGTGCATCCCCGGCTTCCGCCAGCTTATACTCGCGACCGATGCGCACCGACAGCTCACCTCGTTCAACCCAGCCGAGCAGTTCGTTGGCACGCCACTCGAGCTCGTCGTGGGTGAGCACGTAGTCGTTCAGTGTAGGGCGGGTGAGAAACAGTGACCCCTTCCGATTCAAGATCTGCGGATCCAGCGGCGGCACTGGTCCGCTCGATTGACCGAACAGCGCCATCATTCCGCGCTTGGTCAAGCAATCGAGGGATTTGTCGAACGTCGTCTTTCCGACGGAGTCATACACGACGTGCACGCCGGCGTTGTTCGTGATGCGCTTTGTTTCGGCGGCGAAATCCTGCGACGTATAGTCGATCATTTCGTCGGCGCCGGCGGCTTTGGCGAGCGCGCGTTTTTCCTCGGTCGACGCGGTGCCGATCACGAAGGCGCCGCGTTTCTTCGCGATCTGGCAGAGCAGCAAGCCGACGCCGCCGGCCGCCGCGTGCACCAATGCTCGATCGCCCTTCTTCAGCGGATACGTCGATGTTGTGAGGTAGTGGGCGGTCAGGCCTTGTAACCAGAGCGCCGCCGCCGTCTTCGTCGCAACGCCGTCGGGAATACGAATGGATCGCTCGGCGAGAACAACCGCGCGCTCGGCGTACGAGCCCTTCACACTTTGCGAAACGACACGGTCGCCGGGCTTGAAATCACTGACGCCGCTGCCGACCGCGCGAACCGTTCCCGCGGCCTCCGAGCCGGGGATGAAGGGCCGCGGCAGTTGGTAGAGGCCTTCGCGCTGGTAGATGTCGATGAAGTTGACACCGATCGCTTCGACGTCGATGAGCAACTCACCGTTGCCCGGCGATGGATCGGCGACGTCGTCGAGCAGCAGTCGCTCAGGGCCGCCGGTCTCGTGCACGCGAATGACTTTCATTCCCCGCCTCGGTTGTATCTGCCGTTGTGATTCATCGCGGTAAGCTCAATTGCCCCTGATCGGGCGACGCGATGAGTGGAGTGATCCACGCAATCATTAAATTTGCCGACGCATTTATCACGCTCGCCGACGCAATCATCACGCTCGCCGACGCATTCATCACGCTCGCCGACGCGATCATCGGACGCTTCGACGCGATCCCGGCGCCAACCGCGGAGACACTCGAACCAACCGCGTCGATCACTGGGCGAAACGGGAGGACGATTGGACCGTTCGACACGACTCCGGCGTCGATCGACGAGACCACGGTCATTTTCGACGCGACCACTGCACCTGCCGACGTCACGACGGCACCCGCCGAGCAAGGGATCGCATCGATCGCGGCCACCACGACGCCTGACGACGACAGTGTTGCGCTCGCCGACACGACAACTGCCACTATCGCGAGCACGTCTGCAACAACGGCAGGCGCCGTCTTCTATTTCAACATCGCTTTCGCGATCGTCTGAAGCTGCATGTTCGACGTGCCCTCGTAGATCGCACCGATCTTGGCGTCGCGATAGAACTTCTCGGCGGGATAGTCCTTGGTGTAGCCGTACCCGCCGAACAGCTCCAGCGAGACCGACGTCACGCGCTCGGCCACTTGCGACGCGAACAGCTTCGCCATGGCGCCTTCCATCGCGATGTCGTTCCCGGCGTCTTTCAGACGAGCGGCGTTGTATACCATGAGTCGCGCTGCTTCGAGCTCGGTGCGGGCTTGTGCAAGCTGGAATTGGATTCCTTGAAAGTCCGCGAGCTTCTTGCCGAACTGCGTGCGCTCCTTCACATAGTCGGTCGCGGCCCTGAGCGCGCCGCCGGCGACACCGATCATCTGCGCGCCGATGCCGATGCGCCCTTCGTTGAGCGTTTCGATCGCGACCTTGTACCCCTGGCCCACCGGGCCGAGCACGTTCTCCGCCGGAACTTCGACATCGTCGAGGATGAGCTCCGTCGTGCTCGATGCGCGAATGCCGAGTTTGTCTTCCTTCTTGCCGACGCTGAAGCCTTTGAAGCCGCGCTCGACGACGAACGCCGTCACGCCCTTGTAGCCGGCACCGGGATTCGCATTGGCGAACACGACGTAGATCTCTGCCTCTGCGCCGTTCGTGATCCACATTTTGCGACCGTTCAGTACCCAACCGCTGCCGCGTTGCTCCGCGCGCGTCTGCATGCCGAACGCGTCGGACCCCGAACTTGCCTCGGAGAGCGCATACGCGCCGACGGTCGTTCCGGTGAGACGCGGCAGGTACGTCGATTTGATGTAGTCGCTGCCGTACGTGCGAATCGGATAGTTGACGAGCGTGTTCTGGACGTCCATCAGAATCGCCGCCGCGGGATCGATCTTGCTGATCTCTTCGACGCCGATCGCAACGAGGAACAGCGAGCCGGCCGCGCCGCCGTACTCTTCGGCGACTTCGACGCCCATGAGGCCCATCTCGAAGAACTTCGTAATGAGCGTCGGATCGATCTTACCGTCGCGCTCCATCGATTGGACGCGCGGGCGAACTTCCTCGTTCGCAAACCCGGCAACGGCGTCGCGGAACAACGCCTCGTCGTCGGAGAAGATCGTGAGGGGCGGACGAGCGGTGGCGAGGTCGATGGTCATGGTCGCGGAATTGGTCGAGTGCCGCTACGATGCAGCGGCGGGTGTTAGAGATTCGTCAATAACGTCGATGCGTGCCGCGCACGAGAACATGTGGTTCGCTTCGGCGCGCATTGAGCCGTGGTCGATCAGGAGAATCGAGCGCATGGCTGGAATATATCGCTGGCCCGGGGGCATCGCTGCCGATGGAACAGACTTTATGGCGCCGTCGGCGACACGTCGGTGAATTGCGCTGCCGCAGCACCTGAATGGTGTCCGCGAATGACCGTTTGCCGGACGTGTAGTCGACGGCAGCCACCGCGATGAGGCGCCGAATGACATCAGGCGACTCGGCGGGGTGCGCGAGCGGCCAGAGCGCATGCCGCACCGCCGAGAGGTCGGCGGCCGGAGTGAGCGACAACTCCAGCAACTCGGCGCTTGGCGACGGGTCGTGATGCACGAGACCGTCAGCCCACGCGATGGCGACGTCGCCCTTGATGAGGCCGAGGAGAAGCGCCGCGCGGAGAAATGTGGCTTCGTCGCGGTGCGACCAGGTCGTCGATGGCATTGCCGAATATACGACGTGAATGTCGCCCACGCAGCGAACGCTGTCCCCACAGGACCGGCGGTATGATTTTACTCATGGGGGAGGACGACACGCCGGATCGCCGCATAACCAGTCAGCATCTAGATGGCGGTGAAGTCGTAGCGGGGCGGGGAAGTGTGGTGTCAGAGCGCGAGCCGGTGGCAATACTGCCATGCAGTATCGGCAGTATTGCCAGGTCGCGCGGCGACACCACACTCCCCGACACGGCGCACCGCGAGCCTGATTCCTGGCGCAGTGGCTCAGCTACGCAGTGGCTCAGCTACGCAGTGGCTCAGCTACGTTCGAACACCTTAAGCGCCAGATCGACTTTCCCGAACGGAGCCGAGACCTGCACGCCCTGCACAGCGTCCCTGATTCGATCGAACATCTCATGCGCGATCGCGATGCCTTCCGCCACGGCGTGGTCCTTCGACTTCTCGTTCGCCGCCCGCATGCGCGAAATGATCTCATCCGGCACTTCCACACCAGGCACCTCATTCGCGAGAAACTCGGCGTTCCGCACAGAAACCAACGGCCAGATTCCGGCAATCACGGGAATACGGACGTGGTGGATCGACTTTAGAAATTTCTCGAGCTGCGTCACATCGAACACCGGCTGCGTGATCGCATACTCGGCGCCCGCGTCCACTTTCCACTCAAAGCGCTTGAGCTCCTGCGCAGGGTCGAGCGCCACGGGATTGCAGCCAACACCGATCGCAAATCGCGTTGGTTGACCAATCGAGTTTCCGCCGGGATCGAGACCGTGATTGAGGTTGTTGACGAGATTCGTCAAGCCGATCGAGTCGACGTCGAAAACCGCCGTCGCATCTGGATACGGTCCCATCTTCGGCGGATCGCCCGTGATCACAAGCAAGTTGCGAAGACCGACGGCTGACGCGCCGAGCAGGTCGCTCAGCATGCCAAGGAGGTTGCGGTCGCGACAGGCGTAGTGGGTGACTGTTTCGATTCCCGCTTGCTGCTCGATCAACACGCTCGTCATGAGCGCGCCCATGCGACTCTGTGCGCGCGGGCCGTCGGGCACGTTCACCGCGTCCACACCGGCGGCCTTGAGGCGAATGGTGTCCGACAGCATACGCGACGCATCGACGCCGCGCGGCGGAACGATCTCCACCGACGTGACGAACTCGCCGCGCGAGATTTTCCCAGCCCAGCGTGAGCGTTCTGCAAACGGTACGGCAGCGACAGTCGCGGCGGGCGGTCGTAGCGTTGCCGCCGCGGATTCGGACTCCGGTGCGTGTCGATCGCGCAATCCCGTCGCCGCCAATCGCGGCATCAGCGGACGGATGCCCTCGACCATCGCGTGGATGTGATCCGGCGTCGTTCCACAACATCCGCCAATGATTTTGGCGCCCGACTGCACGAGGTGGCGGGCGTACGTCGCCATGTATTCCGGGCTCGCCATGTACATGCTGCGCCCGCCGACATCGCGCGGCATTCCGGCGTTCGGCTGCGCGCTCAGCTTTTTACGCGTGTGCGGCGACATCTTCTCGATGCAATCGAGAATCGTCTGCGGACCGACAGAGCAATTGAGTCCGATGATATCCGCGCCCCACTTGTCGAGCGCGCGTACAACGTGCTCCGGAGACGCACCGTACGTCGTGAGCCCGTCGACGCCGATCGTCATCTGCGCGATCACCGGTTTCGTCGGGTCGACGGAGCGCGCCGCGCGGATGGCCTGATCCATTTCGTCGAGGTCGGAAAACGTCTCGAGAATGAACAGATCGACGCCGCCTTCCACGAGGCCTTCCATCTGCTCGCGGAAAATGTCACGTGCTTCGCCCGCGCTCGTCGGGCCGTACGGCTCGAGACGGACGCCGAGCGGACCAACGGCGCCAGCGACGAGCGCGCGGTCGCCGGCGGCTTGGCGCGCAACCTGCGCCGCGGCGCGATTGAGCTCGCGTGTTTGCTCCTGCAGTCCATGCTGCACGAGCTTGAGACGATTCGCACCGAAGCTGTTCGTCTCGATGACGTCGGCACCGGCGCGTACGTACAGCTCGTGAATGTCGCGCACCATGTCGGGAGCGCGAACATTCAATTCGTCGTAACACTGGTTGATGAAGACGCCTTTGGCGTACAGCATCGTGCCCATGGCGCCGTCGAAAACGGTGATGGTGTTCGGGTCGAGCAGCCGTTCGAGCTTCGTGCTCATGTCGCTCCCACAGCGGCTGTCTGATTCTCGCCGCGCACGGCGTAGTATTTTGCCTGCGGATGATGCACGACGATCGCCGCGGTGCTCTGTTCTGG